>CALMUA010000181.1 GCA_937872775.1 uncultured Ruminococcus sp.
TCTGAACACTCTTTCCCTACACGACGCTCTTCCGATCTGTTCAATAAAAAAATAAAAATAATAGTATAATAAAATGCCATGTAGTGGAGAAAAAATGTGATGCTGATTAATAAGGAAAAAACTGAGCCTGAGTGGTATATTAATAATATCAGATCCATTTATATGAAATTATGATATATAAAATCTATTGACAAAATTTATTTTAAATGATAAAATAAATGTTGAATATAAACATTCAGGGAACGGAGGTATAGATTTGTCTTACTTTGATGTGTCAGAAGATGTGGATACAAGTTATCTTGAGAACAAAATCAGAAAAATGTTAGAAGAACAGGAAAAGAAGGAACTGGAGAAAACAGAAGCACAGGTAAAACTTTGTAAAAAAAAGATGATTTCAGAACTGAAAAATCGTAAAAAAGCATAAATGTTTATGAATACTTCAGAATTATACAATATTTTTATCAGATGTTTTCCATATATACCTGTTGCAGAAAGAGTGTTTTTTAAAAAAATAAGCTCTGGTAAATATCATTTTTTTATCAGATACAATAATAATAAACCTGTTGCATTTGCTGCTGTTTCCGGAAATTCAATTGCTTTGTTATGTGTTGTTCCTGAAATGCAGAAAATGGGCTATGGAACAGCATTATTAAATGAATGTGAAAAATTTATAATAAATGAAAAATGCAGAACTGTAATATTAGGGAGAGGCGGTTCAGACTTTTTTTTCGGAGCAGTTATTAATAATTTTTCACATAATTTTTTTGAGAAAAACGGGTATTGTGCTTATAATGGATGTCTTAATATGGTTCTTGATCTTGATGAATTCTCATATTCATATATTGGAACAGAATACAGATATCCTGAAAATGTGGTTTACGAAATTTACAATGACAGGGACTACATTCAACTTATAAATGCGGTCAGCAGTGTTGAACCAAGATGGATAACACATTACACAAAAGCTTCTGATATTCTTGTTGCAAAAAAAGAAGGCAGGATAGTCGGATTTACAAGTTTCAATTGTGATGCACAAACGCTGGTTACTACAGATTATGACAAAACCGGAATGCTTCAATATGTAGGAGTTATACCTCATGAGAGAAACAAAGGGATAGGAATGAATATGATTGCCTGTGCAACACAGATACTGAAAAACAGCTCATGTAGCAAGGCTTTTATTGACTATACATGCTTGGATAAGTGGTATTCAAAACTTGGATACCAGGATTTTTTGTGGTTCTGGATGGGCGAAAAAACATACAGGGAGAAATATTAATGAAAATTTCTGAATTATTTAATAAGGGAAGGACTGTTCTTTCGTTTGAAGTCTTTCCACCGAAGAAAGACAGTTCAGTTGAAACCATATACAGCACACTTGATGAGCTGAAATCTCTGTCACCGGATTTTATCAGTGTGACATATGGTGCGGGTGGAAGTTCTGCAGACGATATTACAGCAAAAATCGCAGGATATATAAAAGGGAACCTTAATATAGAGTCGGTAGCGCATCTTACATGTGTAAATAATACAAAGGAAGACATTCTTAGTATTCTGGATGTGTTCAGAGAACATGGAATTGAAAATATTCTTGCATTAAGAGGCGATATAAATCCGGATGTTGAGCCGAAAAAAAACTTTCAATATGCATCCGACCTGGTTGAATTTATACATAAAAACGGAGATTTTCATATTTCCGGTGCATGCTATCCTGAAGTTCATGTTGAATCTCAGAATGCAGCAGCTGACATTATTAATCTGAGAAAAAAAGTAGATACAGGAGCAACACATTTAATGAGTCAGTTGTTTTTTGACAACTCATTATTTTATAATTTCATAGAAAAAACTAAAATCGCAGGAATAAATGTTCCGATTGAAGCCGGAATAATGCCGGTTGTAAATAAAAAGCAGATTGAACGTATGGTTTCGATGTGCGGGGCAAGTTTGCCTTCAAAGTTTGTAAAGGTAATGCAGAGATATGAAAATAATCCTGATGCATTAAGGGATGCAGGCATTGCATATGCAACCAATCAGATAGTAGATCTGATTGCAAATGGTGTTGACGGCATACATTTGTATACCATGAACAATCCATATATAGCAAAAAAAATAAGTGAAAATATTTCGTCGTTATTAAATAATAATAATTGATGCTGTATTTTAATGTATCATCAGTTGTGAATGGAACTTAAAATAACGGCTTGCCTGTTTTAACTTGGCGATGTACAGCATAGTTAAATGAATTCAGTCATAGACATAACTTCTACTTCAGTGTGAATATGAAATCCGCCACCTTAGGGACGGAAAAATTTATTTAATTCAAGAAAAATGGAAGGAAGTTAAAATGAAAGCAATATCCGGCACTATAGCAGTTTCAGTTCTTTTATCAATAATATTAGCGGTGGTGAACAATATGAGATATATTATTCCTGAGGAAAATAGAAAAATTTCAGATGTTCATATAAGACAAGGATTATCAATAAAAGAAGAAAACAACAAATTGCTTAAAGAAGAAAAAATTGAATTATTAAGTGCCCATGTACAATCTCATTACATAGAGGGAATACCATTAATACCGCAGTTACCGGAGCTTCCGACAGGATGTGAAGTGACTTCACTTACAATGGTGCTTAATTATCTTGGATGTGAGGCTGATAAGCTGGAGATAGCGCGGGAATATCTTCCTAAAGAAGATCTTATTAAGGATGAGCAGGGTGTTTTATACGGGCCTGATTTCCGATACATATTTCCCGGAGATCCTGAAAACGATACGTCATTCGGATGTTTTGCGCCATGTATAACTGAAACAGCAGATAAATATTTTACAGAGAAAAGTATAGTTTATTCAGCAGATGATATTTCAGGGATATCTTTTTATGATCTGTTTGATTATATTGCACAGGATATACCAGTAATAATATGGTCAACAATGAATTTATCAGAAACTCAATATTTGACGTCATGGAAAACAAATGATGGCAAAGTTATCAGCTGGCCAAAGAATGAGCATTGTGTTGTACTTAGCGGATATAGTTACAGTAACAATACAGTTCAGATATATGATCCTACAAATGGAATTTTAACATTAAATATGGAAGACGTAAAGGAACGATATGATCAGCTTGGAAAAAATGCAGTTCTGATTTCTTCTGTAAAATAATCCAAAGGAGATAATTAAAAAATGAGGAAAAGTGAAAGAAAGACAGCAGCAATTCTCGCTTCTGCTATAGCAGTAAATATTGCATGCGGTATGGCGCCGGTCAGAGCATTGAATCCGGATGATGTACTCAATGATAATCTTGATGAGCTGCAGCAGCATATCGTAAACTACATATTTATTAAAAATTATGTTTCAGGCAATATATCACTTAGCAATGAATTCAAAGTAAAGCTTGATTATAATAGTGATGGACTAATAAATATACTGGATGCTTCACGTGCTAAAAATAAGATACTTGAACTTTCAGATAAGCATAATACTCCAACAACATCCGTTACTACAACCACAACACCTACAACCACAACATCGGTTACCACCACAACAACTACAACACCAGTTACCACTTCAGCAACTACCACAGCACCAGTTACCACTTCAGCAACTACCACAACACCAGTTACCACTTCAGCAACTACCACAACACCGGTTGCTACAACCACTTCTGCAGTAAAATATGATAATCTTAAAATAGGAGATAAGGTGCAATACAATGGTTCTGCGCACTATATGGCTGACGGAACTGGAAGAACTGTAGATGTATCAGGAACTTTTATAGTAAAAAATATTCTGCCGGGAGATAAATATCTTTATAGTGTACAGCTTGAAAATACAGGATGGGTATCGTATGAGAAGCTTACAGGAAAGAAACCACCATCTTCTGAAGTAACAACAGCTGCAACTACAACAAAAGCAACTGCAGCAACTACAGCAGGAATATTTAAAAAGGGAGATAAAGTCCGGTACAGTGGAAAAGCATATTATACTGCAAACGGAGGCACATCAGTAGATGTATCCGGAACGTTTAAAATAGTTGATATTCTTACTTATGATAAGTATAAGTATAAGTTACAGCTTGAAAATGCTGGCTGGGTACCATATGAAAGTGTAAAAGCAGAATCAGTAACGACAACAACAAAGGTAACAACGGCAGCAACTACAACAAAAGAATCTGTAGTGACAACTGCAGGAACAATAAAAAAAGGCGATAAGATACAATACAGCGGAAAGGCATATTATACTGCAAACGGAGGCACATCAGTAGATGTATCCGGAACGTTTAAGGTAGTTGATATAGTAACAGGATCAAATTATAAGTACAAAGTACAGCTTGAAAATGCCGGCTGGGTACCATATGAAAGTGTAAAACAGGTAACAACCACAACGACAACCACAACGACAACAACTGCTTCTGTTACTACACCATCATCTCCTGTAACAAAGCCTTCAACAATAAAAGAAGGGGATAAGATACAGTACAGCGGAAAGGCATATTATACATCAAATGGAGGAACATCAGTAGATATATCCGGAACGTTCACTATAAAGAAAATCATTACAGAAACCAACGATAAATACACAGTACAGCTTGATAAAGTAGGTTGGGTATCTTATGAAGCAATTACCGGAAAGAAACAGGATACTGTCTCTGCGCAGACACTTGACGGAAATACATATAAAATAAAAAATGCATTAAGCGGAAAATATATAACAGTTGGCGGAACAACAGACCGAAGCAATGTCTATCAGTCATCATCAAATGACAGTAAAGAGCAGAAATTCACATTCAAATCATACTATAATGCTTTGAACTGTTACAGAATGTATGCATGCTGTAACACAGATCACAGAGTTATTGACATAGTTAAGGACAGTAATCAAAAGGTATCAGATGGATGCAATGTTCAGATTTATGAGGATGTTGATCCTGATGCTCAGACATGGGATATAATAAGTGTAGGAAATAATAAGTACAAAATTGTTTCACATAAAAATTCATCAGTAGCAATGACTGCTTCAGGCAACAGTGATGGTTCTGCAACCGGAAAAACTCCTTCGTCTGCAGGAAATGTGTATATATCAACGTATACCGGAACTGACAGCCAGTTATGGTGCCTGGAAAAAACAAATTGATTTTAAGATTTTTACTATTCAGCCATTTCACTTACAACTGATAATAAAATTTCAACATCAAAAGAATATTATAAATATCCTACAATTAAACTATAGTTTAATTGTAGGATATTTTAAACACAGACTACCTAATATTATTTTATTTTCTCAGGATGGGGTTATGATCTGTAAAAGTCTGATCAGCTTAACAGCACAGACTTTTGAAGGAGATGAGGTCTGAGATTGAAATATGATTATTGTTATCAGCGTCCATGTTTATATCGTTATAGGACTTGCCAAGAAGGAAATCTGTTGTGTTGAGGATAACATTTTTTATTTCATTGTACGAGAAAAAAGATGAGCCTAATTCATTTAATCCGGTATTGATTGTGCTTATTTCATATGAGGTATTCCCGTCATAAAAGAAAATATCGTATGAGCCGTTCTGAGTACTGCTGTAGAACATTGCATTCTGACTTAATGGGAATGGGTCTGAGCAGTTGAAATTGTCATTGTTAAATGGCAGTACAGTAATATTCCCATTGTTTAGTTTTACAATACTGTCATTATGATTGTCGGATGAATGCCATTTTGTAAAATAAAGATTGCTGTCTGATGTTACAGGATAGTATGCATATAAATTTTTTTCTGAAAATACCGGGGATGATACTGATGTGCTGCGTTGAAGCTCATATATGTATGAGTCATCGTCATATGATAGTGCATAATAAATTTTACTGCCGTCTGATGAATAATATGGCATTGATTGTTCGTAAATATCATCTGTAAGCATTGTAATATCTGATGTAGCAAGATCAAGCTCAGCAAGATTATATTCAAAATCATTAATTCCGTGATTCCAATAACCACGTTTGAAAATGATTTTTTTGCCGTCGGGTGAGAATTTAGGATCTTCATTACGGAATCCGCTTAAATATGTGAGATTTGTAATATCTCCGGTTAGAGCATTGTATCTGTATATATCCCACTCATCAGCTGATTTATCGATTGCCATAAATATCATGTCATAAGGGTGACTTCCAAAGTCAGCATTCATAGGGTTGCAGAAAGTATCTGAACATATATCCGTTATATCTCCGGAGCTTAAATTATAACAGTGTATGCTGCTGTCCATTGCTGAATATGAAGAATAATTATGATAAAGAAGAATACCGGAATCTGATAAATTGTAAGTCATGGCATTTGTATGCATGACCGGGGCAGATAGTAAAACCGCAGATAAAGTAATAACTGATGATTTTTTCATAACAGCACCTTCATTTTTAAAAATATTTTAATTCTCGGATTATGTCCTTAAAAATAAAAATTACTCAGGCTGTCCCTGTTCTCTTGTGGGATAGCTTTTATATATCAATTATATCATTTTTTAATGTCAACGCACAAGATAAATTGTTTTAATAACAGAAATATATTGTTTTCAACTTGATTTTGTTTAATTTATACAATATAATAATTATATGAGTATGCAAAACAGGCTGTCTGTTATTAAAATACATACAGCACAACCTGTTGTCCTAAAATATGAGTCAGGAGAAATAATAAATGAAATTTGTACATTTATCAGATCTTCACATTGGAAAAAGAGTAAATGAGTTTTCAATGCTTGAGGATCAGGAATATATTTTGACGGAAATTATTAATATTATTGACATGGAAAATACAGACTGTGTAATGATTGCAGGTGATGTATACGATAAATCTGTACCGTCTGCGGAGGCGGTGCAGCTGTTTGACGATTTTTTGTGCAGGCTTGCCAGAAGAAAGCTGCAGGTGTTTGTTATAAGCGGAAATCATGATTCACCTGAGAGAATAGCATTCGGCTCACGTCTTATGAATATGAGCGGTATACATATGTCGCCGGTTTACAGTGGCCATGTAGATCCATTTGAAATGCATGACGAATACGGCACGGTAAATATATATATGCTTCCGTTTGTAAAGCCTGCTAATGTACGATCATTTGAAAATCAAAAAGAGATCTCAACATATACCGATGCATTAAGGGCAGCAGTTGCAGAAATGAATATAGATACATCGTGTAGAAATATCATAGTTACGCACCAGTTTGTAACAGGTGCAATGCGGAGTGATTCAGAGGAAATTTCAGTAGGCGGAACGGATAATGTGGATGCGTCTGTATTTGAATGTTTTGACTATACTGCACTCGGTCATATTCACAGACCTCAGAATATCATAAGTCAAAAGATAAGATACTGCGGAACACCGCTTAAATATTCATTTTCAGAAGCAGATAATATAAAATCAGTAACTGTTGCAGAACTTAATAAAAAAAATAATCTTAGTGTAAGAACAATTCCGCTTGTTCCTAAATATGATATGCGTGAAATAAAGGGTACATATGCGGAGCTTACTCTTAAAAGTACATATGAGGGGATTAATTGTAATGATTACATGCACATTACCCTTACGGATGAAGAGAATATTCCGGATGCCATAGGAAAGCTTAAGGTCATTTATCCGAAAATTATGAAGCTTGATTATGATAATAAGCGTACAAGATCGGCTCAGCATTTTGATGAGGGATGTGAGGCTGAAAGCAAATCACCTATAGAATTATTTACGGAATTTTATCAGAAGCAGAATAATCAGCCTATGAGTCAGGAACAGCTGAAATTTTCGGAACAGCTTATTGAAAAAATATGGGAGGATGAAGCATGAGACCGTTGAAACTCAGAATTTCTGCATTCGGGCCGTATGCCGGCGAAACGGTAATCAATATGGACGGGCTTGGAGAAAAAGGAATATACCTTATTACGGGTGATACAGGTGCAGGAAAGACCACGATATTTGACGCAATAACATTTGCACTTTACGGAGAGGCAAGCGGTGATAACAGAGAGCCGGTAATGTTTCGTTCAAAATATGCAGACGGTAATATTCCAACTGAGGTAGAGCTCGTATTTTCATATTTTAATAAAGAGTACAAAGTAAGGAGAAATCCGGAGTACAGCCGTCCTTCAAAACGAGGTGACGGTATTACGGTACAGAAGGCAGATGCGGAGCTTTTTTTTCCGGATGGACGTGTGATTACAAAGATAAAAGATGTTAATAACGCTTTAAAAGACATTATGGGAATTGACAGAAATCAATTTTCACAGATTGCAATGATTGCTCAGGGAGATTTTTTAAAGCTTCTGCTTGCCGAAACAAAGGAGAGGCAGGAGATATTCAGAAAAATTTTTAAAACTGATTATTTTCGCAGCCTTCAGGATCATTTAAAATATGAATCGTTAGATCTTAAAGATCAGTGTGAGCAGGTTTCAAAAAGTGTTTCACAGTACATAAGCGGAATATTGTGTCATGAGGATAACGTGCTTATGACAGATGTAAAGAAAGCAAAGAATGGTGAACTTATAATTACAGATGTAGAGGAACTTATAGGAAAGCTTCTTCTTGCTGACAATGAAGATAATAAAAAATGCGTGAGTGAACTTGATACAATTGATAAAAAGCTTGAGGACATAAACAACATAATCGGAAAAGCTGAAGAAAAAAACAAACTCCGGAATGAGCTTTCTGATTCTGAAAAATTATATATATCTCAGCAATCAGTACTGCAAAAGCTTAATGAGGAAAATGAGTCTGCAAAGAAGAGACTGCCGGAAGCAGAATTTTGTGATAAAGAGATTGCTGTCATTGAGGCTGCACTTCCGAATTATGACGAGCTTGACAAGCGTACATCGGAAAGTGAAACTGTGGGAAAGCAGATAAAAGAGCTTATAAATTTAATGGATTTTAATTGTGAAGAAAAGAAAAAACTTGAAAATAAGCTTTCAGCTTCAAAGGAAGAACTTAAACATCTTGAAAATGCCGGAGAACAGAGAGAAAAATTTATTCAGGAAAAAAAGCAGAATGAAATATTAAAAACAAAGCTCGAAGCAATGAACAGTGATCTGATCAAATGTAAGAAAAGCTATGATTCTTTGAAAAAGGCAAATGAAGAATATAACGCTATCCAGTTAAAGCATGAAAAAATAGATAAACAGATTATCGCTGTCAAAGAGCATATAAAGTCTTTGAAGTCACAATATGAACTGCTTGAAAAATCAGGTGAAATATTTGAAAAGCTTCAGAACGAAAAAACAAATGAGGAAAAGAGAAATTCAGAACTGCTTGTACTCAGAAACGGACTTGACGAATATAATAAAGCATATACGGAACTTGAAAAAACACAGGAAATTTACAAAAATGCAGCCCAGAAGGCAGATGTGCTAAATAACGAATATCTGGCAAAGAACAGAGAATTTTTAAATGAACAGGCAGGAATAATAGCACAACAGCTCAAAGATAATGTTCCTTGTCCTGTATGTGGTTCTTTGAACCATCCTGTACCTGCCCCGATGCCTGATAGGGCACCTACGGAGGAAGAACTGAAGGTTCTGAAAAAAGAGCTTGATGATGCACAGAAGGCGTCTGTAAAGGCAAGTGAGAGGGCAAGCAGATTAAACGGTAAAGTGTCAGAAATGAAAAATAGTCTGACAGAACAGCTATTTAAACTTACCGGTGAGAAAACAGCTGAAAATATTAATTTATTTATTGATGAGAGCAATAAAAAAATAAGCATTTTGACAAGTCAGATTTCAGATGTAAAGAAACAGATTGACCAAAAAGAAAAAAACATTAATGAAACTGATAGAAATGAAAAGCTGCTTGAAACACTTCAGAATGATCTGGATATTAACAATAAACAAGCAATAAATTCAGAGGGAACAAAAAAACTGCTTGAAGGGCAGGTAACGCAGCTTAAAGAATCTGTATTAAAGCAGCTTTATGATGAATTCGGAAAATATGAATCTGAAAAGCCAATTGATAAAATCAAATCTGAGTGTCAAAAAGCCGATGAGCATGATAAAATGCTTATTGAGAAAATATCAGAAGAAGAAAAACGTATAGTAAGGAAATCAGAACTTAATAAATCAATACCTGAGCTTGAAGGACAAATTAAGAAAATTGATGAAAAAATATGTGGCATCAGATCTGAAATGGCAGCAGCGGAAAGCAAAAAATCAGAACTTACAAAACAGATAGCTTCAATATCCGAGAATCTGAAATTTGAAAGCAAAAGCAAAGCATTGGAGCAGAAAAAGCTTTTAGCACAAAAGAAAGAAGCAATAAAAAAAGCTATTGATGAATCTGAAAAAAGATATTCGGAGTACGATAAAAAACAGACAGAGCTTGGTGCAAAAGTAAATCAGCTAAAAAAACATCTTGAGTCAATGGCACAAATCGATATGGAGAGTGCACAAAAGGATAAAGAGGAGATAACACATAAACGCACATACTTGTTAAACATTCAAAAGGAAATACACACAAGGATTTCTACAAACACCAATGCACTTGAAAATATAAAAAGCAAATCTGAATCACTTGCTGAAATTGAAAAGAAGTGGACATGGGTAAAATCACTTTCGGATACTGCAAACGGAAACATAAGCGGAAAAGAAAAGATAATGCTTGAAACATATATTCAGATGACATATTTTGATAGAATAATAAACAGGGCAAATTCTCAGCTCATGGTAATGTCAGGTGGCCAGTATGAACTTAAACGACGCTCCGCAGCAGAAAACAACAGAATTCAAAGCGGCCTTGAGCTTGATGTTATTGATCATTACAACGGAACTGAAAGAAGCGTAAAAACATTGTCGGGAGGCGAGGCATTCAAGGCATCGCTTTCACTTGCACTCGGTCTGTCAGAGGAAATTCAGTCATCAGCCGGGGGCATAAGGCTTGATACAATGTTTGTTGATGAGGGCTTCGGTTCACTTGATGAGGAATCACTCAGGCAGGCTGTAAAAGCACTTTCAGGATTATCGTCAGGAAACAGACTTGTCGGTATAATCTCTCATGTAGCAGAGCTTAAAAACAGAATAGACAAGCAGATAGTTGTCACAAAAGAAAAATCTGGAGGCAGCAAAGTTATAGTAGTAATCTGATATTGCTGCCGACGTTCATAATAAAACAGAGGTAAAGATGATAAAAAATAAAAATAAAAGAACCAGACATCCCAGACTAAGAAAAGTATTTTTAATATCATTTATAATAGTTATACTTCTTTGTGTTATTGAAACTATACAATCAAATACATATATTGATGTTGAAAATATAACATTCAGAAACAGTGATATTCCGGATAGCTTTGACGGTGTGAAAATAGTCCAGATTTCTGATTATCATAATCAGGGTGAGCATTATGCTGACAGACTTATAAAGAAAATTTCAGAACAAAAACCGGATTATATTTTTATAACAGGTGATATAATTGACAGTTCAAGAACAAACATTGATAAAGCTGATTATCTTTTTAAGGGCATTTCAGAAATTGCACCGTGTTATATGGTATGGGGAAATCACGAACCCAGAATAACGGATGAAAAAATAGCTTCTCTCATAAAATCTATTGAAGATAACGGAATAGATATTCTTGAAAACGAGTTTGAATATATCAGACGCGGCAACGACAAAATAATGCTTACCGGAATGAATGGTACTATGTATAAAGCGGTTACAGACACTTATCCGGATGAAGATGTCTTTTCAATATGGCTTCATCATTTTCCTGAGGATATTAAAGTAATAACTAATATATCGTCATACTCTCATGCAAAGGCAGATCTTATATTTTCAGGTCATGCTCACGGTGGACTTATAAGGTTTCCTTTTAAAGATGGATTGTATGCACCGGGACAGGGTATGCTTCCGGAATATACATCAGGAGAGTATGAGTATAACGGCACTCATATGATAGTAAGCCGTGGACTTGGAAACAGCGGGTATTCACTGAGATTTATGGATCCGTTTCATCTTGTGGTGTGTACGCTGGAGAATGAGTAGTAATTTAATTTTTTTGTAAGGTTTCAATATTAACATGATTTGTTTGAAATACATAAAATATTACTGTTTTTACTTGATTAATTGTTAAAGCAGTACAAGAATATGAATGAAAATTAATATAATTATTAAGCACAAATTATTTCATTCGATCCGGAAGGAGCTACCACAGTGGAAAGAACCTTTTTTATTGCAGACACACATTTTGGTGATAAGTCAATTATCAGTTATGAAAACAGACCGTTTGAAAATATTTTTAAAATGGATAAAACGATTATTGATAACTGGAACAGTACAGTAAATGACGAGGATACAGTATTTCTGCTTGGCGATTTTTCATCATACGGTATTGAAAAAAACATTCAGATATGCAGTCAGCTTAAAGGCAGAAAAATACTTGTCATGGGAAATCACGATACAGAGAGTGAAAAATATTATTTTAAATGCGGATTTTCAAGTGTAAGCAGATATCCGATAATATATGAAAACTTCTGGATTTTATCTCATGAGCCCATGTACATAAATTCAAATATGCCATATGCAAACATATTTGGTCATGTACATAATAATCCGCTCTATACAGACTATTCAAAGCAGAGCTTTTGTGCGTCAGCTGAGAGAATAAATTATACTCCGATTGAGTTTAATATAATAAAAAAAATGATAACGGAATAGCAAATGAAAGGAATACGTACATATGGATAAGAAAAAAGGAATAGCATATTGTGGCCTTGCATGCTGCATATGCAGTCAGCGTGACGAATGTGCAGGCTGCCGCAATGAAGGATGTCAGAACAAAGAATGGTGTAAATCTTTCAACTGCTGCAAAGAAAAATGTTTAAAAGGCTGCTGGGAATGTCCTGAGTTTGAAACCTGTGATAATTTCATGCTTAAAAAAATCAAGATACACGCATTTGCAAAGTTTATAGCACAATACGGAGAAGAAAAACTGATAGAATGTCTTGTAAGAAACGAGAAAAACGGAATAGTATACCATTATGAAGGCGAAATAACAGGTGATTATGATAAGCTTAAAAATGATGAAGAGATATCCGATATGCTGTTAAATGGCAAGGCTCAGAAATAATGTAATAATACCAACTTGAAGTAAAGCCCATATTTAATAAAAAATGGCCGGAAACTATTTTAAAAGCTTCCGGTCTGATTTTTTCTGTTAACAGCATTAATGTTTAGTACAATATTCATTATATCCGTTTTTATAATATCCGGGTTTGTCCGATTTAGGACAGTCTTCGTTAGCTAAAAGTCCGGTTTCAGTGCAGTAATAACACTCCTTGACAAATAATGATTCAGGATACTGTGCATTCGATTTATATTCGTTCGCAAAGTTTCCAAATACATTCTTCCATATTGTGGCTGATTTTGTGCTTTTTATAGCATTCTCATTTTCTCCATTTGCATATCCTATCCATATTCCACTTACGAAATCTTCTGTAAGTCCTATAAATGATATATCACGCCAGTTCTGAGTCGTTCCAGTTTTTCCGGCTACAGTCTTATTCTGAAGATGTGCATTTACACCTGTTCCCATATTATTGTCAGGCTGATCAGGATCTACAACATTCTGAAGGAGTTTGTTCATTATATAAGCAGTATCTTCTCCTACGACCTGTTGATAATCTGATGCATTATGTTCTATTATTACTTTGTTTTTTGCTGTATCAATAGCACGGCTTATTATGTGCGCTTCATAATATTTTCCACCGTTTCCGTATGGAATATATGAGTTTGTCATATTTAAAAGGGTAGGTCCTTTGTTTGTTGCACCAACGCTCAATGGTGCATAATCAATATCATAATCGGGATCAAGTGTAAGGTGCATTTTTTCTGTTGCAAAATCAAATACCTGTTTTGTACCGAATTTAAGGCAGAGATGGGCCGGTATAGTATTATATGACTTTTTGAGAAAAAAGTGTAACGTGTTTGATTTGAAACTCCAGTAGTTATCATAATTTTCAGGCCATTTATCCTCTGTTACGATACCGGCATCAAGGGGGGCATCAATAAACATACTTGACCATGTAACAAGATTATTTTCAATACCGTATCCGTAGGTAGAAACAGGTTTAATTGTTGAACCGGGCTGTCTGTGTGTCATTGTAGCATGATTCCAGCACAATGAGGATGTTTTTTCACCGATTCCTCCGCATATACCGAGTATCTGACCATAGTAATCAAGTACTACAAATGATGACTGAACAGGTTCTCCTTTTTCATCTTTCTGTTCAGGAAAAAAAGTCCAGTCAAGATAGTTTTTCTGGAGTTCATTCTGAATATTTCTGTTTGTTGTAATATACAAATCATATCCACCGTTGTAGAATTCATCAAGTGCACGTTTATCGCTGTAATTATATTTCTTTGCAATATAGTCACGGAATTCATAAATTGCAGTATCAACAGCCCATGAATTGACTGCAGGATTTATAAAATCATTTTGTGCGAATTTTTCACAATCCGGATTTGATTTTTTGAATTCGTCCATATTTGTAACAAGGACCTTTTCATTTAATGCTTGTGTATACTGATCAGATGATATTTTTCCAAGCTCAAACATTTTTCTTAATGAATAATCTCTTCTCTCCTGATTAAGTTTATAATTCTTTACCGGATTTTCATAATACGGATTCTGAGGAATAGCTGCGAGTGAAGCTGCTTCCGCAATAGTCAGTTTTGATGCATGTTTTCCGAAATATCCTATTGCTGCTGCTTCTATTCCATAAAGATTTGCCCCGTTTTCATCCTGTCCGAAATATATAGTATTCAGATAAGCGTTTAAAATCTCATCCTTTGTATATTTTTGTTCAAGTTTGACAGCACGGAATATTTCACGTATTTTTCTCTCCCATGTTGTCTCATTGTCATTTGTAATGTTTTTTATAAGCTGCTGTGTTATAGTTGATCCTCCGTGTTTGGAGTTGTACATATTTATAAATTCATTTGCAAATGCAGAAAATGTACGTCTGTAATCCACACCTTCATGATTGTAAAAACGCTCATCCTCAGTGCAGATAAATGCGTCAGCTACATAATCGGGAAGTGAGGATAGTATTACAGAAAGTTTTATATCGTTGTTGTTTCCGAGTTTTTTATAAATAAGCTCGTATTCCCCTGTGTCAGGATTAATCTCGTAAATACATGATGCAGATTTGAATTGAACGTCTTCAATATCTACTGAATTAGTTTTTTTCATTATATTTACCAGATACAAAGTTATTAATGACGATATAATTGAAATTGATATAATTAATATAAATATAGTTGATACCAATACAGTTGATATTATAGAGACAGCCCTTTTAATTTTCATTTTTTCTGCATATCCTTTCAAATTTAAATATCTTTAATTAGTATATATGTTTTTATGTAAATATTATGTAAAATAAAGTTACCCTAAAATTTTTTTTATGTATATAGTAAAAAAATATGACAATAATTACGATATAAAATAAATTTGTAAATTAAATTGGATGTGATGTGCATGACGAAAAAAATAAAATTAATTATGGCAGTTATTGTATCATTAGCAATGACAGTGTTTATGCTTTTTATTTCTGCATTTTTTTTCGGACACAATGATATAAATACGGGTGCTGAAGAGGTTATGATAAATCTTTCATATATACTGAAGGATTATAATGGATATCTTGCATTATTCAGGGGCGATTCCAAGGTACCGTATCTTGTACTTGAAACCCGTACAATATTTTTAAATGAATATGACAGAAAACTTGTATTTGATGGCATATCAGTACGTACTGAAAGGGAACTTCACAGATTAATTGAAGATATGACAGGGTAGTATATTTTCTGAAATTAAGCATCTTTAATTAGTTGAAAATCAACAAATATCTGAGAAGTTGACAATATACTTGTTGACTTAGACAGCATATATGTTATAATTAAAAATAAGCTTAATTCAGATAATCAGACATATAAGGAAGTGAGTTCAATTGACATCACAACAAATTGAATATGTTCTCGCTGTTGCTGAGGAAAGAAGTTTTTCAATGGCAGCGAGAAAATTATTTGTTACGCAGCCAACATTGAGTAAGTTTATAATTAATCTTGAAGCAAATCTTGGAGTTACGTTATTTGATAGAAGCTCATCTCCAATAACGGTAACTGAAGCAGGAAATATCTTTATTGAAACTGCAAATCAGATGAAAAATCTTGAAAAAGATATGACTGTTAAAATGAGTGATCTCATAGGATTAAAAAATGGATTACTTAAGATAGGGACGTCACCGTTTTATGCTTCAAATATGCTTCTGAAAACTATTATTAATTTTCATGAAAGGTATCCTGAATTACAGATATCAGTTATGGAGGACTTTTCAAGTGCTCTTGAATATAACCTATTAAAAGGAAATCTTGATATTGTAATTGGAACATCAAGTTTCGATGAGGAATTATTTGGAATTGAAGAATTATGTCTTGAAAAACTATATTTTGCTGTTCCTGCAGAAAAAGCTATAAATAAAAAATATGGAAAATACGCTATTACAGCAGAAGATATAAAAAATAATTCTGACAGACTTTTTACCTGTGAAGGCATAAATCTTAATATGTTCAGCAAAGAACGGTTTATTTTCCAGAATAATAGCGAACTGAGTTCCCATTCAATTATGAAAATATGCAGAAGTCATGGATTTACGCCTAATATTTCATTCGGGTCAAACAATCTGGAAACGGTTTTTGCATTTGTCTCATCCGGACTAGGGGTAGCTTTTATACCGGATACATATATTAAATTTTCTGATATTTCAAAACATCCTATATATTATTCAATTGATAATCTCGAGCTTGAAAGTCATATAAAACTTATATATAAAAAAAATAAATACCTTTCAAAAGCGACTATTGCTTTCAGCAATACATTAAAAGAACTTATCGGAATGGGGACATGGAAATAAATCAGATAAAATTGTAAACGAAAAAGCCAGACAATCCTGTATGGATCGTCTGGCTTAAAGTCTTTATATGTGACTTTTACGAAGTTAAGTATGTTTGAGTTAGTTTTAATTATTTGAGGTTTGAGAGTTACCCGATGTTGATTAGCAGCCTGTATAAGCCTGGCCTGCACGAAGTTCTTTGCCGTTTGCTTTAAATAATTCAGAAACTGATACTACCTGCCATCCCTGCTGTTTCATATATGGGAGTAATTCTTCCATGGCAGCAGCAGTAGCTTCATATGTTTCATGCATAAGTACTACTTTGTTTCTGAGTGAACCATTCTGCATTGCATTTTTGAGTGTACTAACGATCTGTGATGTATTTGCACCATTCCAGTCCTGTGTATCAATACCGCAGTTGATAAGAGGTACTCCGGCATTTGCAGATACGTTCTGATCTACGCTGAGGTAAGGAGGTCTTACCAAGAAATCTCCTGAACCTACTATTCCATTAAGAATAGTCTTGGTCTGGTTTATTTCATTTCTTATTCCGTCTCCGGACATTCCGCTGAGACTACTATGTGTATATGTGTGGTTTCCAATTTCAAATCCTGAATCAAATGCACTCTTGATTTCAGCATTGTTGGAACCATTGATCTTATTTCCCCAGTAGAAGAATGTTGCATGGAAACCGCTCTTTTTCAATGCATTCTGAATTCTCATTGATGTTGCGCTTCCTGCGGTACCTACAGGACCATCATCAAATGTGAATGCTACCATTGGCTTTGATTTATCGATCCATGATACGTCTGCTGAACTTGACCATACACCGTTTACAACTGAACCGGACATTGTCTTTGAACCGCTTTGCTGCTGTGACTGTGTAGTGGTTTTAGTAGTCTGTACAGGAGGTTTCTGTGTTGTAGTAGCTGATGTTGTAACAACAGGTGCTGTATATCCTTTGCCTAATGTTACATTATCTTTCATAACATACTGTTTCATAAGGCTGAGGTCTGCAAGATTTATATCCTTATCATATACAATGTCAGCAGCCATCTTCTGAGTTGAGTCAAAATCTATGTCTCCGAGAAGATATAATGAAATCATTGTAAGGTCAGTTATATCAACCTTTCCATCCTTGCTTATATCTCCGAATTTGAAATCAGGAGTTGTAGGATTGGTAGTTTTTGTTGTGTTTGTAGGATTTGTTTGCTGTGTAGTAGTAGTTGTTGCAGGTGTAGCACTTGCTGCAACCTTCATAACTTCTGTATAAGCTTTCTTAGGATTATAACCGCTACTGAAAAGTAACGGGTTATTTTCACGTCTCCAGCTTACACTGTCGTTTGTTCCCCATACTGTAACTGCGCTGATCTTATCTGCATTATCTGCGCACATTTTGAATATATCAGCGAATAATGTAGCCTGTGCTGATTCATCTTGTGATGTAATATCAAGCTCAGTAACCTGAACGTCAAGACCTGTGCTTAAGAATTTCTGAAGTGCTGTTTTATAAACAGAAGCACTTGGATATTTAACGTCAAGATGTGACTGCATTCCGATACCGT
>CALMUA010000182.1 GCA_937872775.1 uncultured Ruminococcus sp.
ATACGTAATTGTGTGGCTTAGAAGTGCTTTCTTATGCCACGATGAATAATTCAGGATTGATATTATTTTTTTGTATGATATAATTTAAATTATAAAAAGTTGTAAAGGAAAAAACGGCTGAAAAACAAGTCATATATTATTGTCAAAAGGCTTATAATAATGGTTTGTTTTTATGGTAAAATATGTTGATAAAATTCAGATGCAATAAAAAAATAAAAGAGCCGTGAATAATTCTACGACTCTTTTATTTATAAACCTATAACAAAAAATAAAAACGTTATGCGTTTAATACATATACTATTCGCTTTCAAGCAAAATATCAACAAGCCTTGCGATATCTAAAGCACTTACAATACCATCCGAATTAATATCATAATTATGAGTTATATTATTACTGCCTTCCGATAAAAAAGCTTCTTTAAGACACATAAGATCAGCTGTACTTGCACAACCATCATTGTTTACATCGCCTGTAACAGCTTCCTTTGATATATTGTCGATAGGGGGCGTTTTTTGCACACCTGATTCTTCTGTTTTCCAGCTATGCGAATCAAAATTATAGCCCATGTAAGTATAATAATATTTTGTTTCTATCGGAATACGATTGTTATAATCAGATTTTTTTGGAGTAACAGTAAATATATTTTCAACCTTTGAGATATCGATATTCTCATCAAGCAAATTTACATTAATAGGATAATCAAATTCCATAGACCAATAATATTTGTCAAGAGTGCCGTCATTATTTTCTGCAATAAAAATAGCTTCCTTCAAATACTTTGAAAAAGAATCTGACACATAATCAGAAAATGATTTTGAAATATTGTTTTCATCACACATCCATTGATTAGATGTATAATTATAATAAATTCGAGTATAGTAATTTTTCTGGTTTATAATTATTTTCTGTACATTATCCGGCGTAGTTACAATGGTATGTGCGGTATCAGAAATATCAATAGTACTATCCAGATCTTCAACCTTAATAGGTAATAACATATCAGCAGACCAATAATATTTATCTGAATGATTGTCTTCATATTTTACAATTAGCACAGCTTCATTCAGGGCAACCTCATCATATAAATCAAGCAGTGAGACTAAATTACTGTCCTTGATACCGGCAATGGCACTAACCTGAACACCGGTCATACTTCCTGTAAGAACTGCCGAAATACATAAAGCCAATAATTTGTTTTTCCTTTTCATATGTAAAACCTCTTATTATTAGTAATTTAAATTACTGTTGTTATATACCAAATGCAATATAGCAGACGTTATGCGAACACATGAATTGACATAAGTACCGTCATGACCTGAATTATCCATAGCTGCATAAGAATAATCACCTACGCCGCCTTAGCGGTGGGGACATATTGCCTGAGTTATAATGTAATTGCAAAATCCAAATAAAATAATGAAAATATTGTCTATAAATATTATAAATCAAAATATTGTTGTAATCAACCCTTTTGCAACATTAATGCCTGAATTATATCACAAAAATATCTAATTTTTTATGTAAATATCACATATATCACCTGTTCATTGATCCCGTTTTTACCTGATAAGGAGTAAGTCCATTGTTATAGATATATGAGTGACCATGATAGTATCAAACAAACGAGAAGCGATATATAGACTTATATTTATCATGATCTACGGACGACTTTTGCCGCAATATGCGGATATCTTGATCCTCTTAAAAATGAAGAAAATAAAAAACTTATGCATAAAATCACATAAAAATACAAATAATATTTTTATTAAACCAGAATGTGAGGTATAGGTATTATGATAGAACAGGATACAATAGAATTACTTCGTGAATGTGACGCAGGAATAAAAATGGGTGTGTCTTCAATTGATGATGTTCTGAAGTATGTCAAGGATGATGAATTGAAGAGTTATCTTGAAAAATCAAAAAATGATCACGAGATAATACAGGATGAACTTCAGAAGCTTCTTGATGAATATCATGATGACGGCAAGGAACCAAATGTAATGGCAAAGAGTATGTCATGGATAAAGACAAATGTAAAGCTTGCTGTTGATGAGTCAGATGATACAATAGCTGATCTTATTACGGATGGATGTAACATGGGAGTTAAATCTCTTGCAAAATATCAGAGTCAGTATAAGGCTGCTGATGAAAAATCGAAAAATCTTGCCGACAGGCTTATTGGTATAGAAGAGAGACTCGGAAAAGAGATAAGAAAATTTTTGTAATTAATTATAACGGTGTTATTGCTTTATTATAGTGATAATGCCGTTGATTTATGTGGGTTAGAGTATTTCGTTCTCTGTGGAGAACGAGCAGGGCTTTCCGGTCGCCCTGCACCTTCGGGATAACAGATATGATCTTTTTTCAGTCAGTCACTTAGTGATGTGTTCTCCAGAATAAAATCATAAATACCGTTAAAAAAATTATTTCAAATTTATAGAATAAACACTATATAATTGTCAAAGCTACGATTGGAGGTGTTTATTTTGAATAAGTTTAGTAGATTAAAAAAGTCAAAAATATTTTCACGTAAAAGTTACTATGCAGCATTAGTAATTTGTCTGGCAATGGTTGGTCTGGCATGCTATTTTTCTTATAAACAAACAGCAAATAAGCTTTCAGAGCAGCTTGATTCAGTAAGTGACGATCGGTTGACAACAAGTGTAACGAAGGGACCGAAACAGACGAAAGCTGTAGATGTAATTGAAAAACAGGCAGGGGTAAAAAAACAACCGGCAGTAACTACTGCACAAACTGAAACTACTGAAACTTCCGCTACTGAAGCTTCTCCGGAAGCTGCTCAGAATCATCAGGAACGAGTATTCTCAATTCCGCTTAACGGAGAGATACTTCAGGATTTCAGCAGTTCAAATCTTGTAAAGAACCAGACAACAGGTGCCTGGCAGACACATAATGGCGTAGATATAGCAGGAAATGCCGGGGATGAAGTTAAAGCAATGACTGACGGAACAGTTACTGATGTAATTGAAGATCCGCTGTGGGGAATAGTAGTAGTAATTGATCATAACAGTGGTATAGTAGGACGTTATTGTAGTCTTAACAAAGGCGTAACTGTGGAAAAGGGAACAAAAGTTGCAGCCGGTGATGTAATAGGTGCAATAGGCAATACTGCTGATATTGAATCATGTATGGATACACATCTTCATTTTGAAGTCTTAAAAAGCGAAAATTATGTTAATCCGATAGATGTTATCAATAATATGGGGTAAAGTAAACCATGAAAAAGCTGCAGCGAAAAGTGTTAAGAACACATTTCGCTGCAGCTTTTTTGTTGGTTGAGTAGTTATTATTGAGGGGGGTTATATAACTTCATCGTTTTGCAGGATACTGCTGCGTTTTTATCAGGCACATATTCTGCTTCGTGTCTTAATCCTCCCAATATGCACATTGTCCCAATTCCTTTGGTTTTTTGCAGTTTAATCTCCATTTTTTTATCTTTAAGTTCGCATGTAATATCTTGTTTTTCATATGAAATTAATTACAACATACTGGTATTGTATATTTACTAAAATATTATACTGGAAATTGTATTCAATACAAAAGCTTGCAAAACACACAATGAAAATATATTAATATTATGGGTTGAAATACCTGTAATTATATGCTATAATAACAGTTAATTTTGCCATTTACATATGCTCCAAAATACTTTGGAGATATAAAATCAAGGGTTTTTAGATTGAATTTTATATTTGGTTAGCCATATATAAATGAAAAAAAATATTATTTACCTGGAGAGTGAAAAAAAAATTTATGAAAATAAAAAGAATGCTGACGGGAGTTATTGTACTGAGCCTTATTGTTTCCCTTGCCTCATGCAAATCTGAGACGAATCCTGAACGCTACCGCAAGCAATCTGATAGTTTTCTATTGCGTTTTCAACGCTAAGATTGCTGATAGCTGTTCCTTTTTCACCCACATAGAAATACAGACTTTGCTGCATACCTTCGGTTGACGGATTCTGAGGATTATCTGTAAATATTGCTATAAAGGAAAATGTAATGCTACCGGAACTGTCAGCCATATAGTTTTTGAAATCAATCTTTGCCGTTTCATGATGATATGCGTCATAATCATCATATTTTCCGTCAATGTCGAAAACTTGCATTTCTCCCCCTGCATACTCTTTCTTGTATCCACCGTTTTCTCCGTTGGCAATCAGGTTTTCATCCGTGATTTGTTTATAACCTTCGGTAGGGAAAATGCTGTATTCGTATACTCTGTTGCTGTCATAATCCTGCGGATAGAATGCAACGTCACCCATTGCCACATCAATTAACAGCGTTTTGCCCGATTCACAGAATGAATTACACTTCATTGCAATTCTGGCTGATGGCAATGGTTTACTATAGTTTTTATCATAATATCCTACGCGAACTTCGTTGATATTGAAATTAATAGTTGTCGTAGGTGTTTCCACAGTTGTCTGTACTGGTAAAGTTGTCTGAATATTGGTGACAGGTTGCGTCTGAATAATAGGTGCAGTTGTTATCGGTAAAGTTTGTTTTTGTTTGGTTTCTTCGCCTGATGCCTCAACTGAAGCAGCAGTAGTTACTGTTTGAGTTTGCACTGTCCTCGTTGTATCGAACATATCGGTTTCACTCTCCGGAACAGAAACCGTTGTGGAAGAAGGTGCAGTGACAATTACTGACTGTGCTGTTGAGCTGCTTTCTGTTGTATCAGCAACGGTAGTGCTTTCAGTGTTTTCCACTGTTGTATGATTCACAATTTCGGATTGTTCAGGAATATTCGGGAGCTTTGCAAGGTTATCCCACAGTCCGAATCCAAGCACTACGACAAAGCAAAAACTGGCTAAAACAGGTACAGTACGCCGAATCGTGCGAATACGCTTTTTTCTCTTCTCCTGATAGTCGTTATATCTGGAAAGTAAGCTTTGATACATCTCATCGTCATTCTTCATACTCAAAGCCACTCCTTTCCAGTTCGGATTTCAGCGCTTTTTTGGCGTTATACAGCAGATCCTTTATCTGCCTGTCTGATTTTTTCATAATCAAGGCTGCTTCTGAATTGCTGAATCCTTCAAAATAGCTGAGATACAGTACTTGCCGATATTCAAGTTTCAGTCGATGGAATACCTGATGCACCATACGCTTCTGTTCAGTCTTTATGTAATTGCTTTCAATATTTTCTTCGCCAGCAAGGTATTCCTGTGATTCCAGCGGAACGACGCTGAGCTTTGTGTGCTTTCGGAGGTGTTTCGTAGTAATATTACGCCCGATTGCATAGAGCCAGGTTTTGAATGAGCTTTTTCCTGAGAATTTTGGACACTTGACAATTATTTCCCAAAAGGTGCCCTCAGTCAGCTCCTCAGCTGTGTGAACATTCTGCACAAAGCTATTCAAGTAAAGTATCAATCCTGCACGATAGGCACAAACGATCTCATGCAGTCCCTCATTGTCGCCCGCAAGAAAACGGCGGTAGCTACTTTCACCGTTATCCATCGGGGATTCCTCCTCTCAGGGGCTCTATGTTTTACCCCCTTCACTTATTAGTACCATTTTTTTGAAAAAGTCGAAGTGATTTTCAAAAAAAATTTAAAATTTTTTCATTATATCATATATGTTGCCGATAAGTCAAATCATATGACGGTGAGTCAACACAAACTGTATTATATATTCCAGCTATTACATGAAGGGAAAATCATCTTGAATTTGATTATCCTTCTTGGGCAGCGGCAACTTTAAGGGGATTATATCACCTTCGGTATTGGATGTGTAACATTGAAATAATGTTGATTTACTTTATGAGATATGGTATACTTTATACAATTGCAATATGATAATTTATAGCCAAAGGGAGAGTGAAGGAACAGGATGGGATGGACAAAGGAACAGACAGATGCGATAAATGCAAGAGGCAGATCAATAATAGTATCTGCAGCAGCAGGAAGCGGAAAAACATCTGTACTTGTCGAACGTCTTATACGTCAGCTTTCAGACAGGGAAAACAAGATACCTGCTGACAGAATGATAGTTGTGACATTTACAAAGGATGCAGCAGCTGAAATGAAGCAGAGACTTACCGCAGCGTTGGCAGAGCTTATAGAAAAAGAACCTGAGAACCACTGGCTCAACCAGCAGCAGCTCCTGTTGCAGAGTGCTAAAATATCAACAATACATTCTTTCTGTTTCGAACTTATAAGGGATAATATCCAGGAGCTTGAGCTTTCCGGAAGCTTCAGAATTATGGATGAAACAGAAACACAGCTTATTGTTTCAAAGGCAATATCAGATCTTGTAACAGAATATTATCAGAAAGATATTCAGAAGACGGAAAAGCTCTATGAACAGTTCTGCTACAAGGATGATAATACAATAGAGGATCTTATTTCAGATATTTATCAGTTCATTTCTGCAATTCCTTATGGACAGAGATGGCTTGAACATGTAAAGGACAGTTATTCACCTGACGGAAGTCTTTATGATGATTTTTGCAGTAAATATATGCAGTCAATACTTGGTCAGCTTAAAAAGGCAGAGGCATTTTCAGCAGAATGTGTCGGGCTTATTGGAGATACAGGACTTGATAAATGTATAGATATTCTTGATAACGAATATTTTACAATAACCAGATATATTGAAATGTTTTCATCAGACAAATACTCACTCAGGGAAAAAGCTGAGATGTACAATGCTCCTGAGTTTGCAAGACTCGTAATGGGTAAAAATGCAGATCCGGATATCAAGGAAAGAATAAAAATTCTCAGAGATGAATATAAGAGCATTTTAAAGGACGAAATAACAGCAGGAATGGATCTTGTTGAGTATTCCGAAGAGGATTTTGCAACGCACTTCGAGGTTCTTTCAATTCTGATTGAAATGATCTCAAAGCTTGAAAGTAATCTGTGGAAGATAAAAGTTGATAAGAGCTGCATAAGCTTTAATGATGCGGAAGCTCTTACTGTAAAGCTGCTTTCATCAATTGACCAGGACGGAAATATAGTAAAATCTTCTCTTGCACATGGGCTTTCGGAATATTATAAAATAATAATGATAGACGAATTTCAGGACACCAATAATAACCAGGATCTGATATTCAAGCTTCTTTCCCATGGCGGAGATGCTACAAAATCAGGTGACAATATGTTCGTTGTAGGTGACGTAAAGCAGTCGATATACAGATTCAGACTTGCCAACCCTAAAAATTTTATAAATACAATGAATGCATCTGTACAATATAACGGTGATGATACTCCAGAAAATTCATACATAAAGCTTAATAAGAATTTCAGAAGTTCAGAATCAGTAATAAGCTTTGTCAATTTTATTTTTCGCAGTATTATGAGCCGTGAAGTGGGCGAAATTGTATATAATTCTGAAGAGGAACTTGTTAAGGGAGCAGACTTTACACAAAGAGATCGTAATACGGAAGTTGCCCTTATAGTGCAGGATGATAATGAAAAAAATTCATGTTCTGCAAAGTACACTGCAAAAAAAATATACGATATGCTTAGAAACAAGGCACAGGTAGATAACAAGGACGGTATAAGTACAAGAGATTGTGTAAAAAGAGACTTCTGTATTCTTTTGAGACGAAAAAGTGATGCAGATGAGTATATTCAGGAGCTTGCAAAGTGTGGGATTTGTGCATACAGTGAAGAAACGGCCGGATATCTTAAATCAAGAGAAATTTCAGTACTTATAAATCTTTTGCGTATAACTGACAATCCGCTTATTGATACGTCATTTGCAGCAGTAATGCTTTCACCTATGTTCATGTTTACAGATGATGAATTTGCAGAGCTCAGGCTTATTAACAGAAGCGGACATATTTATGATGCAGTATGTACGGGAATAGAAAGCATTGAAGGACAGGAACCCATTCTTTCAGGAGATATTCTTCTGAAAACAAGAAATGTGTACAATACAATTTCTGAACTAAGGATGCAGTCAGCAACTCTTGACCTTGTCGGACTTATCAGAAAAATATATGACAGAACTGATTTTATTTCCGTAATACAGATTTACAGTGACTGTGATAAAAAAAGAGCCAACCTGCGTGTTCTTCTTGAGTATGCAAAAATGTATCAGGAATCTTCTAATGAAGGTCTGAGCGGATTTTTAAGATATATAGATAAAATGGTAAAGGTAAACGGTGATTTCCGTCAGGGTCAGACAGTTTCAACTTCAGAGGATGTTGTAATGATAAAAACAATTCATAAATCAAAGGGACTGGAATTCCCTTTTGTATTTCTGTGTCAGACACATTCTCTTTTTAATGTTGCAGACAGCAGAAAAAATATTCAGCTTAATTTTGAAAGCGGAATAGGCTTCAGACTGCAGAACAGGCGTGAATTTCAAAGGTACCCTACACTTCCGTTCAATGTAATAAACAAAATGAACATGTCAGATTCTCTTAGTGAAGAATTAAGACTTCTCTATGTTGCACTTACCAGAGCAAAGGAAAAGCTTTTTATTACTTTGAAAATAGGTAAATCTCAGAAAAACAAGCTTGCAGAGTATGCAGTGGGTATCCATCAGTACAGTGGAATAACTCCACGGCTTGCTTGTGAGGCAAAGTCCATGAGTGACTGGCTTCTTATGGCTTTGATTACTCATAAGGATGCTAAAAAACTTCGTGAGCTGAGTGAATATGATATGTTCTATACTCAGAGTGATAATTTTAATATAAAATTTGAAAGCATTGAAGCGGAAAGCCTTTCAGAAGAAAATACGATAAGTGAAGACAAAAATAATTGTATTGAGAAAGCAGCAGTAAATAACGAACTTGTAAGTGAGATTACAGAAAAATTTGACTTTAAATATGATTATTCACTTTCTATTCTTCAGGCAAAGGTATCAGTTTCTGAAATTTCAAAAAGTGACAGCAGATCTGACATAGTTCTTAAAAGGCCGTCATTTATGCAGGAAGGCGGAAGGCTTACAGGGAGTGAAAAGGGAACTGTTATTCACAGTATACTGCAGCATGCGGATTTTCAAAGACTTTATTCTGATACATCCGCAGAAATAGATAATATTGTTCGTCATGGATTTATTACAGAGCATCAGAAGTATGCCGCCGACATAAATCTGATTAAAAGATTTATAGGTTCAGAACTTTTTAAACGTGCACTCAGATCGGGGAATATTATAAGAGAAAGAAAATTTCTTATGAGAATCAGTGATATTGAAATTACTGATGAGGAATTTGCAAAATATAATAATACAAATGGCATGATCCAGGGTATAATTGATATGTATTTTCAGGAAGATGACGGACTTGTACTGGTTGATTACAAGACAGACAATGTTTCAGATTTAAGTATTCTTGCAGAAAAATATTCACTCCAGCTTGCAATATACAGGTCGGCATTAAGGAGAATTGAAGAAAAAAAAGTAAAGGAAACAGTAATATATTCATTGAAATTAGGAAAAATGATAAATGTTGAATTATAAAAAAGAAGAGGCGATTTAAGTGATACAGGATATATATCCTATGGAGCTGCACAATGAATTTTATCAGAAAAAGATAAGTGATAACAGCTTTGTTATTTATTCAGACGGGCAGAATATATTAGTAAACAATTTTAACGGAGTTATAAGATTTCCACAGTACAGAGAATTGGGAGATAAAAATAAAAAATACACTTATCTTTTCAGAATTGATGACAGAGAGTTTTTTTATTCTGATGTTATTGATGAGGTTCCTGACGGATTTTCTTATGAAAATATAAATACCATCCGTACAGCTTCTCCTAAGGACGAAGCCTTTGCGGCTATGACAGCACATCACCTTGTTAACTGGTATAATGCTAATAAATTCTGCGGAAAGTGCGGACACAGTCTTTGCCATGATGCAAAGGAGAGAATGATGTATTGTCCTGCATGTCACAATATGATCTATCCTAAAATCTCACCGGCCATTATAGTAGCTATTACAGATGGTGACAGGATACTTATGACAAAATATGCAAACAGGGCGTATAAGAAATATTCTCTTGTTGCAGGATTTACAGAAATAGGGGAGACTCTTGAGGAAACTGTAAAGCGTGAGGTAATGGAGGAAGTAGGCCTTAAAGTAAAGAATATAAAATATTATAAAAATCAACCGTGGGGGCTTACAGGAGGGCTTCTGGTAGGTTTTTTTGCAGAGCTTGACGGTTCACCTGAAATAAAGCTTGATACAAATGAGCTTGCTGAGGGAAAATGGTTCAGAAGAGATGAACTGTGGGATATTGATTACAGAGTAAGTATTACTAATGAAATGATGCAGTATTTTAAAATGGGCGGGAAACTTTAAGTATAGTTACCCGAAGTTCCATGTGTCTGTGGAATGTGTATCGTAAAATAGGAGTTTGGTCATAATGGGAAATATATTTTGTTTAATAGGAAAGAGTGGTGCCGGGAAGGATACAGTTTTTAATGAACTGATGAAAAAAAATATTCCTGGACTTAAGCCGGTCGTTACATATACAACACGTCCGAAAAGGGTAAACGAAACAGAAGGCAAGGAATATAATTTTGTTGATGAAAAAGTTCTTCATAAACTTGAAGTTGAGGGCAAGGTAATAGAAAGACGCACATATCATACGGCAAACGGTGACTGGAATTATTTCACTTGCTCGATTGATTTGTCACAGAGCTGTGATTATATTATGATAGGAACTCCTGATGTGGTGGATAAGCTTTATGATTATTATGATGACGAGAGGATAATAATTATTTATCTTGAGCTTGATGAAAAAGAACGTCTGCTAAGATGTATAAGTCGTGAAGGAATGCAGTCTGCACCAAATTACAGTGAGGTTTGCAGAAGGTATCTTGCAGACGAAGAGGATTTTTATAATGGCAGAGTTGAAGCGTATAAAAAACTTTACAGAATCGATTCTTCAAAGCAGAATTTCGTAAACGTAAAAAGATGCGAGGAGATAATAAATAGTTGCAAAGGGTGAGGGGGATTTCGCTCAGCGGAGCGATCAGGGCATTCCGGTCGCCCTGAACCTTCGGGTATTAATAAGGAAGGATGTTTTATTTTGGCTGAGGATTTTGTGTTTAAAGTAAATCTGGGAGGAATGATAGATCTGCTCTCAAATCATCTTTATAGTTCGCCGGATGTATTTGTGCGTGAGCTGCTGCAGAACGGTTCTGATGCAATTTCTGCTGCGGCAAAAAATAATTCTGATTATAAGAATGGAAAAATCACTCTTTCTGTTGATAACGGAAAGAGCATTGTATTTAATGATACTGGAACCGGGCTTACAGAGGATGAAATTCATAAATTTCTTACTGAAAACGGGGACAAGCTTTTGCCGGAATGGTCTTTTTTTCTCAGGTGCTTTATTAATACAAAGGGACTTCGTCCTACTGCTTCAAGAGAGGATTTTTATGAGGATGATGCACTTGAATGTGCAAGACAGGAGCTTTCAGAATGTATTTCCGATTATCTTCAGCAGCTTGAATGTAATAATAAAAGACTCCTCGGAAAGATAATTTCTGTGCACAGTCTGGCGATAAAATCTATTGCCACTGAAAATGACGAGCTTTTCAAAACATTTATACCGTATCTGACATTTGAAACATCGTCAGGTGAAATGACAGGAAAACAGATTGCTGATTATAAGGGAAGTATAGTTTATACAAATGTAGTCGATACATTCAGACAGATGTCAGCTGTTTACATGGCGCAGGATGAACTTCTTGTAAATGCCGGATACGTATATGAACAGGCATTAATTGAAAAAATGGCAGTAATAAATTCGTACATGGATATTTCAATGATACATATGGAGTGTATAGATGAACTGCTTTCTGATGTTACCGAAAAAGAAAGAACAAGTGTGCAGCGATTTATAGATACGGCAAATGAAATAATGGATGAATATGATTGTCAGATAGATATCAGGCATTTTCAGCCTTCACAGCTTCCGTCGCTGTTTGCTGTAAATGAAGACGCTGATTTTTTAAGAGATATAAATCACTCAAAAGAAGTATCAAACGAACTGTTTTCACAGATGCTTGATGTATTTGCCGAGCAGCACAGGACAGACGCATCTGCCAAGCTGTATCTTAATATGGATAATGAGCTTATACAGAAGCTTATTACTGCTGATGACGAGAAAAAGATAAAATGCTATATTGAAATACTATATGTTCAGTCACTGCTTGCCGGAAATTTTCCAATGCGAAAGGGAGAACTGAAATTACTTAACGACAATCTTATGATGTTACTTGAATGGAGTGCAGGAATATGATAAATGCCCAGAAATATATTGAGCAGTGCTATATGCTTGAACGAGGTGCCCCGAGACTTAAAGTATATAAAGAAGCGATCAATGCAGCAAATATGGAAAAGGATGCTGATAACGAACTTGAATTTATGTATTCATATATAAGCGAGGCAATATTCCACGATGATAACTACAAGGCGGTATTAATGTTTCCGGAATATATGGCTTTGTTTGACGCACATCCGGAATTTCAGGCCTGTCATCAGCTTGACTTTATGAGGGCATTTAAATATATTATTGAAAATGTATATGACTATTATCAGATCTCGCTTGAACAGGTAGATAAATATTTTGATGAATACAAGGAGAGATGTATAAAATATGGTTACAGCCTTCGTACATATTACATGAAATACATTACCTTCTATTCAAAATGCGACAGAAAGAAGGCAGAGGAAAGCTTTAAGCTTTATAAGGAATGTAAGCATGACGTTCTGGGTGACTGTGATGCATGTGAAATGAATACAGATGTAGAATTTGAATTGGAATTCGGTACACATGAAAAGGCTCTGGAGATAGCTGCGCCTATCCTCAGAGGTGACAAAAGCTGCGGTGAAATACCTGAGATGACATATGCAAAGCTTATTTCATTCTATATGTATAACGGAGTTTATTCAGAAGCAGAACATTATGTAAGGCTTCTTGTTCCTATGATAAAAGGTAACATAGCATATCTTTTGCAGAGAGGAATACTGCTGTCTTATTATTCTCAGACACAGCCGTATGACGGAATAAAGATGTTTGAAGAAAATTATCCTGTGGCACTTGATACAAATAATCCGCGTGCTCATTTTCATTTTTATCTCGGTGCATATCATGTTTTCAGTTCCATTGAAATGAGAACTGATGTTGAAGAGCTGCATCTGAAAATGCCTAAAAAATTTAAACTGTATGACCGTGAAAATATGTATAAGATTAAAGAATTAGCAGAATATTTTGAAAACGAATGCAGAAAACTTGCAGAGCTTTTTGATGCGAGAAACAAGTCAGATTATTATATGAATTTATATAAGACAGAACTCAAAGTACAGCAAAATGTAAGCTTTCAGCTTCCTTCTCACGCAACTGTTGAATCTACAGAATCTGTTATGGGTGTTGTACCGCTTAAATCCGATATTGTAATTGATAAGGATATTATATCTGACCTTATTGATAAATCACCTGACATGGAACTTCTCATGGGAAAGTATGCCGATGAACTTTATATACATTCATCAGGCAGGGAAGAATATATAACTGCGGCTCTTGCGAAGGAACGTGCAGGATGGATCGCCAAAGGCTTTGAGCAAAGTGGAAATGCATTGGTTATGGCTGAATTTGAACTTAGTGACGAGCTTCAGGACGAATATGACTATGAGTATGAAGTAATGTATGTAAAAGTTCAGGCTGTAAACGAAGACAGCATAACAGGTGTACTGCTTGATACATCAGATATCGTTGAGGAACTCAAAGAAAATACAGAGGTAACTGTAAAATTTGAAAATATAATGGACTTCAAGGTTAAATACGGAGAGTACATGGTTACACCTGATACTGTATATCTTCTTGCAGAGCAATAATACGACAGATAAAATAAAACAGGACAATAAAATAAAATTTAAGAGCAGGTAATAATATGCGCGGAAGAATAAAACTCAGGTATAAAATATTTAGTTTACTTTCATTGATATGTATAATATTTGGAATTTTGCTGTCACAAGCAGCATTGGTATGCTTTGCATTTTTCTTTCCTGCAATGATGATGATAATGAAGATGATAGTGAAAATGTATGAAGATCGTTCAGATAAAGAAAACGCGGAGAGAGCAAAAAAAATTGCAGACTCCGCATTCATGCTTGCATTTGTATATACAACTGTATTATCAGTAGGTTCTGTTATAGATTATTTTTCTGATATTTCTGAAAAAAACGAATATATATTAGCTCTTGTTATTGCATCACCGATTTTTGTAGTTACAATATGGTTTGTGGATACAATGAGGAAGATAATCAAGGAGAAGTATTTCAATAAAAAATAGGAAGTGAAAAAATGAAATACTACTGTATAAAACGACACGATATGACAGACTGCGGAGCGGCATGCCTTGCAAAAATAATAAGTAATTCAAAGAAAGCAATTATATGGCTGCTTTAGAGAATAAATTTCATAGATTAAAACAAAAAACCATCCGACGGAATTAAATTTCCGCGGATGGTTTCTGCATATTTATAAATTATCGTTACGTGATCTAAGACCGTATGAAAGAACCATAAGGCTGTCACCGAGATGTACATTTTCAACAATAACATTCTGATTGCTCAATCTGAAATCATAATGACTGAAATTCCAGAATGCTGTAATGCCAAGGTCTATAAGCTTTTCTGAAAGAAGATCTGCGGCTTCCTTTGGAATACACAATATTGCGATTTCAGGCTTTTTGTCCTTGCAGAATGTATCAAGTTGCTCAATGTCTGATACCAGTACACCGGTTATCTGTGAGCCAATGAGTGATTTTTCATTGTCGAATATACCCGTAAGTTCAAATCCCATTTTATCAAAATCAATATGTGAAGCAATTGCTTTTCCAAGGTTTCCGGCACCAATCAGAATGGCTTTGCTTTTTACATTTAACCCCAGAATTTTTCCTATTTCGTACTGCAGATCACGGATATTATAGCCGTAGCCCTGCTGTCCGAAACCTCCGAAACAGTTGAGATCCTGACGAATCTGCGATGCTGTCAGTCCCATTCTTTCTGATAGTTCTTTAGAAGATATTTTTGTAATTCCAATTGCGTCGAGATCACCGAGAAATCTGTAGTATCGGGGAAGTCGTCTGATTACAAGGTTTGATATAGTCTCTTTTGCCATTTGAGATACCACCTTTCTAAATTAATATTTTCGGGCAGGTATATATCTGCCCGATAAAAAAGCAGAATAACATAGTTTAATATAAAATCACATTTTTTCAAGTCTTTTGTTTATTTCATGAAGGAATTCTTCAGAATCAACCTTTTGTTTGTTTTCAAGAATTGAGATCATATACAGATCACCTGTCATTACGCCGTCTTCTATTGTCTGAATAGTAGCTTTTTCAAGACGGTCGGCAAAGCTTAAAAGCTCAGGGATATTGTCAAGCTCTCCTCTTTTTCTGAGTGCTCCGCTCCATGCAAATATTGTTGCAACAGAGTTTGTAGATGTTACTTCACCCTTGAGATGCTTATAATAATGTCTCTGAACTGTTCCGTGAGCTGCTTCATATTCATAAATTCCGTCAGGAGAAACAAGAACAGATGTCATCATTGCAAGACTTCCATATGCAGTTGAAACCATGTCTGACATAACGTCACCGTCATAGTTTTTACATGCCCAGATATATCCGCCGTTTGAACGGATAACACGAGCTACAGCATCGTCGATAAGTGTATAAAAGTATGTTATGCCTGCTGCTTCGTATTTTGCTTTGTATTCATTATCATATATTTCCTGAAAAATATCTTTGAAGCGATGGTCATATTTCTTTGAGATAGTATCCTTTGTAGCAAACCATACATCCTGTTTAACATCAAGACCGTAGCTTAAACATGCTCTTGCAAAACCTTCAATACTGTTGTCAATGTTGTGAAGTCCCTGAATTATTCCATCACTGTTAAAGTTGTGGATGAGCTGTCTTGTTTCATTTCCGTCTTTGTCGGTTACAACAAGCTCTGCTTTTCCACTGCCTTTTACCTGCATTTCAGAGTTTTTATAAACATCACCGTATGCATGACGGGCAATAGTGATAGGCTTTGTCCATGTCGGAATATATGGTGTGATTCCCTTTACAAGAATAGGTGTTCTGAAAACAGTTCCGTCAAGTATTGCTCGGATTGTACCGTTAGGGGATTTCCACATTTCCTTAAGGTTGTATTCAGGCATTCTTGCAGCGTTAGGAGTTATTGTTGCACATTTTACTGCAACACCGTATTTTTTTGTAGCCTCGGCACTGTCTATAGTAACCTTGTCGTCTGTTTCATTACGGTGAATAAGTCCTAGGTCGTAATATTCTGTTTTAAGGTCTACATAAGGGAGAATGAGAATATCCTTTATCCATTTCCAGAGAATTCTGGTCATTTCGTCTCCGTCCATTTCAACGAGCGGAGTAGTCATTTTAATTTTATCAGCCATTGCTAAACCTCCGGTAAAAAGTTATTGTTATTCCGCTTTAAGCGGAGTCGGGCAGGGATTTAAATTTCCGTAAAGGGTTATGATAATGATTCTCTTGTGTAATCAAGAAGTCCGCCTGAAAGAATTATATCCTTGGCACGTCCGCTTAATTCGCACAGAACAGGAATATCCTTGCCTGTTGTCTTGTTCTTTACTATAAGCTTTGTTTCGCCGTTTTTGATAAGATTTCTTACATCAGCAATTACAAGCTCATCACCAAGAGAAATAAGGTCATAATCTGCTTCATTTACAAATGTAAGAGGGAGGATACCGGCATTGATAAGATTTGCTCTGTGAATTCTTGCAAAAGATTTTACAAGAACTGCTTTAATTCCAAGATAGAGAGGTGCAAGGGCAGCATGTTCTCTTGAAGAACCTTGTCCGTAGTTTGAACCACCGACAATTATGCTCTTTCCAAACTCGAGAGCTCTTTCAGGAAATGCTTCATCACATACTGTAAAGCAGAACTTTGAAATAGCCGGAATATTTGAACGAAGTGGGAGAATCTTAGCACCAGCAGGCATGATATGATCTGTAGTGATATTATCTTCTACCTTGAGTGAACATTTTGCATCAATGCTGTCAGCAAGAGGAGCTGTTGCAGGGAAAGGTTTGATATTAGGTCCTCTTAATATTTCTACGCTGTCCATATCCTTTTCATCAACAGGGGCAGCTATCATATTGTCGTTTATAATAAACTCTTCAGGAAGCTTGAATTCAGGCATAGGTCCTATATCTCTAGGATCTGTAAGAACGCCTGTAATCGCGGAAATAGCAGCCATCTCAGGTGAAACAAGATAAATCTGTCCGTCCTTTGTTCCTGAACGTCCTTCAAAGTTTCTGTTAAATGTACGGAGTGAAATACCCTTTGAGTTAGGGGATTGTCCCATACCGATACATGGACCGCATGCACTTTCAAGAATTCTTGCACCGGCGTCAATCATTTCTGAGAGAAGTCCGTTCTGTGCAAGCATATTAAGAACCTGCTTTGAACCCGGAGCAATTGAAAGTGAAACGTCAGGATGAACTGTTTTTCCCTTAAGTATATGAGCTACCTTCATCATATCAAGAAGTGATGAATTTGTACATGAACCGATACAAACCTGATCAATTTTTATGTTTCCGATTTCTTCAACAGACTTAACGTTATCAGGCATATGAGGACATGCTGCAAGAGGAACAAGCTTGCTTAAGTCAATTGAGAGAACTTCATCGTACTCAGCATCTTCGTCTGCTTCAAGAGAAGTCCATACTTCTTCACGTCCCTGAGCTTTAAGAAACTGCTTTGTTACTTCGTCTGAAGGGAAAATTGATGTTGTAGCACCAAGCTCAGCGCCCATGTTTGTAATAGTTGCTCTTTCAGGAACTGATAATGTCTTTACGCCGTCGCCGCTGTATTCGATAACCTTTCCTACGCCGCCCTTGACTGACATTGTTCTTAATACTTCAAGAATAACATCCTTTGCAGCTACCCATGGACGAAGCTTTCCTGTAAGTTCAACCTTTACGACCTTAGGACATGTGATATAGTAAGCACCGCCGCCCATTGCAACAGCTACGTCAAGTCCGCCTGCACCGATAGCTATCATTCCGATACCGCCGCCTGTAGGTGTATGACTGTCAGAACCTATAAGTGTTTTTCCTGGTACACCGAATCTTTCAAGATGAACCTGATGACATATGCCATTGCCCGGTCTTGAGAAATATATACCATGCTTCTTTGCAACGCTTCCTATAAATCTGTGATCGTCAGCATTTTCAAATCCGCTCTGAAGTGTATTGTGGTCGATATATGCAACAGAACGCTCTGTTTTTACTCTTGGAACACCCATTGCTTCAAATTCCAGATATGCCATAGTACCTGTTGCGTCCTGAGTGAGAGTCTGGTCAATTCTTATGCCTATTTCGGTGCCTTTGATCATTTTACCTTCAACAATGTGATTATTAAGAATTTTTTCGGTTAATGTGAATCCCATTAATTTACTCCATTTCTCCGCAGCTGCAAAATAAAAAGTTTTCGCTGAAATATTTTTCTGCGGTAAAATATTTCACTGTGTAAAAAATATTACTACTTTCTATTTTACCACTGTATACTATGCGTTGTCAATTAATTCACAACAAAATGATTAAAAATTATTATAGAAAGTTACTATTCACCCATATAGTAAAATATTAACTTTATATAATAATATAAAAAATGCAGTATGAAGGATAAGCGTTTTCAGATGCAATACCTTACGCTTATTTCTCTGACAATAATATTAATTTTATTGCACTGCGGAGAAAAAAATGTTATAATCAAAGTGAGCTATACATTTCAATAGCTATAGTCACATAATAAGTCAGATACTCAGACGTTTAATAAAAATAATAAAAAAAGATTGTGAGGAAATAACTATGGAATTTAGGTTGCGCAAATGGAAAATTGAGGATATAATGGATGTTGCCTATTATGCCAATAACGAAAAGATAGCCTGTAATCTGCGTGATGTATTTCCTCATCCTTATACAGTCAGTGATGCAGAGAAGTATGTATCGTCATGCGTATCAAACGATGAAACACGTCAGGTATGCCGTGCTATTGTTGTCAATGACAGGGTAGTCGGAAGTATAGGAATCTTTTTCGGCAGTGATGTTTACAGCAAAAGCGGGGAAGTCGGCTATTGGCTTGCGGAAGATTTCTGGAATAAGGGAATAATGAGTCAGGCAATAATCAGGATATGTTCTGATGTATTTCAAAGGTATGATATTATTCGTATTTACGCAGAACCGTTTGCATATAATATTGGTTCAAGACGTGCTCTAGAAAAAGCGGGGTTTGATTTTGAAGGAATAATGAGAAACGGGGTATTCAAAAACGGAATGGTATTTGACTATTGTATGTATTCTCTGCTTAAGGATGATGAACTGAAAATTATATAGATTTAATTATCTTACTATAGTACATATTAAAAGGAATCGTAAGTAATGAATAACATAGATATTTATATTTTTTCGTATGATCAGGAACAGCTTCCGGAATTTTTTTTTGAAAAAAGAGTAACTGAACTTCTGCCTGAGGAAAGACAAAAAAGGATAGCAAGGTATAAATTTGATAAGGATAAGCTTTTGAGCATGTTTGCCGGGTTAATGATACATTATTCGTACTATATCAGATACGGAGATCTCGTACTTCCTGAAATTATGTGTGGTGAATTTGGAAAACCTTTTTTCAGAAATGAAATTGGAAAGGAATTTTCAGTTTCACACACATTCAGAAAGGGAAGAGGTCTTGTAGCAGCTGCATTCAGTTCAGAACCGGTAGGTGTTGATGCAGAATTTATAAAGGAATCAAATCTTGAAATAGCAGATCATTTTTTTACTGAAGCTGAAAGCACATATATACATAGCTCCGAAAATCCATATGAAAGTTTCTGTAAGGTATGGACCAGAAAAGAAGCATACGTAAAATGTTCCGGTGAAGGAATGCAGTGTGGATTTGATTCATTTTCAGTAATAGACAAAAAATCAACAAATTTATTCTTTACAGAAATATATCCAGATTCGGTATTAAGCTTATATTCAGCTCATCCGTATCATAATTCCTCTCCGGCAATTGTAACTGCCGGTCAGCTTAAGGATTTTTGCATGATGCTGCTTGAAAATAAATAATACAAATCAATAAATAAAATAAGCTTTCCGGTTTTAATGCACTCAATGTGCAGGAAAACCGGAAAGCTTTATTAATTATGAAGATTAAAATGCAAATGAATTTTACTATATCATCGTTCAGATAGCAGCTAAGTATTCAAAAAACAGTTGTCCCAAAAAGTCTGGATTTTATTCTCCGAGTACAAGTCCTTTAAGAACAATAAGATCAACACAGTTTACAACATCATCGTTATTAAAATCAAATTGTTTTTCCATGGCTTCGTCAGTAAACGGTTTTTGTCCGGTAAGTGCCTTGATAAGTCTCATTAATTGTTTTACAGTGTAGACTTTAGCCGGTTTTGTTCCGTCAGGCTCTGTTCCTCCTATAAGTTTTCCGTCAGCGTATACGCAGATATAATCACATTTTTTTGCAAGTTCTGTTCCGCCTACTATATCATCATAGCCTTTTCCAATATTGGCCATGTCCTGATGACTCCAGTCATTTGACGGATCCCAGTTATCACCGTAATACATTCCCAGGATAAGCTGATATTTTTTGTTGGAGTTTGCAATTGCATAATCAGGCCATGATATTTCGGTGTAGTAAATATCATCCTTATATTGTACAGGTCCTGATAGCACAGCTTCACACCCGCTTACTTCAGTCTGAACCTGATCATATGTTTTCTGCATTACAAATGAACTTGGTATTCCTCCCGGATTTTCAAATTCTTTTATGCTGAAATAATATCTTATTGAAATATTTGTTTGTGGTGTAAGTGAATCCGTATTTACGAAAAATGTAAGCTTTGTTGCGCCTGCTCCTGTTGATTCAGGTGCATCCGAGCAATATCCTGAAACCCAGAAATTATCTCCTGAAAAAATATCAGTTTCATCTTCAGCTTCTTCCGGAGGAAAATTTTCATCAGGCTTCATGCTGTCGTCACCAAAGAAGTGATATAATCCGGCAGCAGCACCTACAATAGCCGCGTTATAGTCGATAGTAACCTCATTATAAATCCAGTCTTTAGTGATGTCGTTGTGAAGATCTTTTGCGTCAGGACCGCCTACAAGTGCGCCGTAAAGCACATGCTTCTGTTTAGAGGTATCTTCACATTTTGTAAGTCCTGATGAAGCTCTGTGATGAGGATATTGTGCTGATTTATCACTGAATCCTACAACATAGCAGCGATCCATAGGGTTATCTCCTATGAGATATTCCATTTGTCCGAGTGCCCAGTTTGAGAAGGTATAGTCTTCGTTGTCTTTATTGAAGTGGTCAACGCCTTTGTTGTATTTATCATATACAAGTGCACAGAATTGTGCAGCTGTATTGTAACGTGCAGAACCCCATGTATTGAGCCAGAAATATCCTGCAGGTGTTTCCGTTCCTATCTCGGAAGTCATATAGCCATTAAGTGCCTTTGCCTCCATGTACCAGAAGTCAAGAACCTCGTAAGGACCTCTTCCTATGGCTTTTTTACATTCCTCGCTAACATCAGGATATTCATCCTGAATACGTCCGAGAAGAATAGATACGCCGTTCCACATATCATTCCAGCATAAAACGTATCCTGGAGGTGCATAGTAATCTACATAGCAGAGACTACTTTCAAGATATTTGTGGTCCTTTGTGATAAGATATAGCCAGCATGCTGCAAAGCAGTAATCATCCTCCCATTTACTTGAGGTGTAGTAGCTTTTCGGTCCGTCAGCACTGTCACCGACAGCTTTTTTATTTTTTTCTGCGAAGCTGTATAATGCTTTGGCATAGTCGAGGCATTTTTCCGCATATTCGGGATCAGTATCAATGAAGTTGTAATAATTGATCGCAAGAGCTGCGGCACTTTGTGAAACATCATCCGTAGTAGGTATTTCAGATGTTGCAAAATATGCAGGTCTGCTCATAGCATCAATTTCAGGAGACTGCCAGTATTTATGGTCAATATCACCGTCACCTACCTGATAGCAGAACGCGATAACGTCTCCATTTTTGTCACGAAATGTACTACGCATAAAATAATCAGCAAAATATCTGCATATTGTTTCAGCATGTTCGGCCTGCCCTGTTTTTTTATAGGATTCTCTGAATTCATAATAACCCCATGACACTATAGAAGCTGCGTATGCTTCCGGAAGTCCGAATTTAACATGGTCTCCGGCATCGTGAAATCCACCTGATACGTCAACACATCCATCTCCGTCAGGATCAAGAATATCACGGTTTTTTTCAATGAATCCGGCAGAAAGATTAGTACATTCTGTGTTTAGCTGGACTTGTGAATCATATGTATGACAATTTCCTCTCCATTGCAGCAGATTATTGTCATCAACTCCGGTACCGCACATATTTGCATCATAAAAATACAGTGTATGCTGCAAAAGCTTTGCCCAGTTTGCATCTACTTCGTTGTAGTCTGTTTTATTTGCATTAGCTTCGGAGTAAACCTTGTCAGGATGACAAAGGGGAGTAGTGATTCCGGCTGTGATTGCTCCGCAGAGAAGCAGTGTTGTAAATTGCTTGATAAAATTTTTCATCTGCTTTTTCCTTCTTTCATATATATACTCTAATAATATCAGATACACCCATAAAAATCAATTGTTTAATTCCAAGAATAATATATAAAATTTCCGTCAGAATCTATAAATTGCCTTGTTAATAGTATAATATCACCCGATGCATTTTTTCTATAAATCGCATCGGGCGTCTTTGTATATATTAAAAATTCCCGATGCAGTATTATATATATTGCATCGGGAGCTCATTTTATTATTAATTGATAAGCATATTTTTAATCATTATAACATCGAGAATTGATAATTTACCATTTCCGTCAAGATCAGCATTTGTTTTTCCTTGTGCTGAGAGTGTTGTCTTACCGACAATTGATTGCATAAGAGTTACAACGTCTGATGTTGTAACAACTCCGTTTGCATCTGCATCGCCTTTTACATTTTTTGATATGTTTTTAGTTGTTGTAGTTACCTTTGAGGTAGTTACCTTAGCAGTTGTAGTCTTGGTAGTTGTAGTTGTAACCTTTGAGGTAGTTACCTTAGCAGTTGTAGTCTTGGTAGTTGTAGTTGTAACCTTTGGTGTAGTTACTGAAGGTGCAGCATTTGCAGCAACCTTCATAACTTCAGTGTAAGCTGACTTAGGTGAGTAGTTAGCACTGAACATTAACGGGTTGTTTTCACGTCTCCAGCTTACGCTGTCGTTTGTTCCCCATACTGTAACTGCGTTGATCTGATCTGCATGATCTACACACATTTTGAATACATCAGCAAATAATTTAGCCTGTGATGTTGCATCCCCGCATGTAATATCAAGCTCAGTTACCTGAACCTCAAGACCTGTGCTTAAGAATTTTTCAAGTGCTGTTTTGTAAACAGAAGCACTTGGATATTTAACGTCAAGATGTGACTGCATTCCGATACCGT
>CALMUA010000183.1 GCA_937872775.1 uncultured Ruminococcus sp.
AACACTCTTTCCCTACACGACGCTCTTCCGATCTTTATACCAATAGTCTGTAGTACTTATAAATTATATTGAAATCAAGGAGTGATAAACAAAATCATGGATGCATTTCCACTTTTAGAAGAACATGGTGAATTATTATATCATCAGTATTTCACCCAGCGTGAAGCAGAATTTGAGCATGCAGGATTTGAACGTGAACTCGCATTCTATGAAGGAATACGTTCCGGCAATCTTGAGGTTGTAAAGCTCCTTATTACACCCTTAGGCGGAAAAGGATATGGAAAACTCAGCAATAACAGTCTGCAGAATTTAAAATATCATCTGGTTATTACAATTGCCATGGTAACACGTTTTTGTATTAACGGAGGCATGCTGCCTGAAGAAGCCTTCAGTTTAAGTGACGCATATATTTTAAAAACAGACTCATGCAAATCAGAAAATGAGATTCATAAAATACACTCTGAGATAATTATTGATTTTACAAAACGGATGAGACTAATAAAAAACAGAAATATATTCTCAAAGCCGATTATTTATACTTTAGATTACATAAGTGATCATCTTCATAACAGAATTACAATACAGGACGCAGCAGATTATCTTTCGTTAAGCGTTCCATATCTTTCACGTCTGTTCAAGACAGAAGTCGGAGTTACATTCAGTGAATATATTACTATAAAAAAGGTTGAAGCTGCCGCAAATATGCTTCAATTTTCAAATTATTCATCATCAGAAATAAGTACACTGCTCCATTTCAGTTCACAGAGCTACTTTATTAAAATATTCCGTAAGCATACAGGCATGACGCCAAAAGAATACAAAAACCGTTTTTATTTAACTAAAAAAAGTCTTTTTTAGTTAAATAAAACAGCGGCAGAACCGATAGGTTCATGCCGCTGTTTCTATATTATTGTTAGGGTTAGTCAGAAATCATTTTAAATAATTTTATCAATAAATTCAGATAAACCAGTATCAGTTATTCCAAAATCCTTGCCCTTGTAATTCCATATTGCATGACCGATATCCAGTTTTGAAAATGTTGCAGTAATATCATCAAACCACTTTAATGCTTCACTTTCATCAACTTTTTCAATTACTCCGTATTCACCGCAGTATATAGGAACATTATATTTTTCTCTGATACTACATGGAACAGAAAATAAATCCTCAAAGTATTTAACATCTATTTCTCCTGACATACCCTCCAGAAAGTCATTACTGAATCTCTGATCAAATAATCTCTTTGTCTCACTTTGGTAATTTTCAATTTTGTCAGGATAGAATGTATTATAATCATCGGGCATATCAGGAATCCAACACGCTTTTTGATGTGTAAATACTATCGGACTATAAAAATGAAACGTAAACACAATATTTTCATCATGTGGCTTATCTAAAAGTGCCATGCCATTTACGCTGTTATTCTCAGCGCCCCCAACAATAATTTTTGTATGAGGTGCATTATTACGTATTACTTCTATTGTTTTTTGGGCAATTTTATTCCAGCTTTCAGCATATTTCATATCAGTTACTTCATTTAACAATTCAAAAGAAACTGTTTCATATAATGAACCATAACGCAGTGAAATTTCATTCCATAATTTATAAAAATACTCCTGAAGTTCCGGTTCACAGAAAAATGCAAAATTTTCTTCATCAAATGAAAATCCGGCAGCTTTGTGCAGATCAAGTATTAAATTCAGATTATGCTTTTTACACCACTGAACGCAATTGTCAATATACTCAAATCCTGAATGAATCATTTCACCGTTTTCATGCTGAATTACATTATAGTCAAACGGTAATCTTACATGATCACATTTCCATTCTGCGATTTTTTTAATATCTGATTCATGAATAAATTCATCATAATGTTCTTTTGTGTAATTATAGTAACCACATTGTGAAATCCACCCGCCCAGATTAATTCCCTTTTTGTAACCTTTAAATTCTTTAACCAATATACAAATCCCTTTCACATTTTTATTATTTCTTTTTATATGTTACCCACTGATATCTTGCAGTCAATGGTGTGTTTCCGTTAAACGGTTTGAGCCATTCGTTTACTCCTATTCCAGGCCATGTATTCATCATGATTTTTCCAGGTGTAGTAGGAATATTATTTGTTGCCTTGTATACAGGCTTTCCGTCAACATACCATGTAATTGAATCACGCTGCCAGTCAAATCCGTATGTATGATATCCCTTTGATGCATCAAATCCCAGGTCATACATATATTCGTGATTTCCCTGTCCGTTTGTATAGTAGTTTAACTGTACCTTTGTTGTATCTTTTCCTAATATCTCAATGTCGATTTCATCCCATGGATTTTTATCTGATTCACCTGTATAAGTAAAGAATGAAGATACTACACCGTCATTTTTGATTGCCTGCATTGATGTTTCATAATATCCGTAGCTGTAGAAATCCTTTGTTCTGTACTCTGCTCCTGAATATTGGTATTTTCCTGTGATGTCCTTGTCAATTGTAAGGTTGAGTGCCTTATCCTTTATTATTGCATTGCTTGCATACCATCCGCAGTTAAATGGATTACCGTTTGTCCATCCGTTTGATGCCTCAAATAATGGTGATATTCCGTTTCTGAAATCTGCAACTGCTGTAGCTGACGAATCCATTTTTGTACCATAGTCCTGAATTGACGTCGGATTATCATTATTGTTATTATTACCGCTCTGTGCAGATTTTTTATACGTTACCCACTGATATCTTGCGGTCAATGGTGTGTTTCCGTTAAACGGTTTGAGCCATTCGTTTACTCCTATTCCAGGCCATGTATTCATCATGATTTTTCCAGGTGTAGTAGGAATATTATTTGTTGCCTTGTATACAGGCTTTCCGTCAACATACCATGTAATTGAATCACGCTGCCAGTCAAATCCGTATGTATGATATCCCTTTGATGCATCAAATCCCAGGTCATACATATATTCGTGATTTCCCTGTCCGTTTGTATAGTAGTTTAACTGTACCTTTGTTGTATCTTTTCCTAATATCTCAATGTCGATTTCATCCCATGGATTTTTATCTGATTCACCTGTATAAGTAAAGAATGAAGATACTACACCGTCATTTTTGATTGCCTGCATTGATGTTTCATAATATCCGTAGCTGTAGAAATCCTTTGTTCTGTACTCTGCTCCGGAATAGTTGTATTTGCCTGTGCTGTCCTTATCAATTGTAAGATTGAGTGCATTATCCTTTATTACTGCATTATTTTCATACCATCCGCAGTTAAACGGATTGCCGTTTGTCCAGCCGTTTGATGCTTCAAATAATGGTGATGTTCCGTTTCTGAAATCTGCAACTGCTGTAGCTGATGTATCCATTTCTGTACCATAATCCTCAATTTTACTGCTTGTGTCCGGGAACAATGCAGCATTTTTCATTAAACATAAATCTACTATCTGACATTTTCCATCACTATTCATATCGGCATTTGTAGGTGCTGTTGAATTAATGCCTAAAAGGAATTTCTGAAAGATTTTAATATCATCAGATTTTACTGTCCCGTCATTATTAAGATCTCCTGGACTTGCAAGAGCCATAACTGCTCCATAACCGATTGCAGCGCAGCTCAGAATAGAAATTGCACCTGCTAATATTTTTTTATACAGTCTCATTATGTACCTCCACAATAATAAATTTGTCTTTTCACGTTGTTATTTTCAGTTCTGTAAATATATTCATTTTATATCATTATATCAGACCAATTTTATTTATTATATATCTATTTTGATTATAATAGTAATTTCTTAACCTTCGTTGATTGATATAAAACAACGTTTTTTAATAAAAGCACTCTGACATTTTATAACATCAGAGCACTTTTAATTTTTTTTTAATGGACTTGTAAGACTGTTTATCATAAATATCAGCATCTTTTACTCATACTGTCAGGTAAGATAACTGTAAATATGGAATCAGTTTCATCACTGACTGAAGACATTTTTATGAGTTAAAGAACTTATTTTTTTGGTCCTAATGTAACAGGATCTTTCATAACATACTGTTTGAGGTGTGCAAGGTCTGCAATATTTGTATTTCCGTCACCGTTTACGTCTGCATACTTTACAGTACTTTCTTCAAGTTTAACGTCTCCAAGGATATAAAGGCTCATTATTGTCATATCAGTTATGTCTACCTTTTTATCAGCATTAAGATCACCGTACGAATCTACTTTACATGCTTTATTAATATATATATCGTTTATTGTAACATTTGACGGATCAATTGATTTCCAGGATGAATCAGCAACATACCATATCTGAACCTCTGCAGTTTTCTCTTTCTGTATTACTTCAGCAAGAGCTGCAAGCAACTCTTTATCTTAACTTGTTGTTTCATCTGCTGCGTTATAAGCACTTGCCGGTTTTGTTAAATCAATAGCTACTTCACCTGACTTGGTTGTTTCCCAGTTACATGGTACCCAGTAATCAATACCATTATGCTTAACTGAAAATGCCATAGCGCCTGATGCCATAGGAACACCTGATGCCAGTGTCATATCAATAAATGCTGTTTTACCTATCTGATCATCAAAAGTAACCTTATACGAGTCGCCTTTTCCTTCAAACTTTCCGCTTACTTTTTCTGTGGTAACACTGATATCAGGAGCAGGTTCTTCAACAGGTCTGTAGGATTTTTCATCATCAGTAACAAGAATCTCTACCGCTGCAAGAGGAGGAATTTCAACTGTAAATGTATTATTTTCAAGATCCTTAAGGCTTGTCATATGTTCTATTTTACTGCTTTTGCCGCTAAGAACATAAACTGCTACATTTTTATACTCTAAATCTGAATTTTCCAGATTAATTGTTGCTTTTTGTGTCTGTGTCTGATTCTTATTGGTTACAATAAGCGTAACATCACCCTTGTCCTCACCGTCAACAGCTGCATATGATGTTGATTTTACATAATCGTCAGTTTCACTCTCTATAAGTGTGTCTCCGAATGATGATCCGTTTCCGTCATAGTTTGTAAACATGTTTATTGCGCTGTATTGATATGGTGCATTATCTGCCCACATTGTTGCAAAATATACATCGTTCTTTGCAAATGTTCCTAATGCATCAATTTCTGCAATACCGCCTGCGATACAATCTCCACCTCCGAAGCTGTATTCGGTTATTCCAAGCTTTGTTCCAGGATAATATTTATCTATTGATTCCTGCATTCTCGGAATTATAGGAATATTCTGCTGACAATACTGACCTATCCAGCTTTTTTCAGTGTAACCTTTTTCACAAAGTGTCCTGTATGACTGAAGCATCTCATCAATACACTCTGTATGAGTCGGATCACTGCACATTCTTGTACCGCATGTTCCCTGAGCTTCTGTATAATAATGAATATCAAGAACATCAAGGAGTCTTTTTCCGTTCTCTTCTTCTGCCTTTTTCATCTGATCAAGGTAATAAGAAATAAACCAGTCATATTTTCCTGCAAATTCAGCTTTCCATGCATTATCATCCTGGAGATGATCAAATGCTGTATATCCATATAAAGCAGGTCCGAAAATTTCTGCATTTTTATCTACTGACTTTACAACCTTTGATAACTCAACTGATTTGTCAACAAGCTCTGAGAATGAAAGAGTGTCCGGATGTACCAGGGAATGTGTATGACTCCACAATGCAGGTTCATTATCGAGACTGTATGCCTGAATACCTTTATCTGTCTTTGAATCACCTAGTGTCTTAACCAGATAATTTACGTACTCTTCCATATATACAACTCCGTCAGTCAGGTCAGGTGTAAGGCTAAGTTCTCCTTCCTTATCAAACTTAACTTCATTCCATCTTACAGAAGGTGCAACTTCGTCAGCATTAACAGTACCGGCTTTATCAGCTGATACATAACCTGCCATCTGAAGTGTTGCCAGCTTATATGCTATACCTGCATCCGATGCCTCTGATGAAAGCTTCGTTGCAGCTGCTGCCGGCTTATCAGATTTTGAAATATAATCATCAGAAGAGTTTTCCCAATCTGAACCGGCATTTGAGTAATTGGTTTCCCAGTTATAAGCTGTATAACGGTTTCCTCCCTGTCTTACAGAAGTTGCCTTTATACTGTCATCCAGTCCATGCTCATTGATACCATATATATATGGGCTTATTGACTTACCTTTGTCTGACATGTTAACGTTTACATTCATAGCATAGGAATCATCTTTTGGTGTTTCCTCAGCAGATATACCAAATGGCAGTGAAGCAGTAACAGCTGATGAAATTACTAAAAGTGCTGTAATAAATGACGATGTTCTTTTCATTAATGTTCCTCCCAAATATTAAAATTAAGTGTTTATGCATATATTATACACTAAATTTTCAAATCTGTAAATCGACTTTTTAACTAAAATACTGATTAAATTTAGTTAAAATAATCAATAAATATATATTATAGATTCCCAGCTATTTCCTAATTCCGATATATAAAATAAATTTACAGATATGGCTCAGGTAACATAATTTAAATGTTTTAATAACATAATTTAGGTATTAATCCAGATACACAGCCTCATTTTCAAGATCAGGTTTAATGCTGGGTTACACATAATTTTTAAATTTCACCTAGTTACACCCTGGTGAAGGTGCTAGCTCGTCAGATGTAACTATTTCTGACTTATCAGCTGATACATAATTCATCATCTGAAGTGTTAAAAGCATATATGCTACGTTTCTATCTGCGCAATATGAAGAAAACAGTTCTTACAAATGAAATTCCACTCTAATTTATTTTAAGAGTGGAATTTCATCACTTTATATAAGAAATTGAATTTAAGATTATGTAAAGAATGTTCTGATTATTTAAACCACCTAAGTTTATTAAAAGCAACAGCTGCGATAATGCTGAGAACTACGGATGACCCGATGATGATGAAAAATCCATAAGGCCTCTGAGCAAACGGCATACCCTCTATATTAACATTCATTCCATAGGCACTGAATAGCATAGTCGGAATTGCCATAACAATTGTTACAATTGCCAGGACCTTCATAACAATGTTCAGATTGTTCGATATGACAGAAGCAAACGCATCCATCATTCCGCTCAATATTCCACTGTATATGTTCGCCATTTCAATTGCTTGCTTATTTTCAACAATTACATCTTCGAGTATTTCCTCATCTTCCTGATATTTTTTAACAAGATCAGAACGAAGTAACTTTTCAAAAACCGATTCATTTGACCGCAATGCGGTCGTAAAGTAAACAAGGCTTTTTTCAAGCTTAAGAAGTTCAATTAATTCCCGGTTTTTTGTTGACTTATGAAGTTTGTTTTCTACCTCATCGCTTTTCTTATCAATGTTGTGAAGATATTGCATATACAGAATATCCGTCTGATATAGAATCTGAAGTACAAACCTTGATTTCATCTGGGTACGAAAATCCTTGATGCAATTATTTTCAAATGCATTTAATATTGGAGATTCTTCGCTACATACTGTTATGATAGCAGTATCAACAATAATAATTGAAAGAGGTATTGTCCTATATAATTCTTTATCCTGATGTTCCTCAACTACTGGAATGTTTACCAGAATCATTTTATAGTCAGTATCGACATCAATTCTTGAACGTTCATCTTCATCAAGTGCCGCCTGTAAAACATTCTTATCCAGGTTATAATGTTGGGAAATTGTATTAAGTTCCTCATCGGTAGGAGTAACTGCGGAAACCCAACAACCGTTTTGATGAGTGTTGGATTTGATCATATTATTGTCTTCAGAAAAATAGTATTTTAACATAGTGCATCCTTTCGCGGTGCTATGCCACGAAAGGCATAGCACTATTTTTTTATTTTAAAACAACATCGGGGAATTTCAATACTATTAGCAGGGTCCATTTAAACTTTATCCTCCTTTACAGTTTTCTTATAAAGGCAGCACGAACCTTACCGCCTCAGTCAAGGGTTTATTCTATTGTACATTCTTTGCATATATGATCTGCAATTCTTATGCTTTGGCATTTGTAAGTTCTGCCACGTTCAGTTTTTTGGTTATTATAAAATATTTACCCGTTCTCTGCTGTGATGCAGGCTATATGGTGTCCTGATCTCCCTTATGTTACTCCATTTGAATTCATCTGTACCATAAATATTATAAATGGGCATAAAAATAGCATATCCATGGAACATACAACTGTCCCACAGATATACTCATAATTTATCTGCTGCCGATCGCAGGTCGGCCCGGCCCAACACCCCTGCGGGCATCGCCTGCTCAGTTTGTACTGTAGATCTTGCATTCCGAAACGGAATGTAATTCAGTGCAAAGAAATCTATTTCATTATACCATATGAATATTCAAAAGTCAATAAACATGTAAAAATGTTGTAATAGTCCATATGCTAACACATCGTAATCTTATTTGTTCAACATCCCAAATCCTAGGATGTTGTCTATGAGTATGCATCCTACATATTTGCCACACTGCTCTGATACAGATAATACTTCTTTTATAATGCAATTTGAAAAAGCAGATATTTGATCATTTTTTTGATACTTCTATCCCTGAATGCACCAATTACTGTCATGAAGTGACCAACGTATCTGGGATGAGTCACGTTCACCCTGCTGTCCTATTTCTATTCCGTCTTCATCAGCCCACTCTGCTTTATACGATGACGAACCAAGTGTACCCTGTATAGGTGGAGTGAATTCTTTATCCCTCATATTTTTGAGATTATAGTAATCATTTTTTGTTGTAATTATTTCTCCGTCTGTAATGACAATATAGTGATCATACAGTACTCCGTTAATATCTTTATATCGGGAATGAAAGCACATCCATTCAATTTCACCGCTCTTATTTACTGTCATGCCCCATATTATATTATCATCAGTACCATCAAAAAGATCATCATGTTCTATAACATCTGCGACAGATGACAGTGATTCTATTTTTATTCCATCAGTAGAATTTCTGTCTCTGTATATATATGACTGTTTATCTGCCTGCAGTCTTCCGCAACAATTTTCAGTTATTTCAGAAGGAGTTTTCCCCATATTCATCTGAGTTTTTACCTGAGCCTGTGCAGTTTCGTATACTATCTGAGCAATACTTTTGAGATAATCATAATACTCCATAACATATGGTTCTTTCAGCTGAACATTAATAATTTTTTCTTCAGTTTTATTATCTTTATTACAGCTGCAGTTGTATGTAAATCTCAGAATAATGCTTTCAGAACTGATCCCTTTAGTTATATCCCAGTTAAATGTGTATACTCCCCCGTTAGGGCATATTTCATCGTCTGAACATGAATTTTTCAGATGTCCGTCTTCGGTTATGCTTTCTGAATAAACTGCGTTATTATATGAGGCATAAGAAATAATATATTCTATCTGATCATTAAGGGTATCTTCATTTTCAAATCGTTTTGATATGCATTTATATCGTATATCGTCAACAATACCCTGCATAACTGCTTTACAGCTATTTTTTTTTGAATGCTCTATATATCCTGCTATGTCAGGAACAGCAATTGCCGCAGTAATTGAAATAATTGCGAGCACACAGATAAGTTCTATGAGAGTAAAACCATTCTGTTTTCTTTTCATTTCTGCCATCCCCTTTAATAACTTAAATCAGTGTCTTTCCCTATTTCCTGTAAAATCAATATTATTATTTCATTGTACCCGTATATCATCAGTCTGAATAATAAGATACCTTCAGAACCTCTTCAGGCGTAGTGATCCCTCTCTCAACAAGATTTACTGCCATTTCTCTCAATGTCTTCATGTTCTGATGTTCAACAGCATATTCAAACATATCCTGACTGTCAGCATTGCTGGTTATCATTCGTTTGAGAGTTTTATCAATCATGATCATCTCATGAATAGATACTCTTCCCTTATACCCTGTATTGTTGCATATGTGACAGCCCCGCCCTTTTCTTATCTTTTTTATCTGCGTTCCTATAATTGCTGATTCTTCGGGTGATGGTTCAGTTTCATATGCACACGCTTCGCATACCTTACGTACAAGACGCTGGGCAACTATGCCGACAAGTGAATTTGCTACAAGGTACGGTGCAAGTCCCATATCTTCAAGACGAATTATTGATGATACTGCGTCATTTGTATGAAGTGTAGAAACTACAAGGTGCCCTGTGATAGCCGCTCTTACTGAAATTTCAGCTGTTTCTGTATCACGTGTCTCACCGAGCATAATGATATCCGGATCCTGTCTTAAAATTGCCCTGAGTCCTACGCTGAATGTAAGACCAGCTGCGGTATTTACAGACATCTGATTTATTCTTGGAATTGCTCTTTCAACAGGATCTTCAATTGTTGATATATTGACCTGCCGCTTTGCAAGATACTCAAGAACCATATACAATGTTGTGGTTTTACCTGAACCGGTCGGCCCTGTTATATAAATGATTCCGTTTGGTGCCTGAAGCATTCTGCATATTTTCTCATATGATTCAGTTTCCATTCCGAAATGGCCTGCTTTATCAATTGCAGTATCAGATGTAAGGTATCTCATTACTATCTTCTCGCCATAAATAGTCGATATTACTGAAACACGGATACTTATATCAAAATCCCCGACTATAGTTCTGAAATTACCGTCCTGCGGTATTCTCTTCTCTGCTATATCCATATTGCCCATTATTTTTATACGAGCAACAAGTGAGTTATGAAGGAATTTTGCAAGTGTAACATAATCAACTATCATACCGTCTATTCTCATACGAACCTGTGTATGATCTTCAAACGGTTCAATATGGATATCACTTGCATTTGTACTGTAACCTCTTGCAAGAAGTGAATTCACAAGATTGATAATCGGTATTTCGTCATCACCTTCTTGTATTTCTATTGCAGGAACCTTTACCTCTTTTACTGATATATTAGCTTTCCGTGCTGCTATTTTTGCACTTATCTCTGCATAATTATGATCTATCATTTTACGTATGGCAGAACTTTCAGCTATCATTATTTCAAGAGGAACCCCTACTATCTGATGTATATCCTCCTGTGCATAGAAATTAAGCGGATCTGACACAGCAATCTGAAGTTTATTATTGTTTTGTGACAACGGAAGTACATTATATTTAACTGCAAGCTGTTTAGGTATTTTTTCAGATGCCTCAAGATTTATATTATATTCGTCAAGATTTATCAGAGGAAGCTCAAGTTTTTTCCCCAGTGACTCAAGAACCTGCATCTCAGTTACAAATCCAAGTTCCTGAAGTAAAGTACCGAGACGTTTTCCATGTCCTGCCTCAGTTTTCTGAAATTTTAATGCTTCCTGTATATTTTCGTCGGTAATATATCCATATTCTTTAAGCACTTCACCGATAGGCACATCTTTCAATTTTTTCTCCTCCATATCCCCCTGAGTCTATTCCAGATAACTGTATGTTATAATCTTTTCATTTTCGGAAGTTCCGATTTTATAATTCTTGTTGCTGTAATCATAATTTAAAAGTGCTATCAAACCTTTTTTTACATATACCGTTTTGCCGTTTCGACTCATTATTACTTTCAGTGACATACATTTTTTATTTTCACTGATATCTTCAATTCTGATCTCACATGTATTTCCATGTAATGTATCATGACTGTAAATATTAATTTCTTCACCTTTTCTCTTTAAGGCCATATGATTTTTATCAATTATTATTGTTTCACTGTATGGATAATCCCCGGACATTTCAGACTCTTCCGATGATATAATTATTTCATTTGCATATGATAGCTTATCTGCAATAAAATTATAGATATTATTTCCATCGTCCTGAGCAGCACACATAACAGCATTTTCAGAAAACACATTCATTCCTGTTATCATCACGACAGATGATATTGAAATAAGAATAACAATAATTACAAGTGAAACCATTACTTCAACCAGAGTCAGACCTGATAACCGTCTTTTTTTCAAAATATCATCCCCATTTTAATACACTTGTTATTTTAAGAAATGTGTGGTATATAAAATATATATTCCGTAATGTGATTCTCGTCTTCTGCAATTATTTTATCAGCTTCGGTTCTGTATTCTACTCCATTTATTTTATAAGTTATTGTCTCTGGTATCCCTTCGTTGGAAGCAGCAGCATTTTCCATCTTTTCCTCAGCTTCAGCACTGGCATTGCGTAAATCTGTACCATGCATGATAAACTTTGCTGACGTTGAAATTCCTATATATGCTATAATAGATACAATAATTATTATCGTCATTGCAGTTATGACTTCTATAAGAGTGGTTCCGGATAATTTTTTTTTCAAGTAATCTCACCTCTCTAATATGTAACATAGCCTTTTAATTCCCATTTTACTCCTGTTTTAATCATTATCCCATAAATCTGCTCAACTGTATTTCCCACTGTCGATGTAGAATGAATATAAGCACTAAAAGCTGTTGACTGCTCTATCTCTACGTCGCACCACTCATAGTCTACCTTGATTATATTATTGATATCAGGTCTTACTGATTCATCCCCATTTTCAATAAGTCCAGCTGTAATGCTTACTCCGGATCGGGCATAGTATTGTGCCTGTTTTTTTTCAATGTTCTGAATTTCTTTACGGACATATATTTTATTTAATGAGAAAATTCCGGTAATAATAACCACAATAACAAGCAGCGCACATATTGCCCACAGTATAGCGGAACCATGCATTCTTTTTCTCATATTTCATTCTCCTGTTAATCTTCTGTGTCTGACTGATTCAGGCTGTCATACATATAAGCTGTAATCCCTATATCAGCCTGATAAACACAATCAGCTGAAACAGCGTCTTTATTTATAAAATAAAATGAACTTACCTGTAATGAATTATTTGTGGATATTTCATTTACTAAATTAAGAATGTCTTTGTAAGTGCCGCTCACAGTATAACGAAGGTGACATGAATATTCGCCTGTCTGATATTCAAGCATTATCCTTTCCTTTTCATCAATTACTATCTTTGCTCCATCAGGATATTCTGACAAATCATATGGCTTATATTTTGTTTCTGTGATTTTATCAGTTTTATCGTTCTCACTGTCTTTGATATCATCTTCATCTGTATTTTTATATGGTATACTTACTGTATCAGCCTTTATTTCTGAAATTTCCAATGACTCTATTACTAATCCCTTTTCAATAAATATTTTCGTGATCATACTATCCAGCTCATTACTTTTCATCAAAGGAAGAAGCTGCTTACGCTGATCATCAAGAGAATTTTTATTATTTTGATATACAGCAGTATCCGCCTCATAGCATAAAGCATCCATATGAATAACATCATATTCAGATTGCATATTTTCTATCTGTTCTGAGAGTTCATTTTTTTGTTTGAGAACAGGACGAAAAAAATATTGAACTACTATTACAATAATAAGAACACAAATAAGAATAAAAAGTGTATTCATTTGCCTGTTAGTTATATTTTTCATTCTTCACACTTCCTTCAGAAAACAGCAGTAACGTTAAATGAATATTTGTCACCTGCTACGTTAAATCCGCTATAAGAAAGATCTGAAAACAGATTTTTCTTATCCAGTGCTGACACAAATTCCGACGCCTGATCTGCCTTAGGTGCCAGACATGTAATTGATAACGTATTTTCTTCAAATATTATATTTGTTATGGAAAGCTCCGGTCTCTGACAATTTATTATTTCATTTATCAACTCAGGATCCAGTTTATCAATAAGTTCATGTGACATTCCTATACCGGTAATATTTTCTTTATGCTTGTCAAAAATCAGATCAAAAAGCAAATTTTCATTTGAAAATCTGCTTATCTCATGTACCTGATCTTTGGCATCATCAGAATATATTTTTTCTGAAAGCTGATCGTACTGAAACTGAACGTTATTTAATTGTATTTTTAACAGAATGTACACTCCTGCAATCAGTATTACTGCTCCTGCTGCACACAATATGTATAGTCTTTGAGACCTATTGACTTTTAATGGCACGTTAAGACTTTTATTATATCGGATATATAAATTTACATTCTTTTTTTTCATTTTTCTCATATCTTCCACCTCAACTATACTATGAGATTTCCGGATGCATAAATAAAATTACTTATTTTAACATCTATCTTTGTTTTAATTTCTGATGACTCAGGAACAACAGACACATTAACACCAAGGTTCTCTGAAAGACGACTATATATGGAATTTTCCTGAGGCAAAAATCCGCCAAAATAAATATCAGTAATATCCTTATTTGATTTTTCAGATTTATTGAATTGTATCATATTCATCAGTATTTTCACTAGTTCTTCAAACATTTCATCAGAATCATTTTCTGCAACTATACGTACGCGCTTTGAAAATCTGTATTTTCCACTTGTGAATAAAACAAGCATAGTAGTATTTTTATCAAAAACTGATAAAATAAATGTTTTATCAGTAAGAGATTTTATACTTGAAACATACCTTATAAGGCATCCCAGTGATATATCAATAGATTCTATTTTTATCTGTGCAGAGCTGAATAACTCTATATACTGTGTAATAAAGTCCTTTTCTATAAGAACAGCAAGAACTGTTGCACCTCCTGCCTGGTTTTTCTGTTCAAGAACCATATAATCAATGATCATATTCTGACTGTTCTCAATATCCTGAAAATTTTCGTTTAAAAACGGAATCAGTTTATCTTCCTTTAAAAGCGGAACTTCTATAATCTTTGTTATTATTGAACTTCCGTCAATAGTCAACCATATATTTTTAGGAATATTACTGCATTTTGTATATATATTTTCGAGAGTACTTTTCAAAGAAGCTGTATCTGTAATAACGCCGTTAATTATACACCCATCATTTATTTTTTCATCAATGGCTTGTCCGACATTAATTGAAGAACGTGATTTTACACCTGTAATCATATGTATTGATTCATTTGAAATATATACAGATACGATCATTATTATACGCACCTCCTGACAGTATTTATTAAAAGCTGTGATATATCAGCTGTCACGTCATAATCATTTACACCCGAATTCTCAATATTTCCGTACATAGAGAATATAGGTATCATTACTGCACCAATAACCACAAGAACAAGACCTGCCATTATTATAATCATAAGAGGTTGCAGTATGGTAATCATTTTATTTATTGCTGTCTGTGACTCATATTCATAAGAATCTGCCGTACTGTTGAGCATTGCATCCAGACGACCTGTTTCTTCTCCGATTTCAACAGTCTGTGAAAGTTTAATATCAAACCCGTCTATACTGGACAGTGCCTCAGATAATGTATTTCCTGAACGCACACTTTTTATTACTGATTCAAACTGTTCACGTATATACACATTCGGAATAGTATTTCTTGAAATCTGAAGTGAATCCATAATATTCATGCCGCTTGAATATAACGATGATAATGTACGCGCAAACTGTGCTGTATATATTATCTTCATCAGCTTTCCTATTTTAGGCATATGTACTTTAAATTTATCTATCCTGTATCTTACAGGATGAAGTCTTACGATAAAACAAATTGCAGCAGACAAAAATATTGCTATAAGAATAATAAGAAAAAGATTTTCTTTTATTGTTTTACTTAATTTCATTACTATCCGTGTAAGAAGAGGTAATTCCATACCTTCAAACAATCCGAAAAATGTCGGAAGTACAAATGTAAAAAGCACCATCATAACACATACTATCAGAACAAGCAATACTATAGGGTATGTCATTGCACTTCTTACACTGTTAGCCATACGATATTCCTTTTCATAATGTACAGACATTTTCTCAAACGTCTGATTTATTTTACCGCTCGCCTCTCCGGCTTTTATCATATTTATAAGCATTTCAGGAAACATTTTTCCCTGCATAGCCATAGCGTCTGATAATGCTATCCCTCTTTTTATCTGTGTAGATATATCAGTATATGCTGCTTTAAGTCCTGGTTCCATATTACGCTGGCTGATAATATTAAATGAACGTACAACTGATACTCCGGAACCAAGCAATGAACTGAGCTCCCTGCAAAATTCCGAGATCTGATTTGCTTTTAACTTTTTGCATGATGATGTATTTATTTTTTCCTCATATTTTATCAGATAAAGATTCTGATTTCTGAGCATTTCCTTTAACTGTCCGGAATTTGCTGTTGTAAGCTGCCCTTTTTTTATCTTTCCTCCGATATCAGACGCTGTGTACTGAAAAACTGGCACAGTCATCAACTCCTATGTCTCTATTTAATAACATGTTTAAAATTCATCCACAAAAACACTTTAAAGCATTCAGCACACAAAACCAAGTGCTGAATGCCTTTATTTTAATTTTTAATATACTGTAAATTTACCACCAGTATAATTTACTGACATACCTGTAGATGTAATATATTTCATCGCGGTTACCTTACCTTTTTCTACTGTTATACTTTTTATTGAAGATTTTGAAGAAGTAATGTCTGCTAATTTAAGGATCTTTGCTTTAAATGAAGAATCAGGTGCAATTATTCCAACTATAATTTCACCATTTTCATCACGCTCAGTAGCAGCATATTCCTCACTTACAAGAGTCTGTGCTGCTGTTAAAACACTTCTTGCTTCTGTAATTGCAGTTTTCTGTTTTGCTTTGTCAATATATCCTGTCAGTGAAGGAATCATTGCTGAAGCTAATATAGCAAGAATAACTAGTACAACTATAATTTCTACCAGAGTAAATCCATTTAATCTTTTTTTGTTTTCTGTATTCTTTAAGAGACTTGTCCGTTCAATCATTTTCTGAATTGTTTTTTTCATAATAAACAACCACCTTCCTGACTAATAAATAACATATATGGGACATTTTTTTACTCTATACTATATTAATATTATACCAGTCATTTTGGTTAATGTCAATGATTTTTCACAAAGAAAATAATTTTTTTAATTTAGTTTTATACGTTTTGACAGTTACTAGCAAACATTAATAAATATGCTGCCTTACAGATTTGTTACTGTAAAGCAGCATATATGATTTTTATTGATTTACGGTTGTATTTTCACCTGATACTTTAGTCTCACTCGAAATTGATGTCACTGCTGAATCAGAAGTTAGCTGTGAAGCAGGTAATTCAGTATTTGTAATAGCCATATCGCTGAATGTCATCTTCATCTTGACATTCTTCATTTCAAACTCAGAAATCCATCCTGTCTTTTCATCAATTTTCAGAGTATAAGGACCCTGTTCAACATCTCCTTCAACTATCATCATTCCATCTTTTACAGTACATTCAAGCTCGTCAAGAACAGCAAGCTCATCAACAACAGTCATAAGATTATTGAGCATTGATTTTAACGGAAGTGCTGACTTTGGTACTGTAAAGCTTAATCCCTTATATGATGCTGTGACATCTCCGTTAAGGAATGAAAGTTTTACTCCCGATAATGTTTCAGGTGAATTAAAATCTGCTTCCCATACTCCCTGTCCCATCCTCTTAAGTTTTCCACCAAATTCTGAATCATCATATACTATTTTCATATTGCACTCAAATGAGGAATTAAGATTTGCTTTGGCATTTTTTACAGGTGTTTTTCCGTTGCATCCTGTAAATACAGTAATAATAATTACAGTAAACATAAATACAAACAAACGTTTCATATATAACTCCTTTAAATTAAAATTTGATTAATTTAAAGTTCCTTGTATTTATCTGTCCTTTTACTTTTAATCTCTCCTATTTAATATTAAGAAAAATTTGCGGCAGTTCTTTGATAATATCAGATGGCAACATATAATTCATAGAATATTTTTGAGCTGCTGTATCACCCGCCTTTCCATGCATATTAACACCCATTACTGCAGCATAAAGAGGGTCCGTTCCTTGCGCTGCAAATGAAGCTATCATTCCACTCAACACATCACCACTTCCTCCACAGCTCATTCCTGCGTTACCTGTATTGTTTATATACATCTTTCCATTAACTGAAATTATAGTACCTGCACCCTTTAAAACAAGTACAGTATTTTTATAATTATCAGTAAACTCTGAACAGATTTTAAGCCTGTCAGCTTGTATTTCAGATGTCCGGCATTGTAAAAGTCGTGCCATCTCAGCAGGATGAGGTGTAAGAATTATTTTTGTGTTTGCTTCTTTAATAATATCTATGCATCCACATATACAGTTTATGCCATCCGCATCAAGTATAACAGGACAGTCTGCTGTTGTTATGATTTTCTTAACAAGATTCTGGGTTTCATTTGTAACACCAAGACCGCAACCAATAAGTACGGCATCTGCACCTGATGCTGTCTGAGTGATTTTTTCGTAATTATTTTCTGTATAAAAACCATCCTTATCTGTATCCATCTTAACAAAAACAATTTCCGGTATTCTAGAGGCAATCGGTGCAATATTTTTTTCTGCAGAGCACAGCTTTACTATGCCGCATCCACATCTTAGTGCAGCTTCACCTGACATTATTGAAGCTCCTGGCATACATCCACTCCCGGTTATACAAAGCAGCGTCCCGTATGTACCTTTATGAGAATCAGGTTTCCTTGGTTTAAGAACACCTGATATTGTTTGTTCATCAATTTCTTCAGCTGAAAGATAATCTGTACTCTTACATTCATCAGGTATGCCTATATCGACAAGTATAACTTTTCCGCAGTATTCTTTAAGAGGGTACTGCGTCATTCCTATTTTTTTAAATCCAAATGTAACAGTATAATCTGCATGAAAGCATCCATCGCAGACACTTCCTTTTGTAGAATTTCCTCCGCTTGGTATATCGACTGCTATTTTTAATGCATCATCATTGAGATTAAGTAATTGCAATGATAGATTATCAAGATTTCCGTGAAATCCTGTACCGAATATTCCATCAACCACTATCCGGGAATCAAGTATTATTTTTTTAATTTCATCTATATCTTCATAAACAGGTACACCATTCATTTTATCAAATTCTGATTGCGATATCTGAGTTTTTGGCATACTGTAGATGAGTGCAACGGATACATTAAAACCCGCTTCTTTGAGGTATCTTGCTGCAACAAAACAATCACCTCCGTTATTTCCACTTCCGCATAAAAATACTATCCCAGATGATTTCTTATTTTTTGTCAGTTTTTCAATTTCATTACCCAGTCCTCTTCCAGCATTATTCATAAGCATTGAATACGTCACACCGCATTTATCGGAAGCTTTTTCAATCTCAGCCATCTGTTTTGCAGATACTACCCGCATTTTTTATTTCCTCTCTGATTAAAATATTTTTTCAAAAAAATCTTTTATTTTTTCAACTATACTTGTTTCTTGTTTTTTACTCGATTTATAAACCTCAGTTCCTGCATCAGTAAAAAGCTCAATACTATCAACAAATTTCCCCTCAAAGTAGTAATCAACATATCCGGCATATGTTCCTTTCTCAACAGGAGCATACAAAAAATTTTCAATATATGCACGTTCTTCAAGCTTTGAAAGATCACCGTCGTCTGTACCTATTGAAATAGTATCAGCAGAGGAAAGAGGAAGACTCTGACCTATACCTCCTACAACATCAACACAATGATTTTCTGGTTTTACCTCAACCGCCTTCAATTTTGAATATCCATAATCATAAAGTTTACTGTGATCACTCCAGTCGGAAGGTGCATTTAATGTTACGCAAATCAATGAAATTCCATTTTTCTCACATGATGAAACAAGACACCTTCCCGCCTCATCAGTAAATCCTGTTTTAACTCCATTTACACCATTATACATTGTAAGAAGTTTATTTGTGTTTTTAAGCCACCTGTCATAAGGCGGATTTCCAAAGGAAAGCTTCATTGATGATTGCGAGCATATTGCTGCAAAATCTTCATTTCTGAGTGCTTCACGTGCCAGCAATGACATATCATATGCAGATGCACCATGTCCTTCTGCTTCAAGTCCTGAAGGTGTTACAAAACATGTTCTTGTCATACCTATCTGAGCTGCACGTTCATTCATCATATCTGCAAATTTATCAACGGAACCGCCGATCAGAACGGCAGTAACATTTGCAGCATCATTACCTGAAGGAAGAAGCATTCCTATACACAGTGCACGTTTTGTAACAATATCACCTTCCTGAAGCCCCATGGATGAACCTTCAACTTTTATTGCCTCAGGGTCAACAACAAATTCTTCATCAAGATTTCCACTTTCAAGGCAAAGAAGTGTTGTCATTATTTTTGTTGTACTTGCCATAGGGAGTTTCTGATATGAATTCTTTTCATATATTATTTTTCCTGTCTTTGCTTCAATAAGAACTGCTGCTTTTGCTGACACATCAACGCTCTGAGCATAACACTTATCCACAAATATTGTTATAAACGTCAAAGTCATAAGTATAATGCAGAATATTTTACTTTTCATAAAAATATTACCTCCATAAAATAATACGTATGTTCATACTATAATTTATGAAGGTAATTTATTTTTAATTCTCTGAATTTTCGGTCTTTTTTGATTTCATTGATTTTTCTGTCTTTTCAGTTTTCTTCTGATCTTTTGATGCTACCATATCTGATATTTTATCAATTAAATCAGGTATCGTGTTAATCATAGCATTTTCCTTATTTGCATTTACAGACATCTGCAGAAGTTTTACCTCACCGCTTGGTGATACACATATAAAAGCAAGTGGCTGAATTGACATTCCAGCACCTGCCGCACCACCAAATAAATTTCTTTGCTGTTTTGCTGGTAAATCAGAACCGCCTGAAGCAAATCCGAATGATACCTTTGACACAGGTATAATAGTCGCTCCTTCAGGTGTAGAGATAGGATCTCCGATAATAGTATTAACGTCTATCATATCCCTGAGTTTTTCAATTGTAGTTCCCATAAGTCCGTTTACCGGATGTTCATTCATTTTCATATACTCCTTTGATAAATTTAACTGATCTTTTTCATCAGATGATGACTTTAAATTATATTTGTCTTTGTCTGAGCCTATAATACTTTTAAGCAGTATTCCTGCAGCAGCAATAATACCTGTTCCAAGTTTTAGTCTTATATTAAAGCTGAAATTATATATACTGTTATTATTATTATATTTACTGCCGATATTCACCTTTTTTATCTTTGTTTTAAAAGATGAAGAAATAAATCCTATTATATTGTAAACTGCAGCATTAATCGTGCCAAATTTCATTGCACATTCATACGCATCTTCATCAGCAACTGTAAAATCAACCCACAAATCAGAAAATGATATTCCTTTTATCAATCTATAAATACCTTTTTTAGCTGAACTGACGAATTCAATAAAAGATTGAACTTTTTTGAACAGAGAATCTGACTTGTCCTTTTTTATTTTATCTTTTAAAACTGATTCTTCAGGCGATGAAATTTTTTCACTTGAAGAATCATTATGGGATGAGTCCATATTTTTTTTACTTTTGCTTTTAGCAGCATGTAACTTTCTCTTTTTCTTCTTTTTATTTTTTTTGCCAGGAACATTTGAGTATATCTTAAAAAAAGTATATTTAAGATAATATTCGAGATTCCCGTCAATATAACTGACATAGAATACTGCATGTAAATTAACGAGCAGTGCCAGAAATATTAAAATTGAAATAACAATATATATCCACAAATGCACTGCCCCCTTTGACTACTCATAATTAATCTGCCTGAGATTGACTGGAAAACAAATCAGGTTCATCTTTTTTCTCAGAAACAGAAGGCAAATCATCAAGAGATGACAATCCAAAGCATCTTAAAAAATTTTTTGTTGTTTTATATGCAACAGGTCTTCCCGGAACTTCAAGCCTTTCAGATTCCTCAATAAGTCCTCTTTCCACAAGTTTATTCATTACAGAAGAACTGTCAACTCCTCTTACACTTTCAACAAATCCCTTTGTAACAGGTTGATTATACGCTACAATTGCCAATGATTCCATTGCTGCTGGTGAAAGAGCTGCCATTCTCCCGGATTCAAACGCCTTTTTTACATATGATGAATATTCTTTTCTCGTAGCAATCTGGTATGAATCATCAAGTCTTAGTACATAAAGTGCAGAATTATTTTCGTCATACCTGTCATTAAGCAGATTTATTATTTTAGGCAGTGAATTCTTTTCAATTCCGCTTGCTTCTGCCAGAAGATCACGCGCAATAGGCTCTCCATATGCAAATAGTATAGCTTCAACGGCTGAAATATTTTCACTAAAGCTCATTATCCGGTTTTCCTTTCTTTTTGTCTTCCTATAAAGGATATTTTGGTATTGTCCTCATTAATAAAGATTCTTCCTGATTTAGTGAGTTCCAGAACAGCAAGAAATGTTGCCACTCTTTCTGATCTGTCTGTCACATTATCATAAAGTCTATCCATATCAGCAGTACCTGTTTTATACAGTTGCTTTAATATGAATATAACCTTTGTTGTCACAGAATACATTTTGTGTTTAATTATTATCTGGAACCTGTCATCCTGAGTCTGCTCAGAGAACTTTACTTTTTTCAGATTAATATTTTTAAGAGCATTTACAAGTACACAGGGATCGTGCTTTCTTTTGTAAGTAATATCTCCTTTTATTCTGGTCTGATTTCTTACAAATAAATCATTTCCGCAAAAAATATTTTCCAGTTTACGAGCAGCTATCTTACACAATGAGTATTCTATAAGTGCCCCCTGCAATTCTTTTTTTTCCTGTTCTGCTTCCTCCGGAGCAGGAAGCAGCGAAATGGTTTTTATATATATAAGTCTTGCTGCCATTTCCAGAAATTCACCTGCAAGCTCAAGATCATGTTCAGCGCACTTGTCAAGATAATCCATATATTGTTCAAGAAGCTTTGAAATTTCTATGTCATTTATATCAAGCTTATGCTTTGATATAAGGTGCAGCAGTAAATCCAAAGGTCCTTCAAAAATTTCAAGTTTAAAAGATATTTTATCCATACCCGTCAACCAATAAAACTTGTTATATAATCCAGAAATGAGATAAGATAAGCGTTAAGCCATCTGATAATAATCTGAACAATAGGAAGCTGAATAAAAAGCAGCAGACCGATAAATATATACATCTGATTCCGCATAATATTATATTGGACTTTTGGAGGAAGTACAGCCAATAATACCTGTGAACCATCCAGAGGAGGAACAGGCAGAAGATTAAACACTGCAAGCCCGGTATTTAATATTATTAAATAATAAAATGCCGAATATAGGTTGGAATTAAGATTTATATGTGCAACTTGCAGTGATTTAAGAACGATCATTACTATTAATGCAAGCAATATATTAGCTAAAGGCCCTGCAAGTGATACACAAATGCTTCCGATTTTTCTGTGCTTGAATTTTGACGTATTAACCATGACAGGCTTTGCCCATCCAAATCCTGTAAACATCATACAGAGGCTTCCTATGAGATCAAGGTGTGCAAATGGACTTAATGTAAGTCTCCCCTGAATTCTTGGAGTATCATCACCGAATTTTGTAGCCACCCACCCATGAGCAAATTCATGAACAGGCAGAGCTGTAAACAATACCAGAGCCTTGATTAGAAACTCAACTATCATGTCATTCATAACTTTTTCTCCATTCTTTTATTTCTGCATATCTCTTATTATTTTACTGTAGTTTCCGAGAAAAAGTTATGAATGACATGAT
>CALMUA010000184.1 GCA_937872775.1 uncultured Ruminococcus sp.
CCAGCTCTAATTTTATAACTTATATTCCACAAAAAAATTTAAAAATTACTGACAAATACCTTGACAATCAGCGCACACCAAGGAACACGAGATATCCCTTTCCGATCTGACCAACTATTTTTTCGTCTACCTCTACACTTGCATTAAGTACTCTTTGCAAAACTATTTTCAAAATAATAACCTCTTTCTTTAACCAGATAAATTTTTTCTCATAAAGATTATACCAGAAAAAATGCTGTACTTCAATGCAAACATTCTATAATTTTTTCATATTTCACACAATATTCACCTATGTGTATTAAAATATTAATTAATTAGGGTTTTACCCGATCAATGGAGGATTTTTAATGAAAATAAAAAAAATTACAGCTCTTATTCTTGCCTTTGGCATAATATTAAGCATGTCAGGATGTAATAATTCCAAAAATTCCAGTTCTCAGTCAGAAAGTTCATCATCAGCATCAACTGATACAACCGAATCATCAACATCTTCGTCAGACACAGGATCCGAACAACTCGCATATGATGACCTTGGCGATGGCATTGTAATGAATATAGGTGGTTTTGATGTTTCAGAAGATGAATATAAGTATTATTTTGCATATGCAAAAAGCTTTATTGACAACGGAGATAAAACATACTGGGATAACGACACAAATTCATCAAAGCTCAATGACCTTAAAGCTCAGACTCTTAACTATCTTTTCAATACATACACTATATATATAATTGCCAAAGAAAATGGTGTTGAACTAACTGATGAGGAAAAGGCCAAAACTGATAAAGAAATAGATTCAACAAAACTTTATTACGAAACGACATATTCAAATAAAAATTTTGATGACTATCTTAAAAGTATTGCATGCACAAAAGAAATATACAGAGAATCCCTTCTCCGTGTAGCACTTGAACATAAAACAGTAAATGCACTGTATGAAACAGATTTCAGGAACAATTACCTCAAAGATTTCATACACGTAAAATATGTCCTTGTAGTCCCGAAAATCAGCTTTGCAGTAGATGAAAAAGGTTATCCTACTGACACACCTCTGGATTTCTGCACAATAAATCCAGATCTGACATATACAGATGAAGAAACAGCCATTATAAACAAATTAAATGGATATGCAAAGGCTGTAGATAGAGAAAACCTGAAAGCCTCAATTTCTGAACTAATGAATGTTATTCACGCAAGACTTGAAGCCGGCGAATCCATAGATACACTTATAGAAAAGTACAATTATAATCCGGCTGAACAAAAAGATGAATCCGGAACATGCATTGGTTCATACATTTCGGCTGATACAATGCAGAAAGAATTTTCTGATAATGCGTTTGCGCTTGCAGAAAATCAGATAAGTGCTCCATTTTTTTCAACAGGAAATGGTCATTACATTGTTCAGAGAATTCCGTTCGACGAAGAATATCTCCGTGATAATATTCTTTCAATGTATATGAATAATGAATCATACCCTTATGCATCAAAATATCAGGATCTGTGTACAAAGACACAGGAAACAATGAAGGTAGTTTATGATCACCGGTATGATGACATAAAGGCAGACTATGCAACAGCATATTCACTGGATGACCCTTCAACCACTGATACAGCATCAACAAAATCTGCAAAAAGTACAGCATCAACAAAATCTGCAGAAAGTACAACAGAAACAAAATCTTCAGCAGACACATCAGAAACAAAAGCTGCATCTGACACTAAAAAGCCAGAGTAATTCTGCCAGATCACAGACAATAAAACTATATTATTGAACCTTCCGCAGTTTTTGAATGAATTTAATTTTGTTCATCAACTGCGGATTTTTTATTGTTATAAAATTATAAGTTTTTTTCTCAACCCCTTGCATAATATGAAATATCATGATAAAATAAAAAAGATAGTATGTTACTTTAAACATCAGCTAATCTTTAACTAAGAAATCGGAGGAATTACTTTGAACCCCAGCATAAAAAAAGAAATAGAAAGCCGAAGAACATTTGCAATCATATCACATCCTGATGCCGGAAAAACAACCCTTACAGAAAAATTTCTTTTATATGGCGGTGCTATAAATCAAGCAGGTACAGTTAAAGGGAAAAAATCAGATCGTCATGCAGTATCTGACTGGATGGAAATTGAAAAGCAAAGGGGTATTTCTGTTTCATCTTCAGTTATGCAGTTTAATTACAGCGGATTTTGTATAAACATTCTTGATACACCGGGACATCAGGATTTCTCTGAGGATACCTATCGCACTCTCATGGCTGCAGATTCTGCAGTTATGGTAATTGACGCTTCAAAGGGCGTTGAAAATCAGACACGTAAACTATTCAAAGTCTGTGTAATGAGAAAAATACCTATATTTACATTTATCAATAAAATGGACCGTGAAGCAAGAAATCCATTTGATCTTCTTGAAGAAATAGAACAGGAACTTGGTATAAAAACATACCCTGTAAACTGGCCTATCGGTTCTGGAAAATCATTTAAGGGCGTATATGACCGTGGTAAAAAAACGATTATATCATTTACAGCAAATGGCGGACATCATGAGGTTGAATCACAGGAGGTTAACCTTAACGATGAAAAGCTTTCTTCTATAATCGGTGAAGAAAATTACAGAAATATTGTTGATGACGTTGAACTCCTTGACGGAGCAAGTGAAGAATTTGATTTAAGTGCTGTACAGGCAGGTGTTCTCTCCCCTGTATTTTTCGGTTCTGCTCTTACAAATTTTGGCGTTGAACCATTTCTGGAGAATTTTCTTAAAACGACTCCGCCGCCGCTTGCCAGAAATTCAAGTGAAGGTATAATAAGCCCGTTTGACGATGATTTTTCTGCATTTGTATTCAAAATTCAGGCTAATATGAATAAATCACATCGTGACAGGATTGCATTTATGCGTATCTGCTCCGGAAAATTTGAGCGTGATGCTGAAGTATTTCATATTCAGGGAAATAAAAAAATGAAGCTTTCACAGCCTCAACAGCTTATGGCACAGGAACGTGAAATTATATCTGAAGCATATGCAGGAGACATTATCGGTGTATTTGATCCGGGTATTTTCTCTATTGGTGATACAATTTCAGTGCCGGGCAAAAAATTTGAATATTCAGGAATTCCTACCTTTGCACCTGAGCATTTTGCAAGGGTATCATGTACCGATACATTTAAAAGAAAACAATTTCTTAAAGGAATAAACCAGATAGTTCAGGAAGGTGCTATACAGATATTCACAGAACCATACACAGGATATGAAGAAGTAATCGTTGGTGTTGTCGGCATGCTTCAGTTCGAAGTACTGGAATACAGACTTAAAAATGAATACACTGTTGATATCAGGCGTGAAAATCTTTCTTATGAACATATAAGATGGATTGACAATCCTGAAGATTTTGATCTGAAATCACTTACTATTACAAGTGATACAAAAATAGTTCAGGATTTCCATGATAATTATCTTTTGTTATTCACCAGTGAATGGAATATACGATGGGCGCTTGAGAAAAACAAGGGTCTTATTCTCTCTGAATTCGGAAAATAAAAAATAAACCATATAAAGTTTGCCTGAGGTATAATAGTTCAGGCAACTTTTTTGTGTGCAAA
>CALMUA010000185.1 GCA_937872775.1 uncultured Ruminococcus sp.
GCTCTTCCGATCTAAATAAATTAACTTAATATAATATTTTAAAAAAAGAACAGAGGAAATATGATTTTTATATGTTACTCTTGTGATATTTGTTGACAAAGTAACCTGCATTGCGTATAATTATAGTGAACGACTTAATTATTTTTACTTTGATGATTAAATGCATTTCATAAATCTTATAAAATCAATGACAATAGTTAATGAAAGTAATATTTTTATTGTCGTTCACTATAATATAACCGAAGAACAATTTTTTTCTGCATATAATTTAATGCCTTATAGTAAGGGGTGATAAAATGATATATTCATATCCGGGATGTTTTTTTCAGAGACCTGACGGAAGATACTGCGTTGTGTTTACGGATTTAAACAATCTTGCGGCATTCGGAAACGATTTTGATAAAACGTTGGCTAACGGAGTCGAATTGCTGGCAAGATATATTTACAATTTAATAATAAAAAATCAGCCCGTTCCAACACCGTCTGATATAACAAAATTAAAGCCGGATGTCGGAGATCAGTATACAAGAGCATTTTTAAAAATAATTAATGTTGATGTAGAAGAGTATGCAAAATATCATTTTGAAAAAAACGTAAACCGGACTGTTTCTGTTACAAAATGGCTTGATGATTTTGCAGTAAAACAAAATATTGACCTGTCAAAAATCCTTAATGATGCACTGCTCAAAGAATATAAGTCAAGACAAAATAAATAAAAAAAACACAGGCACTTCAGATCGTAAAAATGAAGTGCCTGGGTTTTTATTTTGTATTGGATAGATATTCAAATATTCTTACAATATTATTCCATGTATACTTGTCAACATTCCCTGTTACGGGGATATTAGAAATATTCTGAAGAAAGCTTACGGCATTTGTTGTATCCGAAGAATAGATACTGTTTATGTTAACTTCCGGAATATTATTGTAAAATTTTTTTATTGCTGTGAGCATAATCTGCAGAATATATACAAGATAATTACGATCTCCTTCCTTAAGAGCGAAACCGATACTATTTGGGAATATGTCAATTGGTTTTGGAACATTATTAATAAGATGATTGTATATTAATACAATGGTTTCCCATGTTTCTTTATCAACCTCACCAGTGACAGGAAGACCGTATTCTCTTTGAAATGCCGAAACAGCAGCGGCAGTTTCAGGTCCATAAAACCCATCAGGAATTACAACAGGAATATTTTTGTTATGTCTGGAAATCCCATAAAGATATTTCTGCAATTCCATTATGTGACCCTTTTTATCTGCTTCTGTATAAACCATAATATAAACCTTCTTTATTTAATAGTATAACCAGGAAACTGATATGCTTGTTTCTGCGAACCAAATCTGAGATCTGAATAAACAGAAGCAATTTCATTCCAGGTCGCAGCATCAACTACTCCGTTAGGAGTGAGACCTCTGAGTTTTTGAAATGCTGTAACGGATGCCTTGGTAATAGGCCCGAAATATCCGGTATTATTAACAGGCTGTATTACAGGATGGGTTTTACTCATATATGTAAGGTATTCCTGAAGTATCTTTACATATTCATTTGTGACACCCTCTTTGAGAATTGTTTCCGGATACAGTGCCACAATATCGGTAAGGTTAATTGGAACAGATTCTACTATTCCGGCATATGCCCGGTAAATTTCATTCCATGTGGCCTCATTAATAATGCCGGTTACAGGAAGGCTGAATAAGGTCTGAAATGATTTTACGGAATGTTCTGTTTGTTCTCCGAAATATCCGGTAACAGGGACAGGTATGACACGTTCATAATAAGCACCGATAACTGCAAGGTAATACTGAATTACCTTAATACTGTCATTCTGCATTCCGAATGATAGTTGTTCACTGTACTGCTTGGGAATTTTTGAAAGTGTGATACCTTCTGAGTCAAGCTCTGCAAGACGTTTTACATTTGTAAATATATACGCTACTTTATACCAGGTTGATTTGTCAGTTACGCCATTTGCAGGAAGGTTAAATATCTGTTGAAATTCTCGGACGGCAGCTGTAGTTTCAGGGCCGTATACACCGTTTATTTCAAAAATTTTAGGAATTTTAGGATAATTTTTTGATATGCGGTTAAGTTCTATCTGAAGAATTTTTATGCTTTCAGATGAGTCTCCCTCTGAAAGAGGACTGCCGGGATACGACATAACATTTGTCATTACAGGTGCATCCTTTATCATCTGAATATCATCGCCGTAATAATACTGAAGAATTTCATATGGTATATAGCCCTGCTCTGCAAGCCCTACAGTACCCCATTGGGACAGTCCCTCACATGTTACTGTTGTGCCGTTACAGAATGACGTAAAATAAGGTTCTGTAAATCCATTCCGTACAACGTAGTCATTAAAAAGTTCATCAACAATAACGCTGATGTTTTCAAAAACACTTCGGTTTAATACAAAAGCCTGGTCATACTGGGTTGTGTTTGTTATATCAAAATCATATTCTTTTGAAGGATATGATTCTGTATATATCCTGTTAAGTGCATATGTAATTATTGCATATATATTAGCCCGAAGTGCGCTTTCAGGCCACGTAGGGTATATTTCGCTTGAAGCGACGTTTTTAATATATTCCGGAAAGTCAACTGTTACATTATCGGCAGATGAATCTGGTGTGCCAAGGTGAACAGTTATCTTTTCGGGAATAAATGGTGTACCAAGCATTATGGATCACACTCCTGTAATTTAGAGTTTCGCCTCTGTGAAAGCAATCAGGGTATTCTGAAGCCCTGTACATTATAATTTAGGTAATATGTCCCTCACCTTTGAGGCGGCAGGGGATAACATTCACATTCAAGTATAAATTAGCTCTCCTGCTTCAATGTAAATGTGCAGCTACACTGTAGATTGCCACGTTAAAACCGGGCAAGCACTTATTTGAATATCATATTTTGTCAACTGCTTATTATATATCTTAAAAACTATAAATCCGGTTCACGTTCAGGAAAAACAAGTTTTTGTGTGTGATCCTGGAACGGCAGCGGAATCATATTTACAGGCTGAATTGAGGTTACTCCTGCAAATATAGGAATGTCACTGTTTTCAACTTCGTAGAACCCTTTTTTGTATGTGTTTACGTTAACCTTTGCAAATGGTGTTTGATCTGATGGTGTTTCAGATATTTCTTTCACTGGTGCAGGTATAGCAACTGTCCGTGTTTCTCCGTTTGGGTTTGTAAGCATTATAGAAAGCAGTTCATTTCCGGTTACCGATTGCTTTGTTATAACTACAAGAGCATCTTCTATAGGAACAGCTCTGTTTGCGGATTTTACTTCAACACGAAGTTTGCCATAGTTGCTGTTTAGTAAGTTATCCGGCGTATCCGGTCGAATGACAGGTCCTGGTCCAGACGTCTCATCCGGTCGAATGACAGGTCCTGGTTCAGACGTCTCATCCGGTGGAATGACAGGATCTGGTCCAAGTGGTTTGCGTGTCATAATTTTCGAAATATCTTCAGGTTCAGGTAAATCCATATAACGCCCAGTGGTGTCACGCATAATAAAATCATCTGACATTATATTCCGTGAATTGTTTTCCATAGACGTACCTTGTGAAATATCAGTACTATTGCGAACTGACATTGAAATATAATCCGGCAGCTCCGGCTCCAAATATTTTATTTCATAATCAGGAGCTGGAGTGGGAACAGATTTATTTTTTTTCTGCATATTATAGTATTGCATAATCTCTTCACTATATTTTTTGGATAATTCATCAGAATTTTTATTCATAAAAATTAACTCCTTAAATCAATAAGAATTATTTATAATAATACTTTATTCAGAATACGGAATAAAGTTTACTGTAAATAATAATATTTTTAAGGAATGTAAAATATTTTTAGCATTTATGAAAAAATACAATTATATGTGTCACATTTGATAGTAAGAATCATGTTGTAAACACAAAAAAATTGCCACCCTGAATATTTACAGGGCGGCATGATTAAAAAAGGAAAAATTTATTATATGCTAAATGCGTATTACTACGCAGGGGAGGGGGCTTAAGTATTTTTCTCATTTGTACAGATTGAAAAATTAAATCAGTATTATCTATACAAATAAAACTATATAGTAATTTGATATATGGTTAATAGAATCATGAATCTTATAGATTACATGAAACTCGTTAGTTGTATGATTAACTCTGATTATTATTATCGCTTTTTAATGTGACAGGAAAATGAATATGAGCGGCAAGCAGTATGAAAAAACAGAGACTTTTATGTGACAGACTATCGGCACCAATCCATATAGCCTGTACATAAAAAATCTCTGCTTACTTTCTGAAAACACATTTAAGCTTTTTTAAGCTGCTGTAAATTCAGTTTTAATGTGAACTTGTAGCTTCTACAGTAGATTCGTCTTTGAAGAGCAATGAAATACACCAGATAGCAGAAAGAGCTACCAGAATATATATGATTCTGCTTAAAATTGCTGCAGAACCGCCGAAAAGCCATGCTACCATGTCAAATTCAAATATTCCTACAAGTCCCCAGTTTACTCCGCCTATAATAAGGAGTATCAGTGCAATTTTATCCCACATGATTAACACCCCGTTTATTTTTGGAACAATTAAGTTCCTGACAATATTATAACCCGGATAAACGAATGTTATGCAAAAAAAATAAAATCAATAAACAGAGAAAATTTGGTTTGAAATGTGCGATTAATTAAAGCTTATTTGATAATGAAAAATTTTATGATATATAGTGATTTTGTTCACCGTGTTAAAAAAATAATTGTACATTAAAAAATACTATTGTCAATTGTCAAAGTAAACGCACAAAGCAAATTTGTCTGAGTTATATCCTCGAATATCCGTAGCTGTTTACGATGGCATCGACTTTTACGCCGTTTTTGCAAAGCTCACAGTCAGCTGGTGTCTGTGTTTTGTAATCCGGAAGATCATCAGATGTAAAAATTGATTTTATAGAAATTCCGTGCATATCTGATGTTGCACTGAATATTGAAGCAATGGCTGTAAGACTGCCGTTATAGTATTTAAGGCATTCGGTTGAACGGTTAATAGTTTTTCCTGTAGATGCTGAAGCAATCATAAGAAGAATTTTTTTGCCGTATACAGATTTCTGAATATTGTCTCTGAAAATCATCTGATTATTTGCATTCATTTCAGGTGTAATAACAGAAATATCCTTACCTTCATTAATGCTTGTAAATCCATTTTGTGTGAGTGCTTCGGCAAGAAATGCACCGATCATTTCTGTACCTTCAAGGCAGATAATTGTATCAATGTATGTGCTTTTGTATTCGTTTGCAAGTTCAGTTGCAGCAAGTTTTGCAATGCTATGATTTGTTTTGATCGTTGTCATATCAACATAGTAGTTGATGTGGGAATGGTTTGTAGCGAAATGTCCTGGAATTATTCCGATTTTTATTCTGCCGTTTTTCTTTGAAGAAATTTCTGAAATTCTGTTTTCCATGTAAAAGTCTCCTTTAATTTCTTATTAAAATAAAAATTTTAATAACTAATAGTCAATTAATTAATATATTTTATTATATCACTTGTATACAAAAAGATCAATAGAAGATATAATATTTCTTATAAAACATAAATTTTGAAATACAAATTGTAGATATATTTAACAAATTAAATTTTTAGGTAAATAATCCTGAATTATTCACCAAGCGCCATAGCTGTGTAAATAATTTCTAATTTTCAAAAAATCGAATTTCAGAAATCAAATTCAAG
>CALMUA010000186.1 GCA_937872775.1 uncultured Ruminococcus sp.
ATAAAAGTGACATTTAAATGATGAAAATTTTTAAATATAAATATTTTTCCTTTTAATATGTCACAATATATGTTATAATGTTATTTAGCAATTACTAAGACTGGAGGGTAAGAGATGAATTTTAATCTGATGGCATTTATGAGTTTTATGTTGATGGCTCCTGCGACAGGAGATACAAGAAATATAAAGATTCCTATAATTATTGCAATTATTGCATTAATACTTATTATAATCAGTGTAGTACTTAGTTCAAATTCAAGAAAAAATAAAAAATAATACATAATTAAAACAGGTAACAGACATGATAATTGGTATCAATTCTGTTACCGATTTTTATTTTTTTAATGTATATAATTACTTCCCGTTACATATTATTTATTGACACAAAAATATATTAAAAATCGGGAGGTTAAAATGAAGAAATATTATCCGGAAGGAATGTTGTATGAAACACCAGAAAATAAAAAAACTATCAGAAGCATTGATGGACTTATTGAGGCAATTGAAATTAACAGAATAGTGGAGGCTTACGCCGTAATATGTGATAATGAACATAATCTTATAGTTGATCTTCCATGTATAAAAGGTGTAATTTACAGAAACGATGGTGCAATAGGAATAGATGATGGTTCAACGAGGGATATTGCGTTAATTTCAAGAGTCAGTAAGCCTGTATGTTTTAAGGTATTAAGAATTGAAACAGATGAGTCAGGAAATCCTTCAGTAGCTGTACTGTCACGAAAGGCAGCTCAGATCGAATGCTATGAAAACTACATAAGTAATATAACAAAGGGGGATATAATACAGGCAAGAATAACTCATATTGAGCAGTTCGGCTGCTTTGTGGATATTGGTTGTGGAATTCCGTCCATGATCCCGATTGATGCAATATCAATATCACGCATAGCACATCCTATGGACAGATTTCATATTTCACAGGACATTAAAGCTGTAGTCAGCAGCATTGAAAATGAAAAAAAATATCCTAGAATTAATCTTACACATAAAGAACTTCTTGGTACATGGGAGGAAAATGCAGCAATGTTCAAAGCAGGTCAGACGGTTGCAGGAATAGTCAGATCTGTTGAAAGCTATGGAGTTTTTATAGAACTTGCACCTAATCTTGCCGGGCTTGCTGAACCAAAGGAAAACGTTCATGTGGGGCAGCAGGCAAGCGTATATATTAAGGCATTGATACCAGAAAAAATGAAAGTCAAGCTAATAATAGTTGATGTATTTGATGATGATGGAAGAAACAAAAATATTAAATATTTTATTAACAGCAATCATATTGATTATTGGGAATATACCACCAAAGAATCAGGAAAAACCATTGAAAGTAATTTTAATTCTGAATGATTTTATTACGGTATGCAAGTGCAGCCTGTTCCTGCTTGTTTAAGCCGAATGTATAATATTTCTTATCTTTGATTTTATCCGGAAGATACTGCTGCTTTACGTAGCTGTTTTCATACATATGCGGATATTTGTATCCGGTCGCATTCCCGAGTGATGCGGCACCTGAATAATGGCCATCTTTAAGATTTGATGGAATTTCACCGAATTCACATGACCTTACATCTTTGATAGCCTCATCAATAGCCGTTATTGCACTGTTTGACTTAGGAGAGGTGCATAGCAAAATAACAGCCTCAGCGAGAGGAATTCTTGCTTCGGGAAGACCGAGCTGCAAAGCAGAATCTACACATGACTTTACTATTGATATTGCAGAAGGGTAGGCAAGGCCTATATCTTCAGATGCAATTACAAGAAGTCTTCTTGCTATTGAAATAAGGTCTCCGGCTTCAAGAAGTCTGGCAAGATAATGAAGTCCTGCATTTTCATCAGAACCGCGTATTGATTTCTGAAATGCAGACAGAATATCATAGTGCTGTGTTCCGTCTCTGTCATAGTTCATGTTGCTGCGCTGTGCCAGAAGCTTTACATCATCCAGAACAACATGTATTCCGTCAGGAGCAGGTTCACCTGAAAATACGCTAAGTTCAGCAGTGTTTATAGCTTTTCTTACATCTCCGCCGCATGTGTGTGAAATATGCTCAATAACTCCGTTTTCCACATGAATACAGTAGTTGTTTTCAGTTTCAATTATTTTGTATGCACGTATGACAGCACGTGAAATATCATCAGCATTTACTGGTTTGAATTCAAATAGTGTTGAACGGCTTATAAGTGCATTGAATACAGCAAAATAAGGATTTTCAGTTGTTGATGCAATAAGAGTAATTTTGCCGTTTTCAATATATTCAAGAAGACTTTGCTGTTGTTTTTTATTGAGATACTGAATTTCATCAAGATAAAGAAGTATTCCGTTACATGCAGAAAAAGTATTAATTTCAGCAATAATACTTTTAATATCTCCTGTAGATGCTGAAGTACCGTTAAGCTTGTACAGGCACATTTTTGTACTGTTTGCAATAATCTGTGCAACAGTTGTTTTGCCTGTCCCCGATGGTCCGTAGAATATCATATTTGGAATAGAGCCGTTTTCGATTATTTTTCGGAGCGGCTTATTTTTGCCAATAAGATGACTTTGTCCCACAACGTCATCTGTTTTTTCGGGTCTTATTCTGTCTGCCAGCGGTGAAGCCAAATCAGACACCTCCATAATTGAATTTTATCAGCATTATTCGTGCTTTGGATTAGTTATTTTTTTATATCGGTAGGATACCAGATATAAAAGAACGTTGTTGCTTCCAGTTATTTTTGCAGTGATAATATAATCATTTATCATTTCGCGGTTAATCATATCAAGACTTCCAAACTTTACTATCATTTCAAGATTATCTGTTTTTATATAATGTTCAATAAACTGGTCACTGTATGATCTAAGACATGCTTCATATTCATTCCGTGCTTCATCACTCAGGTCATAAGGATTCTGGAGTCTGAAAAGTGCAATTTTGATTTTTCCTGCAAGCGGGATCCTTGACGAAAAAAGTGAATCATATTTTTCCCATGAAAAATATTTGCCGCAGATCCTGACATAGTCACCGTAAAGTCCTGATTCATCCTTTGGTATATATACAAATGTTTTGCCTGTTACTGCCGGGTGCTCTGTATGTGAGTTTCCTCCGGAAAATAAATCCGTAAAAAATCCTGATTTTTTTGAGGATTTCTGATAATGTACGATTGTTATTCCGTTTAAATTCATACAGTTTTCAAATGCCGTTTCTGAAATTGAAACAACCGAATCAGATATTTCAACTTCACTCAGACTTTTACAGTTATAAAATGCACTTCCGTCAATCTGAACAACAGTAGATGAAAGTGATATTTTTTCAAGACTTATACATGCAGCAAATGCTCCGCCTGCAATTTCCATAAGGCCATATGGCAGTTCAATAGAACTCATGAGCTTACAGCTGTCACTGTTGCTCTGACCTGCGAATGCCCTGAACCCTATTTTACGAACAGGCTTATTATTTATTTTTTCTGGTATCTGTAGTGAAGAAAAACAATTGTCTAAAACCCCTGCGATTGTTACCCCTTTATCGTGTATTTCATATTTTAAGTTTTCATATTCATACATCATAAATTACATCCCCCATCATAAAAAAATTATTCAGGGACTTTGTGGTACAGTCCCTGAAAATACGGTTAGAATCCGGTTTGATTATTAATAATTACTCGTAAAGCGGATATTTTTTGCAGATTTCATTAACGCCTGCTCTTATTTTCTCAGCACTGTTTTCAAAATCTGTAGCAGTAAGATAAATGAATTCAGCAATTTTTTTCATATCGTCTTCTTTTAAACCTCTGCTTGTTACAGCAGGTGTGCCTATTCTTACACCGCTTGTTACAAAAGGACTCTGTGGGTCATTCGGTATAGCGTTTTTGTTTACTGTGATATATACTTCATCAAGTCTGTGTTCAAGTTCTTTTCCTGTTATATTGAATGGCTGAAGATCGACAAGCATAAGATGATTGTCTGTTCCACCTGAAACAAGGTTGAATCCTTTTTCAACAAGTGATGAAGCAAGGACATCAGCGTTTTTAACAACCTGTTTCTGGTATTCTTTAAAGTTGTCCTTTAATGCTTCTCCAAAGCATACAGCTTTTGCTGAGATTACATGCATAAGCGGGCCACCCTGTGTTCCAGGAAAGATAGCTTTGTTGATTTTCTTTGAAAGTTCTTCGTTGTTTGTAAGTATAAGGCCTCCTCTTGGTCCTCTTAAGGTCTTATGTGTGGTAGTAGTAACAATGTCAGCATAAGGAACAGGTGACTGGTGAAGACCGGCTGCAACAAGACCTGCTATATGAGCCATATCAACCATAAGCATAGCATTTACTGATTTTGCAATTGCTGAAATTCTTTCAAAATCAATTGCTCTCGGATATGCACTTGCACCTGCTACGATAATTTTCGGTTTATTTTCTTTTGCAAGCTCTTCAAGCTTCTGATAGTCAATACGTCCGTCTTCTCCAAGACCGTATGAAATAAAGTTGAAATATTTTCCTGAAATATTTACAGGTGAGCCGTGTGTAAGATGTCCGCCGTGTGCAAGGCTCATTCCCAAAACTGTATCGCCCGGTTCAAGAAGTGCAAAATATACAGCCGTATTAGCTTGAGCACCTGAATGAGGTTGTACATTTGCATAGTTTGCACCGAATAATTTCTTTGCTCTGTCAATTGCAATGTTTTCAACTATATCTACACATTCACATCCGCCGTAATAACGTTTGCCCGGATAGCCCTCAGCATATTTGTTTGTAAGAACCGAGCCCATAGCAGCCATTACTTCAGGGGTAACAATGTTTTCACTTGCTATCAGTTCAAGATTTCTTCTCTGGCGTGAAAGCTCCTTGTTCATTGCATCAGCAACTTCAGGGTCTGAATTAGCGAGAAATCCGATAGAGTCCATAAGATTGTTGTACATATAATTAAAACTCCTTGTTTAAAAAGATTTTATTAAAAATAAACTGAGTAATTACAGCCATTATTAATAATAGATATATTAATTATATACCATTATTGAAATAATTACAACATAATTATATATAATTTTTTTGTAACTATTTAGGACATGTATCACTCAAAAACAAATTTCAGGTTTCTTTGGAACATCGCTTGAAGGTGGTTTGGAACTGTTGCCAGAATTTTACGGTTTTTCCTCTAAAAAAATTTAACATAAATAAGCATAGAGTATTGTTGTAATATAATATTTATGACATATATAATCTTATAAATGTATTAATTTTATAGATTCAAAATTATGTTAAATCTTTGAAAAAAAGATATATTATCAATATGTACTAAAATTTCTTAAATTAACATAGTATATTGAAAAAAATAAGTAATAATTGTTGTATATGTAGTATTTAATTAACTTGTATTGACAAAAAAAAATATAGTATTATAGTAAATGTAATCCGGAATTACAAAAAAATATTTAAAAAAGGCAGGAATACAAAGATGAGAAAACTTAATGAAAAAGAAATGAGAAATACTAATGGAGGTGGTACAGCTTCTGCAACATGTAGATATTGCGGTACTACATATGAAAAGTCTTACGTTCTGAAATACGGCTTTTCTGGCTGTTATGCTAGAGGTTGGGTTCTTGCAAAGCAGAGAGAATGTGAAATTTCATGTGCAGCAGCAATGTGTGGAATTTAATACTTCAAAATTAAATTATGAAAAAATTAATGAAAATGAAATGAGCAACTTAAATAGTAGCTGATATTCATTTGCATGTCCATATTGTGAAACAGTGTACACATACAAGTTTTTTCTATGATTTTCACGTGAAGCATCTCAAATAAAAGCAACAGAAGCAGCAAGTAAATGTAAAATGAGATGTGACCATGAAATTAATGGAGTATAACATTCTATATATTTCAATGTAAGAAAATAGTCCGAATTAACGGCATACAGTATTTTTTATTGTATGCCGGTTTATTTTAAAATTAGTTATAAGGAAAACAAATTATGAAATATCCATTTGTAAAACAGCATGATGAAGTTGACTGTGGGGCAGCTTGTCTTTCTATGATAAGTCAATACTACGGTTTGAAAATGTTTCTAGGTGATTTTAGGGAATTAATAAAAGTTGATAATAATGGAGCTAATATATATGGGATTACTGACGGTGCAAAGAAATTAGGATTTGATACAGATGCCCTTCAGGGAAGTTTGGATGAACTTTTAGATGGTATAAATTCTAAAGAATTCAAGCTTCCTATTATTGCTCATGTAATTACATCAGAGATGATTGAACATTTTATTGTTCTTTATGAAATAAATACAAAATTTGTTGTTATTGGTGACCCTGCAATAGGAATAAAAAAGATTTCTATAATGGATTTTGTGAAAATGTGGACAGGATATATAATAACATTTTTTCCTAATGATAAATTTGTTAAAGCTAATTATACAAAGGGAGCCAAAAAAAAATATTTTGAATTAATAATTAAAGAACCATTTATTTTATTTATCTTATTTATTTTATCAGTGTTTATATCAGTGATTACTGGTTTATCGTCATTTATAATGCAATATATAGTTGAATTAATTAATAAGTCTAAAGAAATGCATAACAATAGTATAACGGACAAATTGCCATATATATGTGTATGCGTTATTGCAATGTTTATGCTAGGGTCTGTATTGCAGATTTTTAATGGAAAATACGTAACATTATTATCAAAAAAAATTAATACATCTATGATACAAAAATTTTATGCTCACATTATGAAACTACCGATTTCATTTTATCAAACAAGGAAAACTGGTGAAATGATTTCCCGATTTGATGATGCAGCTAATATATGCAATATTCTTTCAAGTGTGGTTATTACTTTTTATATTGATATAATATTAATTATAGTGTATAGTATATTTATTATTAAAATAAGTCCTTTATTATTTTTGATCTCTTTGTCAATAATCTTTATACATACTATTATTGTAAATGCTTTTAAAAAACCAATAAAAGATATGGAATTCAATTCTAGAATACAAGATTCTAAGTTGACATCAAATATTAAAGAAACTATGGATGGTATAGAAACGATAAAATCATTTAATTTGGAATTTTATTCTCAAAATAAAATAGCCCAAATCTTTGAGAAATATATGAATTATATAATGAAAAGTTCAATGCTATCATTTTGGCAAAATGCGATAGTTGGGTTTGTTACATCCTCAGGAATAATAATAATACTTTGTTTTGGAGCATTTTTATGTACAATTGGAAAAATGGAGTTAGGTTCATTACTTACTTTTTATATGATTCTTGGAAATTTATTTACTCCACTTGGTGCAATAGTAAGTCTTCAACCTCAAATACAGTCATTTATTGTTTCAGCTGAAAGAATTGATGATGTTTTTGAAGCAACAATAGAAGCTAATTCATTAAATAATTTAAAAAACTTACAATGTGATATTCATATGAAAAATATTAATTTTCGCTATGGTAATAGAAATCTGATATTTAAAAATTTAAATATCAATATAAAACGTGGGGAAAAAATTGCGATAATAGGTGAAAGCGGCTGCGGAAAGACAACTTTAGCTAAATTACTAATGGGATTTTATGAGGTGGAAAATGGAGAAATTTTATTTGGTGATAAATCTATAAAAGAAATTTCAAAAGATTTTTTAAGAAATAAAATAGCATACGTTTCACAAAACACCTTTCTTTTTTCTGATTCAATAAAAAATAATTTATGTTGCTATAATGAGAATATTGATAGTACAGAAATAGATGATATATGTAAAAAGTGCTTTCTTGATGAACTAATTACAGGACTCCCACAAGGAATTGATTCAATCATTCAAGAAAACGGAAATGACCTTTCAGGAGGACAAAAACAAAGATTAACTATTGCAAGAGCACTGTTAAAAAAACCGGATATACTTATAATGGATGAAGCAACAAGTAATTTGGATTCAATAACAGAACAACAAATTCAGAAAACAATTAATAATTTTGATGATGAAATGACAACAATAATTATCGCTCACAGATTATCAACAATAATGTCATGCGATAAGATTTATGTTATGAAAGAGGGGAAAATATCAGAAACTGGTAACCATGAAGAATTGATGGCTCAAAAAGGCGAATATTATGATTTTATAACAGTACAAAGAGATTTTTTTAGAGGGTGACATATAATGAAAAAATATGTAAAGATTTTATTATTGGTATTAATATGTATTTTGATATTTGGCGGATGCAAAGATAAAAATAGTAATAAAACAGGGGAGAGTTATACATATCAGAAATCAAGTGTATCATGTTCCCAAATAGAAATGTCTACAAATAATGTTTTCCTTGAAGAAAATAAGATATATGCAGTGAATAATAATATTTTAACATCATCATATAATTTAAGTAAACTAAAAAATGATTCAATAGTAGATTTTGGTGTAAATACAAGTGATATACCGTTGTCGGATATATACTTTAGCAAAGATAAAAGTTATATTGTGAGTGGTAAAGAAAATGAAAATATTATAAATATTATAGGACATAATGGTGATTTACTTAATACATTAACATATGATAAGAATGAACATATATATGGTGTATGTCAAGATAATAATGAAAATACATATATTCTATATACATCTATTGCTACGTTTAAATGCAATATTGATATATACAACAATCAATTTAAAAAGATTAATACTATATGTTTGAATGATAAAATAATATTAGAATCAAAAATATTAATGTTTTGCTATATGACAATTGATAACGATAATCATTTATATGTTGTTGGCAGTGAAATGAATATGGAGGATGGTAACTTATCAAATTACATTCTTTATAAACTATCAGAGGAATATGAAATTGTTTCACATATGAATCTTGATGAGTTGGGAATGAAAGTAACTAACTTATTTGTTATATCGTCTGGTGAATTAGTTGTATCAGGAACTGATGGCAAATTATGCTATATAAATATAATTGATACTTATTCAAATGAGATTCAGAAAAGATATGAATTAAAGGATGTAGAAAAAGTATTTCCAGGTGAGAATGGAGAAATTATTTATCAGTTAGAAAATGAAATATTTAAATTGGACAATAATAACAAAATATTGAATTGTGATGAACAAATTATACAAACCTCAGGAAACGAACAGTGTATTATATGTACGTCTTCCTCTTATCAATCTCCTGTAATTGAGATAATTGGTGATAATGGAGTAAAAATTGATTCAATACAAACAACTATTAAAAACAATTATTATATTAATGATTTATATGTAAAATCAGGTATAATATATTTAATGCTTAATGATTTGGATACTAATGAATACGTTGTTTATACATATGAAAATAAAACAGAGAATTTTTGTAGTATACCATATATAAATAAAAGTGATGATGATTGTGTGTTTAGTAATTTGTGCGTAAAGGATAATTTTATATATTTTAGTAGGGACAATGTTTTATTTATTTATAGTATTGATGAAAATAGAATTATGGAAGTATGTGAAGAAAAGATTTCATATATTAATGATATAAAAATATCAAGTGAAGATAGTGTTGTAATCTTATGTGTCCAGAATAACAAAATGGCTTTATATATGGTAGAAGAACAAACACCAAAATTAAAATGTTTGAGTGAGCTGGATATAGAACCAAGTAATAATGATATTCTTTTTACTGGAAATAAAGAATATAGTGTAATTATTAATAACGACGGCAATTTATATGGATATAGAGATAAATCACATAAACTTGAAGATATAGTTGCTTTAAATGATGTAGGTATTCCTTATGCTGTATATATGGCTGAAATAAATGAGGATGAAACTATACTATGTGTTGATTTGTCAAACAATATTTATAAATTATGTAGAGTTAAAGAAAATCTGGAAAAAGTTGAATTAAAGATTGCCTGTTTTGGTGTAAACGTTGCAGTAAAAGATCAGATAAATAAAATAAATGAACACAATCAAGAATATAAGATTGTGTTAAAAGAGTATGCAGAGTTTGCTAATGAAAATGATTGCGGAATAAAACAATTTAACATTGATCTTGCTTCAGGAAATATTCCAGATATCATTATATCTAAGAGTACTGTCGATATGGAAATGTATGCAAGAATGGGCATTGTTGAAGATTTGTATCGCTGATTGTCAAGGTATTTGTCAGTAATTTTTAAATTTTTTTGTGGAATATAAGTTATAAAATTAGAGCTGG
>CALMUA010000187.1 GCA_937872775.1 uncultured Ruminococcus sp.
ATCATGTGACCCAGTCCGTGAGGCAGGAACATCGCGTGTGCATATTTTTTAATAAAAGCTACAGCACGATTTACTCATTCAACATTAAAGCTATCAAGGCTGGTTATAGCATCAGTGGTAGGAAGTTTTTTTTCGCTTATTATTTTTATTCCGAATATAAACTACATACTGATGTTCCTGATTAAATCAGCAGCATCTTTTATTATTGTTTTTATTGGCTTTAAAAAAACTTCATTTCATGATTTTATAAAGCTTGTTGTGTACTTTTATGTGATTAATTTTGCGTTTGCCGGTATTATTATGGGTATGAAATATTTACTTAATACACGTTATATATGTGTTAACAATTCATTTATGTATATTGACTTTTCAACCCTGAACCTTGTTATTTTTACTGCAGTCTCATATTTTATTATTTGCGGAGTAAGATTCTTAATTGACAGAAATACTGGTTCAGATGGTGATTACAATGTAATTATTAAAAATAATAATAAAATAATTTCTCTTGATGGACTTGCAGATACAGGAAATTCACTTACGGACGTGTTTAGCGGACGTCCGGTTATCGTGTGCCCAGAAAAGATTATTAATGAGTTATTAGAACCCTCGGATAATTGTTCAGATATCTATCAGCGTCTTACTGATACAGGCTCAATAAAAGGAGTCAGACTTATACCATATTCAACAATTGACGGATACAGCACAATACCAGCGTTTATTCCGGACGAAATTATAATTAAAAAAAATAAAAGCTGTAAGACCGTTGATGCATTGGTAGCTGTAAAAAGGCAAGAAATATCTGCAATTTTTAACCCTAAAATTCTTATTTAGAATCAAGGTAAAAAATAATATTATTACATATTTAAATAAAATCCAGTTTCAAATCTTTTTAATATGATAAATCAGAAGGGAACGATATAAAAATGGACAAAATAAGGATGATAATAAAAAAAATAAGATGCTTAATCAGGAAGAACAAAGCAAAAATGCTTTGTGGAAATGTATTTTATATTAATGGATCTGAAAAACTTCCTCCACCTCTTACAAAAGAGGAAGAAGCAGAAACATTTGAGCTGCTCAAAAAAAATGAAAAGATTGCGCAGGAACGTCTTATAGTTCATAATTTACGTCTTGTTGTGTACATTGCAAAAAAATTTGAAACATCAGGCGTAGGAATAGAAGATTTAATATCTATCGGGACAATAGGCCTGATAAAAGCAGTAAAGACTTTTTGTCCTGAAAAACAGATAAAACTTGCTACATATGCATCCAGGTGCATTGAAAATGAAATACTTATGTTTTTACGAAAATCTTCACAGTATAAAAACGAAATCTCAATTGATGAACCTTTAAATATTGATTGGGATGGCAATGAACTATTGTTATCTGACATTTTAGGAACTGATGAAGATGTCGTAAATAAAGGTATAGAATCTGAATCAGAAAAGAATATGCTTATGCAGGCTATTGATTCATTAAAGGGAAGGGAAAAAATGATTATGCAGATGCGTTTCGGATTAATTGATGGTAAGGAAAAGACACAAAAAGAAGTAGCAGATGAAATAGGAATATCTCAGTCATATATTTCACGTCTTGAGAAAAGAATTATTAAAAAATTAAAACTTAATCTGGAAAAAATATAAAATTATTAAAAAAAGGCTTGATTTATAAATCTGATTGTTGTATAATAAAGGAAATAAATACAATTTATATAAGATATGAGGAGCTATTAATGAAAAGTTATACAGACACACAGGGAACATCCGAATATATGGTATTTGAGTTTGATTCAAAAGAACAAATTGATCAGGTTGCATCGGGAATGTTAAGTAATAATACTATCGACGGACTTTTACCATTTGTTATAAATCAGTTTAACAATAAAATAATTACAAAGTTCAACATTACATCAATGATAACCCTATCAGAATTATTAGAAGAGTACATATGCAAAAATCAGATTATAAAAATAATTGACACTATTATTAATCTCTTTACTGAAGTTGAGGATTATCTTATTGATCCGGATTCGTTAATTCTTGATACTGATAAAATGTTTTATAATAAGGAAACTCAGAATATTTATCTTATCACAATGCCTGTTATTAATAAGAATATAGGCAATCCTCCACTTGATGTTTTCTTTAAGTCACTGATATGCAGAATAAAATTTGATCAATCCGAAAATTGTGATTACATAGGTAAAATGCTTGGCTATCTTAACAGTGATACAAAATTTTCACTTCATGATTTTAAATACATTATTGATGAACAGAAAACCAGAAGTTATATAGAAGGTGAAATTGAAAGTATAAACAATGATCAGCCAAGATTTATACTTACAAAGCCACAGGAAAAAGATAAAGAAATTAAAGTAACTAATAAAGATGATGAGGAAAACAGAAATGATGTAGGATTCAAGATACCTCTTGATTTTTACGCAGATGATGATCATGACGAAGAAATGCAAAATAAAAAGAGTATCTTTTCAAAAATATTTAAAGAACAAAAGTCAAGAAAATCAAAGAAAAAAGAAATTGAAGATGTCTCTGATGACAGCATAAAAGTTCAGGTTTATAATAAACAGGGAGACGTGGCTTCTGAAAGTGCAGTATCTCCTAACATGTTTGTGTTTAAAAATATAAAAGCAGATCAAAAGTCTTTTCTTCTTCGTTTAAAAAATAATGAGAAAATATATCTGGGAAAGAATGTTTTTAAAATTGGTACAGATAAAAAAATAGTGGATTATTATATAAGCGATAATAATGCTGTAAGCAGGACTCATGCTGATATTGTATCAAAAGAAGATGCATATTTTATTATTGATAATAATTCTACAAATCATACATATTTAAACGAACATATGATAAAAAGCCTTTCTGAAATGAAGCTGCAGGATAAAAGCAGAATACGTCTTGCAAATGAGGAATTTATTTTTTATTTGTCAGTATAAAATTAATATGACATCTTCTTATTCCATTTCATATTCTAATCCCTGTTATTCTATCAATAAAAATTTATAGAATAAGATTTATGATTCAGTATAGGAGAAATTATTCTTCTTAACTGAATCAGAGCAGGGAATTTGAAAATAATG
>CALMUA010000188.1 GCA_937872775.1 uncultured Ruminococcus sp.
TCAGACGTGTGCTCTTCCGATCTAAAATTAATATATAGAGGAGATTAATATGAAAAGAATAGCAAGTTTTACGATTAATCATTTAAAATTATATCCGGGACTTTATGTCTCAAGAAGGGACAAAAGAGGGGGTTGTGATGTAACGACATTTGATATGAGAATCACAGCACCAAATCGTGAACCGGTTATAGATATGCCAGCTCTGCATACAATAGAGCATCTTGCAGCAACATATTTAAGAAATAGTGAAAGTAAGAATGATATAGTATATTTCGGACCAATGGGATGCAGAACCGGATGTTATCTGGTTATGTTTGGCGAACTTAATTCTGAAGACATATATGATCTGGTCATAACTATGTGTGATTTTATTATAGGATTTGAAGGCGAAATTCCGGGTGCAAAGCCGGATCAGTGCGGAAATTACTCGGAGCAGAATCTCAATATGGCAAAATTCTATATTAAAAAATACAGAAAAGAGCTTTCCGACAACAAAAGATTTGTTTATCCGGAATAAAAATATTATGTTCACCGTCAGACATTGTACTGACCCAAAAAAGTTATACCAGTAATCTAACGACCGGAGGTAGTATTTTTATTACAAAGTATAGCTGTATATCTGATGGTCTGATAGAAAAATGAATTTACAGAAAATTTAACTACATGGTATAATTAAATGTATATCGCATATTTACTTATATAATACAGACAGAGATAAAACATAAGTCGGAGATGAAGAGATTGAAGAAACAAAATAAAATCGTGTTTTATATTGTGATTATACTTATATTGTTTTTTATATGGTCGAATTCCTTTGATAATCAGACTGTATCATTATCAAAAAGCAATCATATAAAAGAGATATTTGTTGACAGACTGGCAGCATTGTTATCACATGATAATCCATTGGTAGTCTTTATTACTGTGAATCTGAGAAAATGTGCACATTTTTTTGAGTTTGCATGTCTTGGCGTGGTAATAATGATTGTTCAGACGGTAAACAAAAGATTAATAATTCAGGATATTTATAACATGTTATCACTTTCGGTTATTATAGCAGTTATTGATGAGTTTATACAGATATATACCGGAAGAGGTTCAAGCGTAAGAGATGTAGTAATTGATTTTACTGGATTTTTATCTGGAACGGTATTGACTGCAATTATATGCATGATTATTTCATCAATAAAGGTGAGGAAAAAAAATAAAAAACAAAGTGTTTAAATATTATCATACATATTGACTTTTTATCAATACTATGTTATCATAGTAGCAGGCTAAAGTGAATTTACTTAAATAACTATTAGGAAATGAGGATTTAAATGAAAAATTATGATTTAATTACACCGGAAGGCACAAACGATATTTTATTTAAAGAATGTATTATGAGAAGAACTGTAGAGGAAACAATATCAGAGTTGTTTCAGAGCAGAGGCTACAGTGAAATAATAACTCCCGGACTCGAATTCTTTGATGTTTTTAATTTAAATTCACGACATTTTCAGCAGGAGGATTTATATAAACTAGTTGACAGAAAGGGAAGACTTCTTGTTCTGCGTCCTGAGTCAACAATGCCTATTGCAAGAGTTGTGGCAACACGTCTTAAAGAAGCTGCTTTTCCACTCAGATTATGTTACAATCAGTGTGCATACAACATAAGCCCTCTTATGAGAGGAGGAAGTGATCAGATAGTTCAGGCAGGTATTGAGCTTATAGGATCATCTTCTAAAATTGCTGACCTTGAAGTAATAGAAGCAGCAGTAGCAGTTCTGGAAAAATGCAATTCAGGAGATTTTTCACTTGAAATAGGAGATATAGGTTTCTTTAAGGAACTTATGAATCAGCTTAATGTTGATGCTAATCAGCAGGAGACAATAAGAAACTTTATAGAGCTTAAAAATTATACGGCTCTTAATGATATGCTTGATGAAATAGGGGATACAGACGCTACAAGAGCCCTGAAAATGCTTCCTAGACTGTTTGGAGGCGAAGAAGTATTTACAAAGGCAGCACAGTTGTTTTCAGATGAAAGAACTGATAGTATTCTCAGCCGACTTAAGGACCTTTATAAGGATGTTTCAAAGCTTAGTCATAACGGAAAAATAACAGTTGATCTGGGTATGGTAAACAGGACAGATTATTACACCGGGGTTATTCTTAAAGGGTATATAGAAGGGTTCGGAGAACCTGTACTTTCAGGAGGAAGATACGATAAGCTGATAGCTGAATTCGGATATGATGTACCGGCTACAGGTTTTGCAGTAAATGTTGATGCGGTTACAAAGGTAAAAATGAAAAATGAAAAAACTCAGAGTAAAGTTACAGATATTCTTGTTTATGCTTATAAGGGCTACGAAATGAAAGCTGTTCTGACTGCAAGACAACTTCGTGAATCCGGTAAAACCGTAGAGGTTGCCGTATTTGACGATCTTGAAAAGGTAAAAAAATATGCTGCTGAACTAAAAATATTAAAAATTGTTACAGTATGCGACAAAATAACAGAACTTTAATTACTTTGAATTAACCGATTGAAAGGAACGTGTTTATAAATGTCTAAGCCATTAAGAATAGCTTTAACAAAGGGACGTCTCGAAAAGGATACTGTAGGATTACTTGAAAGTCTTGATTTTGACTGTACTGCAGTGCGTGAAAAAGGAAGAAAACTTATACTCAGCATTCCTGATGCAAATCTTGAGGTTGTACTTGCAAAGGCTGCAGATGTAATTACATATGTTGACAGAGGCGTATGCGATATGGGTGTTGTAGGTAAAGATACCATAATGGAAATGCCGGGTAAATTTTATGAAATAGTTAATCTCGGATTCGGAAAATGCAAATTTGCGCTTGCAGCTAAAAAAGGTGTAGATTTTTATGAGGGCTTCGGAGTAAAGACAATAGCTACAAAATATCCTAACGTTGCAAGAACATTTTTTGAAGCAAAGGGTATGGATGTTGAAATAGTAAAAATAGAAGGTTCTGTTGAGCTTGCGCCGCTTCTTGAACTGTCAGACGGTATAGTTGATATTGTAGAAACAGGTACAACGCTAAAGGAAAACGGATTGGAAGTAATAGAAGATATTGCACCTATTGCCGCAAGACTTATTGTGAACACCGTAAGTCTTAAAATGCGCCAGAAGGAAATAGAAGCTTTAATCGAAAAAATAGAGAGCAAAATATCATAAATAATTTTCAGGAAGGAATGTTTGAAATGATAAAAAAAGTAAAGGCCAACGGTAAAGATGAGCTTGAGTTTCTGAAGGAACTCAGTGACCGAAATATAGAAACAGATAAAAAAGTTACAGAAATAGTAAGTGAAATAATAGAGGATGTACGTAAAAACGGCGATGAAGCTGTAAAAAAATATACTTTAAAATTTGACGGAAGTATACCTCAGTATTATGAAGTACCGAGGGACGTTATAAACGACGCACTCGGAGAGGCTGATGAAGAGTTTGTAAATGCACTTCTTAATGCAATTGAGAATATCTCAGACTTCCACAACAGACAAAAACAGCAGGGATTTATTGATTCCAAGGATAACGGTGTAATTCTCGGTCAGAGAGTAAGAGGAATTGCTAAGGTAGGTCTTTATGTTCCGGGTGGTACAGCTGCATATCCTTCAAGTGTTCTGATGAATGCCATTCCTGCTAAAATTGCAGGTGTTGAGGAAATAATCATGGTAACGCCACCTTTAAAGGACGGAACACCTAACAAGGATATTCTTGTTGCTGCTGCATTATGTGGTGTAGACAGAGTATTCATTTCAGGCGGGGCACAGGCTATAGCTTCACTTGCATACGGAACACAGGAAGTTCCAAAAGTTGATAAGATAGTAGGACCAGGAAATATATTCGTTGCTACTGCTAAAAAGCTTTTATATGGAACAGTTGATATTGATATGATTGCAGGGCCTAGTGAAATACTCGTTCTTGCTGACAAAACAGCAAATCCTGCATTTGTTGCCGCAGATATGATGTCACAGGCAGAGCATGACAAGCTTGCGTCAGCAATACTTGTTACAACAAGTGAAGAGCTTGCTGACAAGACAATTGCTGAGATTGAGCGTCAGGTCAAGGATCTGTCAAGAAAAGAAATAATTGAGAAATCACTTTCAGATTTTGGTGCTGCAATAATATGTGATGATACAGATTATGCAGTTAAGCTTGCAAACGACATTGCACCGGAGCATCTTGAAGTTCTGATGGAAAATCCTTTTGAATATATAGGAAAACTTGATAATGCAGGTTCTGTATTCCTTGGCCAGTATGCATCTGAACCATTGGGAGATTATTATGCAGGTCCTAATCACGTTCTTCCTACAAGCGGTACTGCAAGATTTTTCTCACCTCTCGGAGTATCAAGCTTTACAAAACGTTCAAGCTTTATTTATTATACAAAGGATGCTCTTTGTGAGGCAAAGGATGATATTGTACTTATTGCAGAAAAAGAGGGACTTACAGCTCATGCCAATGCAATAAAGGTAAGATTTGAATAATTCTATGAAAGGCAGAAACCTACTATGAGCTATAAACTGAATAAAAAGCTTGTCAATCTCATTCCGTATGATCCGATCAATGGCACATACAATATAAGACTTGATGCAAATGAGAGCTGCTTTAATTTATCTGAAGAACTTAAGAAAAAGATCTGTAAAGATATTTCAGAGCTTGATTTTAACAGATACCCTGATTGTCTTGCAGAAGCACCAATAAGGGCTTTTTCTGAGCTATACAACATTTCAACGGAATTTGTTTCAGCCGGAAACGGTTCCGATGAGTTGATAAGTATAATTACAAGCTGTTTTTTTGAGTCAGGAGATACGATAGTAAATGTGTCAAATGATTTTTCAATGTATGAATTTTACAGCAGACTTTATGAAGTAAATGTAAATACATATCAGAAGGAAGAAGATCTTACAATTAATCCGGATAAGCTGATAAATTTTTGCAAAGAAAATAACGCAAGAGGTCTGATTTTCTCAAATCCATGCAATCCTACTTCAATAGGCCTTGATAAAAAGTCAGTACATAAGATAATAGAATCACTTGATGACTGTCTTGTAATTCTGGATGAAGCATATATGGATTTCTGGGACCAGAGCATTCTCAAAGATGTTTCAAAATACTCAAATCTAATAATTCTTAAGACTTGTTCAAAGGCAATAGGCATGGCAGCAGTACGATTCGGATTTGCAGTTTCATGCAAAACAATTACAAATGCTATAAGGGCTGCGAAATCACCATATAACAATGATTCTGTTTCCCAGACTATTGTTACTGATATTCTCTCTGAAAAAGAATATCTTCAGGGAAAAAGAGAAAAAATAATTAAAAATACAAAAGAACTATATAATTCATTTATTGATTTTCAGAACAAATACAAATACTTTGAATGTATTTATCCGACAAATTCAAACTTCTTATTTATAAAAACAGACAAATATGATCAGATTTATAACTATATGCTTGAAAATTCTATAGCAATAAGAAAATTCAATGGATATTTAAGAATTACAGCAGGTACAGATGAAGAAAACAGAATACTTATGGAGGTTATGGAAAAATGCGTACAGCAACTGTAGAACGCTCAACCGGCGAAACACAGATAAAGGTTACTGTAACTCTTGATGGTCAGGGAAAGGCCTCTATTGATACCGGAATAGGTTTCTTTGATCATATGCTTACAGCACTTTCGGTTCACAGCCGTATAAGTATGGATATAAAAGCAAAGGGAGATTTGTATGTTGATGGTCATCATACAGTTGAGGATACAGGAATAGTGCTCGGACAGGCACTTGCTGCTGCACTTGGAAATAAGAGCGGTATTGTACGATATGGTTCTGCTTATATACCTATGGACGAAGCACTTGCATTTTGTTCACTTGATATAAGTAATCGTCCGTTTATTGTATTCAGAGGTGAATTTACAAATCAGAGCATAGGAAATTATGATGCATGTCTTACAGAGGAATTTTTCAGAGCATTTGCATTCAACGCCGGAATAACACTCCATACGGATATGCTTTATGGTACAAATGATCATCATAAATGTGAGGCAGTTTTCAAGGCAGTGGCTCATGCACTTAAAATGGCTGTTGCTGAGGACAAGAGCGGAAAAATGTTGTCAACGAAGGGAGTTCTCTGATGATTTCAATAATTGATTATGGAGCAGGAAATATATTCAGTGTAAAAAATGCACTTGATTACCTTGGACTTGAAAGTAAGCTCACAAGGGACAAAAATGATATTGAAAACGCAGATGCAATAATTCTTCCGGGTGTAGGAGCTTTTCCGAGTGCAATGAATATGCTGGGAAGTACGGGTCTGATTGATACAATAAAAGAACAGGCAAAGCAAAAACCCTTTCTTGGAATCTGCCTTGGAATGCAGATGATATTTGAAAAAGGTTATGAATTTGGGGAATGTGACGGACTTGGACTGATAAAGGGAAAAGTAGATAAGGTTATAGCACCGGGACTTAATATTCCTCATATGGGATGGAATAAGCTTGAAAAATTAAACGACTGTCCTTTGCTGAATGGCTTGTCTGATGATGAATATGTTTATTTTGTTCATTCTTATCAGGCTTACTGTGATGATAAAAATATATCTGCATACTGTGAATACGCTGATAGAATACCAGCACTTGTTTATGACGGTGGAAATGTTTACGGAGCACAGTTTCACCCTGAAAAAAGCGGAAGCGTAGGACTTCAGATATTAAAAAACTTCGGAGGACTTATTAAATGATCATATTGCCAGCAATAGATATTAAAGACGGAAACTGTGTAAGACTTTTCAAAGGCGATTTCAATACGGTCGAAAAGGTTGCTACAGATTATATGGAAACAGCCAGAAGCTTTGAGGATGCAGGTGCATCATGGATGCATACTGTAGACCTGGACGGAGCAAAGGAAGGAAAACCTGTAAATACTGATATTTTTACTGATATAGCTAAGAATACAAAACTTAAAGTTGAACTTGGCGGTGGAATAAGAAGTCTTGATACAGTTGAGTATTATATTCAAAAAGGAATTTCAAGAGTAATTCTCGGTTCAATTGCACTTAAAAATCCTCAGATAGTAAAAGATGCTGTAAAAGAATACGGTGATAAAATTGCTGTTGGGATTGATGCAATGAATGAGATGGTAGCAGTTGAGGGTTGGCTCGATTCATCACAGGTTCACTATGTTAAACTTGCTGAAGAAATGGCTGAAATAGGTGTCAAGTATATTATCTTTACAGACATTTCAAAGGACGGAACTCTATCCGGAGTGAATCTGGAACAACTTGAAAAAATAAGCAAATCAGTTGAATGTAATATTATTGCAAGTGGCGGAGTCCACACAATTGCGGATATCAGAAGCTGTAAAGCACTTAACCTTTACGGAACAATATGTGGAAAATCATTATATAAAGGAACATTAGATCTTAAAGAAGCAATCGATGTTGCAGAAAGGTCGTGAGATTATGTTAGCAAAGAGAATAATTCCATGCCTTGATGTAAGAAATGGGAAAGTAGTTAAGGGTGTGAATTTCGAAGGTGTAAAAGATGTAGGTGATCCGGTTGAATATGCTCAGGAATATAACAGGCAGGGAGCAGATGAACTGGTATTTTATGATATTACTGCATCTCATGAGGGCAGAGGAGTAATGCTGGATGTTGTAAGGCGTACAGCTCAGAAGGTATTTGTGCCTCTTACAGTAGGAGGTGGAATTTCTACAATTGATGACTTCAGAGAAACTCTTCGTGCCGGTGCCGATAAGGTGTCTATAAATTCATCAGCTGTTAAAAATCCTGAACTTATTTCAAGTGCTGCTGATATTTTCGGAAGTCAGTGTGTTGTTGTCGGAATTGATGCCAAGAGAAGCGAAAACGGAGGATATACTGTTTATATTAATGGCGGACGTATTGATATGAAACTTGATCTTCTGGAATGGGTTACAAAGATTGAAAGGCTTGGTGCCGGTGAAATCTGTCTTAACTCTATAGATACAGACGGAACAAAGTCAGGTTTTGATATTCAAATGCTCAATGCTGTATGTTCACGTGTAAAAATTCCTGTAATAGCAAGCGGCGGATGTGGAAAGCTTGAGGATTTTTCAGAAGTTTTTGAAAAAACAAATTCATCTGCAGCTCTCGCAGCTTCACTTTTCCATTTTAAAGAGCTGACAGTCGTACAGGTAAAAGACCATCTCAGAGACAAAAATATTGCTGTCAGAAAATAATTAAGGATGTGTTCAATTGAATAATATAGATTTCGATAAATATTTTATAAAAAGCGAACTTATACCTGCCATTGTAAAAGACGTAAATACCAGAGAGGTTCTTATGCTTGCATATATGAACAAAGAAAGTCTTGGTAAAACGCTTGAAACAGGATACACATGGTTCTGGAGCCGTTCAAGACAGGAACTATGGAATAAAGGTGCAACGTCGGGACATTTGCAGAAGGTAATAAGTATATTTGGAGACTGTGATGATGATACTCTGCTTGTAAATGTTGAACAGACTGGTGTTGCTTGTCATACAGGAAATTATAGCTGTTTCTTTAAACAGATAATATAGTAAATCAAAAGGAGAATTTTTTATGAATGAATTAGAAGAGCTTTACAAAGTAGTAATGAACAGAAAAGAAGATTATGAGACAAACAAAAATCTTTCATCTGATGAAATAAAAAAGAAATCATATACATGCTACCTTTTTTCTCAGGGACAGGACAAAATATTGAAAAAATGCGGTGAAGAATGCACAGAAATGGTTATCGCCGCCAAGAATAATGATAACGTGGAATTAAAAAATGAAATGGCAGATCTTTTCTATCATGTAATGGTACTGTGTGCTGAAAAGAATCTTCCATTTGCAGAAGTTGAAGAGGTCCTTCATGAAAGAAGCAAAAAAATAGGTAACTTAAAGCAGTTCAAAGTAACAGACAAAAATACATGATAATATCAGTATTAATATATCTGGTATAGAACCCGAAAGCACAGTTTGGCCGCAAACCCATGTTAAACTCCTCAGAGCCTGAATCTCTGTCCGTTCCCTTAAGAAAACGAAATCATAAACATAATCAAGGAGGCTTACAGTATGAATTTTGAAGACGCAAAGAAAAGAATTGCCGAATTAACAGAGGAAGTTACAAAGCATAACTATAATTATTATGTTATGGATAATCCTACGATCGATGACTATGACTACGATATGCTTATGCAGGAATTGAAGAAAATCGAAGCGGAATTTCCGGAGCTTATTTCTGAAAATTCTCCTACAAAGCGTGTAGGAGGTTCGGCACTTAACAAATTTGAAAAGGTAAAGCATACTGTACAGATGGGAAGTCTTCAGGATGTGTTTTCATTTGATCAGGTAAAAACATTTGTCGAAAAATGCAATCAGGAGCTTACATCACCGGTATTTATAGTAGAGCCTAAAATAGATGGACTTTCAGTTTCTTTGGAATACCATGATGGTGAGTTTTTTATCGGGTCAACCAGAGGTGACGGATTTGTCGGTGAGGATGTTACTGCAAATCTGAAAACTGTTAAATCTATTCCTCTTAAATTAAACGAAAAAGCACCTTTTATTGAAGTGCGCGGTGAGGTATATATGCCAAGAAAGGCATTTCTTAAGCTTGTTGAGAAACAGGAACTTAACGATGAAAAGCCATTTAAAAATCCCCGGAATGCCGCAGCTGGTTCACTAAGACAAAAGGATTCAAAAATTGCAGCAAAGAGAAATCTTGATATTTTTGTATTTAATGTTCAGCAGTCAGGAGATGCTGAGTTAAACTCACATAGGCAGTCTCTTGATTATCTTAAGGGGCTTGGCTTTAAGGTAATACACAGTTATGTATCGTGTACGACCTATGAGCAGATAGCAGATGAGATTAAGAAAATAGGTGATAGCCGTTCCGGATATCCGTTTGATATTGACGGTGTTGTTATCAAGGTAGATGATTTTGATCAGCGAAGAATTATGGGCGAAACGTCAAAATTCCCTAAATGGGCAGTTGCATATAAATTTCCGCCTGAGGAAAAGGAGACTGTTCTCAAGGATATTGAGGTCAATGTAGGCAGAACGGGAGCAATAACTCCTGTAGCGATATTTGACCCTGTACTGCTTGCCGGAACAAGCGTATCAAGAGCTGTACTACACAACCAGCAGTTTATTTCAGAAAAGGATATCCGTATAGGTGATACAATAGTTGTGCGAAAAGCAGGAGATATTATTCCGGAGGTATTAAAATCAGTTTCACATCCGGAAAATTCTGTTCCGTTTAATCTTCCTGAATTTTGCCCTGTATGCGGTACAAAGGCTGTTCATATTGAGGATGAAAGTGCATTAAGGTGTCCGAATACAGACTGTCCTGCACAGCTTCTGAAAAATATCATTCATTTTGCTTCAAAGGGTGCAATGAATATTGACGGCCTTGGTGATGCGATAGTTGCAGTTCTTGTTGAAAATAAGTTTATTGAATCAGTAGCTGATCTGTATGATCTGACGGTTGAAAAACTCATGACACTTGACAGATTCAAAGAAAAGTCAGCAACAAATCTTGTAAATGCAATAGAAAAGTCAAAAGAAAACTCATTTGACAGAATATTATTCGGCCTTGGCATAAGAAATATAGGCTCAAGAGCTGCAGTACTTCTGTGCGAAAAGTTTGACACTATAGAAAAGCTTATGAATGCAGATATAACTGAAATATCTTCTATTGATGGCTTTGGGGATGTAATGTCTAAGAACGTCTATGAGGCATTAAGGGAGCCTCATATGAAAGAACTTATTTCAAAGCTTCAGAAAAAAGGTCTTGATTTCACTTATAAATCATCTGTAAAGGGAGACAAATTCAATGGTAAGGTATTTGTTCTCACCGGAACCCTTCCGACGCTCAAAAGGGATGATGCAAAGCAGATGATTGAAAGCCTGGGTGGAAATGTTTCATCATCCGTATCTAAAAAAACAGATTTTGTAGTTGCAGGAGAAGAAGCCGGAAGCAAGCTTACCAAGGCACAGGAGCTCGGAGTAGCAGTAATTACTGAGGAAGAGTTCTTAAAGATGGTGTAGAATAATTATGAATAAATCAGATAGTATATATGCAGACTGGAACCCGTGGCACGGATGCACTAAAATAAGTCCGGGTTGTAAATACTGCTATGTTTATCGTCAGGATGAAATGTATGAGAATAAGATCAGCAGCAGCCTGTGTCATAAAAACAATACTTTTGATTTGCCTGTAAAGAAAAAAAGAAACGGTGAATATAAAATTCCATCAGGGAAAATTATATTCACCTGTTTTACTTCTGATTTTTTACTTTCTGATGCGGATCAATGGCGTGATGAATGCTGGAAAATGATGAAGATGCGAAGTGATTGCTGGTTTTATTTTTTTACAAAAAGAATAGACAGACTTGCGCAGTGTCTTCCTGATGATTGGGGTAATGGATATGAAAATGTTCTGATAGGATGCACTGTTGAAAATCAGGACAGAGCAGATTACAGACTGCCTGTTTTTCTTTCACTTCCTATAAAACACAGATCCATTATTGTATCTCCAATGCTTGAGAGAATAGATATTTCTGCATTTTTGGGCGATAGTATTGAGGATGTGTCTGTCGGAGGAGAGTCAGGTGTATCAGCAAGGCCTTGTAATTATGATTGGATCCTTGATTTAAGGCAACAATGTGTTGAAAAAAATATTCCTTTCAGATTTCACCAGACGGGAGCACATTTTATAAAAGACAGAAAGCTATATAATATAAAAAGAAAAGATCAGATTTCACAGGCAAGAAAAGCAGGGATTGATTTCAGGATAGACAATGGTTTTATACCTGAAACTGCTGCATATTTTTATAAATCTGAAGAATCTGAACAATATCAGGAACTTACATTTTTTAAAGAGTAAATATTTATTACAGTTAACATTGATTATTTAGCATATTTGTGCTAGAATACATTATGTGCTGTAATTATTACAGACAGTATAAAACATAAAAATGCTCAGGAGGATTTTATTATGCAGAAAAAACCATTTTACATTACAACTCCTATTTATTACCCATCAGGTAATCCTCATATTGGTCATTGCTATACAACAGTAGCATGTGATTCAATTGCCCGTTATAAACGAATGCAGGGTTATGATGTAATGTTCCTCACAGGTACCGACGAGCACGGTCAGAAAATTGAACTCAAGGCTGCAGAAAAAGGCATTACACCTAAGCAGTACGTTGATGAGATTGTTGAAGTATTTAAAAAGCTATGGAGCTATATGAATATCAGTTACGACAGATATATTCGTACAACCGATGATTATCATGTTGAGTCCGTTCAGAAAATTTTTAAGGACCTTTATGACAGAGGTTATATATACAAGGGTGAATATTCAGGCAAATACTGTACTCCTTGCGAAAGCTTCTGGACAGAAACACAGTTAGTTGACGGCAAATGCCCTGAATGCGGACGAGATGTTGTAGATGCAAAGGAAGAGGCATATTTCTTAAAAATGTCGCCTTTTGCTGAAAGAATAGAAAAACTTCTTACAGAAACTGACTACCTTCGTCCTAAGACAAGAGCTGTTGAACTTGTAAATAATTTTATAAAGCCGGGACTTGAAGATCTCTGCGTTTCAAGAACTTCCTTCAAATGGGGTATTCCTGTTTCATTTGATACAAGGCATGTAGTATATGTATGGGTTGATGCTCTTTCAAACTATATTACTGCTCTGGGATATGATAATTGCGCATATAATGATTATGATAAATTCTGGCCTGCAGATGTTCATATGGTTGCAAAGGATATTATGCGTTTTCATGCTATTATCTGGCCTACAATTCTTATGGCACTTGATTTACCGGTTCCAAAACATCTTGCTGTACATGGCTGGATAACATTCAACGGCCAGAAGATGAGTAAATCACTTGGAAATGTCGTTGATCCGTTTGTTCTCGGAGAACGTTATGGTGCGGATGCAATACGTTATCATATTCTTCGTGAAATGGCGCTCGGTGCAGATAGTTCATTTTCAAATGAGATCATGATAAACCGAATCAATTCAGATCTTGCAAATGGTTTCGGAAATCTTGTTTCAAGAACCGTTGCGATGGTTGAAAAATATTTTGACGGAACACTACCTGAAGAAAAACAGAACGGTGAATTTGACGATGATCTTATTTCAGCTGCATCAGGACTACGTTCAGCTGTCGATGAATACGTTGAAAATACGCAGCTTAACAACGCACTTGCTGAGATTTTCAAGGTAATTTCACGTGCAAATAAATATATTGATGAAACAGCACCTTGGGTACTTGCAAAAAATGAAGCAGATAAACCACGTCTTGCAGGCGTTCTTTATAACCTCCTTGAAACAATAAGAATATGCTCAACACTTCTTTCATGCTTTATGCCTACAACAATGCCTTTAGTATGGAAACAAATCGGTGCGACAGATAACGATGTAACTTATGAAAATGCTGGCAGATTCGGTGTTATTTCTCCATGTGTTACAGTAAACAGAGGAGAGGCTCTTTTCCCTAGAATTGATGTTGAAAAGGAAATAGAAGAGCTCAATGCTTTAATTTCCGCAAATGCACCAGCAGATAAAGAAGACAGTGATAAGGCAAATCTTGTTCCTATTTCCGATACAATCAGTATTGATGATTTTGGTAAGATAGATCTCAGAATAGCAGAAGTAAAAGCTTGTGAAAAGGTACCGAAAGCAAAAAAACTTCTTAAACTTCAGCTTGATGATGGATTTGGAACCAGACAGGTTGTTTCAGGAATTGCCAAATGGTATACTCCTGAAGATCTTATCGGAAAGAAGATTATAGTTGTTGCAAATCTTGCACCTGCAAAGCTATGTGGAGTTGAAAGTCAGGGTATGATTGTTGCAGCAGATGTAGGCGAGGACGCAAGAGTAATTTTTGTTGACAGTGATATTCCTAACGGCTCAAAATTAAGATAGTTTTTTTATTGATAACTATTTTAAGATAGATAAGTAAATATAAAACGCTTCTGCTCAGACCTGTCTGAAATAAAACAGGTGATCAGAAGCGTTTTTATAAATCCTGCAATGTTACATACAATAAATTTATTATAATGTCAATA
>CALMUA010000189.1 GCA_937872775.1 uncultured Ruminococcus sp.
AACAAATCCTTTTTCTTCTGCAGCAGAAACAGCATATTTAACTGCTTCACGTTCTGTTTTGGCTGCATTAAGGAATTTTTTATATCCTTCCGAAAACTTATTACTTTTTTTTATTTCGTCGTCTTTTAAAAGATGATAAGCATTTTTTTTATTATAAAAAAGATTTTTTTTTAATTCATTTACAACATTTTTTTCTTTATCTCTGCTCATAACAAATCACTCCGCATCATTATATTTCATATCATAGTATTTCTTTATTTTGTCCGATAATTCCTTGACTATTTCATCCAATTTACACATGTCATCGTTATTTTTTATAATAAAATCCGAATTATCTACAAAGAATTTCTGTGAATGTTGCGAATCAATTCTGCTTATCGCCTGTTCCCCAGTCAATGAATCACGGCTCATTATACGATTTAATCTGATATTTTCATCTGCAATAACAGAAATAATAATTTCACAAAAATCATCTGCTCTGCTTTCAAATAATGTTGGCGCATCCAGTAAAATCAACTTTTTCCCTTCACTTGAGTTGATTCTGATGAGTCTAAGTATTTCTGACGTAATGTAAGGGTATGAAATACTATTAAGCAGTTCTAATTTTTTTTCATCATTAAAAACAATAGCTGCTAATTTTTTTCTGTTAAGTGAACGATCCTGATTAATAATCTGTACACCAAAGCAATCAGCAATTTCTTTTAAACACACAGAATCAGGCTCTACAATATTACGTGCTATATCATCAGCATTTATTATTGCAAATCCATTTTCTCTGAATATTCTGCATGCAGTAGTTTTACCTGAACCGGTTTGACCTGTTAATCCAACAACCATCACTCCGTCCAAACTGTTCACGATTCAACCACCTCATATCCAGCTGCCCTGATTAATCTATTGTAAACAGCCAGACCAATACCTTCTTTTCTTGGAGCACGTACATACAATACCTTTATTTTCTGTTTGTCTGCTTCTCTGAGCTTTGCAAATAACTGCTGAGCCTGTTCCTGTGGAGTATTTCCATATGTCATATACCTATAAGGAAAACCAGCGGCATCATAATCAAAAATCAGACTACATGAGTCAGGCTCTTCCTGTTCAGAAACATATTTTTTAAACATTTCAAGACCTTCACGTACAAGTATTATTTTTGCCTTTGGTGAATAATGTTTATATTTCATTCCAGGAGAACGTACGTCTTCTACATCTACCATTTCATCACTTGTAATATTTTTATCAATAATAACATCATCTACAACTGTTTTAAGCTGTTCTGGTGTAATAACTCCAGGACGGAGGATTCTCACTGAATCGTATCCCTCAAATGTGATCACTGTTGATTCAAGACCCACTGCGCATGGTCCGTCATCTACTACAGCTGCAATCTTGCCTGCCATATCATCAATTACGTGCTGTGCAGTAGTAGGACTAGGATAGCCAGATTTATTTGCTGAAGGAGCAGCAATAGGCTTGCCAAGATATTTAATTATTGTTCTTATTGATTCATTTGAAGGCATTCTGATGCCGACTGTATCCATACCTGCAGTAACTAAGTCAGGTATATTGGTTTTCTTTGAAAGAACCATCGTAAGTGGACCCGGCCAGAATTTTTCAGCAAGTCGGTAGACTACGGTCGGTATATCCTCTGTATATTGCTTCATCATTTCTATATCCGAAACATGTACAATAAGTGGATTATCGGCTGGTCTGCCCTTTGCCTCAAAAATCTTTTTAACTGCATCCGCATTTGTCGCATCGGCGCCAAGGCCATATACAGTTTCTGTAGGTACTCCGACAATTTCACCGCTTTTTATCAGTAAAGCAGCAATTTCCAAATCATTTTCACTGTTGTTTAAATATTTAATATCTTTCATAAATCAAAATTTCGATTCATAATAAATAATATAGTTATATGAATCTAGTTCTCCTTTTATAATAATTAAAATTAGTTTTGCGTGGCAAGTTTAGCAGCCTGATCAGCAGTAGCTAACGAATCGATTATATCATCAAGACTACCGTTTAAAATATCATCCAACTTGTATAATGTAAGCCCTATTCTATGATCTGTCATACGACCCTGAGGATAGTTGTACGTTCTGATTCGCTCTGATCTGTCACCTGTGCCAACCTGCATTTTTCTTTCTGATGCTATTTTATCATTCTGTTCCTGCTGAAGTGCTTCATATAATCTGGAACAAAGTATTTTCATTGCACGTTCCTTATTTTTATGCTGGCTTCTCTCATCCTGACATTCTACAACTGTGTTCGTAGGAAGATGTGTAATTCGTACAGCAGATTCCGTTTTATTTATATGCTGACCACCTGCTCCGCTTGCACGATATACATCAATTTTCAGATCTGTTGGATTTATATTTAACTCAACATCATCAGCTTCAACAAGAACTGCAACTGTAACTGTTGATGTATGAACTCTGCCTTGTGACTCAGTTTCAGGTACACGCTGTACACGATGTACACCGCTTTCATATTTTAATCTTGAAAAAGCACCATCACCTTCTATTGAAAAACTTATTTCTTTGAATCCTCCAAGCTCGGTTTCATTAGAGTTAAGAATCTCCTGCTTCCATCCGCGTGATTCTGCATACATTGTATACATTCTGTAAAGAGAATTTGCAAACAGCGAAGCTTCTTCTCCTCCTGCCCCACCTCGTATTTCTATAATAACGTTTTTTTCGTCATTAGGGTCTTTAGGAAGTAACAGAACTTTAAGTTCATCTGTGAACTTTTCCATTAGTTCTTTTTGTTCTTCAAATTCTGACTGGGCCATTTCTTTCATCTCTTTATCAAGTCCACCTGCTTCAAGCATTTCTTTGGCCTCGTTAAAGTCTGATTCAGCTTTAAGATATTGATTATACTTCTCAACAACAGGAGTAAGTAACTTGTATTCTTTCATAAGCTGCGTGTATAAATTAGTATTGTTTATTACACTCGGGTCTGAAAGCTTCTGGCTTATTTCATCAAACTTCTGGGCTGTGAGGTTTAACTTTTCAAACATATATCTACATCCTTTATAATAAATTATTAATTAATAAAGTGTTAACCCTGCTATGGCTCTTTTTGCACCCTCACAACTTGTTTTATTTTATTTTCAATTTTATTTCTGGGTACCATGAATTCTCTTGAACATTTGATACACCTAAGCTTAAAGTCCATCCCTGATCTGATAACATAGAATTGATTACCTCCGCAAGGATGATCTTTTTTCATGATCAATGTATCACCAGGTCTTATATCCATCGTAACACCCTTTCTCAAACTACGTATTTTATATTATAAACTATTTTTTAAGATAAGGCAATAATTTATATGACTTTTTTTTAAAAATCATAATTATTTTATAAAAATTTTATCTAAT
>CALMUA010000190.1 GCA_937872775.1 uncultured Ruminococcus sp.
TTAAGTTCTCGTATTGTTCCTTTGATATTATCTCGCTTTTTTCCAGATCAATTATGTTATAATATTTTGGAGGATATTCCTAATTCTCTTGTTCGGGATAAATTTTTACATATAAATCATTTTCACTCAGCCATTTAAAATCTGCATAAAATTTTAAATAAGCATGGGGATACTCTTCCTCCAATTCTATTGGTACTGAGAAAATACCCCAATATGATCTTCTTATTCTGACACTTGTAGCTGACAGAAACCAATTTTCTTCAAATGTAACAATGTTTGTTTTATCCGGCGAATAAAATTGCATACCGTTATTACCACCATAAACAAGAGATATCATTGATGAAATACCAAGATAACATACTATTATGATTGCTGCTACATGTTTATTTTTCGGTAAGTCAAATATCTTTCTTATAGTTATTAAAACTATATTGATAATTAAAAGTAAAACAAAGGCTAATTCTCTTATATAAAATGTATATTCCTGTTTGAATACAGGTTCTTTAAAATTATATAAAACATCTGTAAATTCCAAAAAAATTATAGTGATTAACGGAGCAATATGTAACGAATAGTATAATACAGCTTTCCATTTTGCTCTTTCCATTATCAGTGTTCATCTCCTTGTATAAGTAATTTGTTGTAGTCAAACATTTTTGTAACATTAATTTCTAAACTCACCCACAAAATATTTTTAACAACATCGTTAATATTACATACTTTATTTGGTGTATTCTTTGATATTGACTGATATGGCGTTAGCCCTTTATAATAAGTATTAAATTCAATTGATATAACATTTCCTTTAAAATGTGGTATTCCATTAAATTAATGGACAAAATAACATTTAACATAGCCTGTAATTATTCTATCATTTTGTTTATATTAAGTCAACAATATTTTCCCAATTATTCTAAAACATATTCTATCAAAATATCATAATACTCTTGTATTATAATATATTCTATAAAGTACAGAATACCACTTTACTATGAAATATCATACAGCTATAAATTTTTATTCTATACTTATGAGCGATTATAACAGACTGCAATTTAAAACACCCCATAAATACACTTTTTCTGTTAGTCACCATATATTTGTGCCGGATAGATTCGATTTAATAAAGTTATGTTTTATGATATATAAAAAAGGTTGACCTTTATAAGATCAACCTTTTTATTTATATCTTATTTAATTAACACTACACTAGCTTAATAATAGCCATCTCTGCAGCGTCACCACGACGTGGACCGATTTTAATAATCTGTGTATAACCGCCGTTTCTGTCAGCATACTTAGGTGCGATATCATCAAATAACTTCTTGACAACGCCTTCCTTTGTAACGTATGATAACACCTGACGCTTGGAGTGTAGGTCATTATTCTTACCAAGGGTTATCATTTTTTCAGCAACAGCACGAACTTCCTTTGCTCTTGTAACTGTAGTCTCTATCTGTCCGTTTTCAAGCAGATAAGTAACCATAGCTCTAAGCATTGCTTTTCTGTGATCTGTTGTTCTACCCAGCTTTCTTGTACCTGGCATTGAAATTCACTCCTTTATAGTTGAATGCCGATATAATCAGCACATATATATTTACTTGCTATTCCTCTTCTGAAGAAAGGTCAAATCCAAGTGACTGTAATTTTTCCTTTACCTCATCGAAAGATTTTTTACCGAGATTACGAACCTTCATCATTTCTTCTTCTGATTTATTGATCAAATCATCAACGGTATTTATACCTGCACGCTTTAAACAATTAAATGAACGTACCGATAAGTCAAGTTCCTCAATGGTCATCTCAAGGATTTTTTCTTTACCCTTATCATCTTTTTCGACTAATACTTCAGCTATACATGCTTCCTCTGAAAGGTCAATGAATAGCTTTAGATGCTCGTTGAGGAGATTGGCTGCCTGAGATATAGCCTCCTTGGCAGATATAGTCCCATCTGTCCAAACCTCTAATGTAAGCTTGTCAAAGTCTGTAACCTGACCAAGTCGAGTATCTTCTACCTGATAGTTGACCTTTAAAACAGGAGTATATATACTATCAACAGCGATTACGTCGATAGGCATATTTATAATTTGCTTATTGCGTTCAGCTGAAACATAACCTCTGCCTCTGTCCAGGGTAATCTCCATATATAATTTGGCATCCTTGCTAAGTGTGGCAATATGCATTCCAGGATCAAGAATATCAACCTCAGAATCGGTTTTTATATCACCTGCAGTAACCTCACATTCGCCTTCAGCTTCAATAAATATTGTTTTCGGACCATCGCTATGAAGTTTAGCTGTTAGACCCTTAATGCTAAGGATTATTTCAGTTACATCTTCCTTAACACCTGGAATTGTTGAAAGTTCATGATGTACTCCATCAATTTTAACAGAAGTAACAGCCACACCTGGCAGTGAGGAGAGTAATACTCGTCTTAAGCTATTTCCAAGTGTTATTCCATAACCACGCTCAAGTGGCGCTAAAACAAACTTTCCGTATTTGCCATCACTTTTCAGCTCAACTGTTTCGATTTCCGGTTTCTCTATTCTTTCAAGCATAAAAACCCTCCTATTTCGCAATCACATTAATAGTAATAGTCGTCTGACTGTTATATTATTTCGGTAATTAATCAAATTACTTAGAATACAACTCAACGATCAAATGCTCTTCTACTTCATAGTCAAGGTCTTCTTTGACAGGCATACGAACAATCTTAGCTGAGAAATCTTCCTTGTTTGCATCAAGCCAAAGAGGAACTACTCTGCCGTTTGTTGATTCAACGATCTCTTTGAACTTTGTACTCTTTCTGCTGTTTTCTCTGAGAGTTACAACATCACCAGGTTTAATTCTGTAAGAAGGAATATCTATCTTTACACCGTTAACGCTGAAGTGGCCATGTGTAACGAGCTGTCTTGACTCACGTCTTGTAGTAGCTAATCCCATTCTGAATACAACATTATCAAGTCTTGATTCAAGAATTGTAATTAAGTTCGTACCAGCCTGACCTTGCTGTTTTTCAGCAATTTCAAAATAGTGATAGAACTGCTTTTCAAGTACACCATATATAAATTTTAACTTCTGTTTTTCTTTAAGCTGCATACCATATTCAGAAACCTTTTTTCTGTTTCCCTGATCGCCTTTACGCTTTGTTTCTTTGCCAACACCCATAACCATAGGGCTGATTCCTAAATATTTGCATCTTTTCAGAATTGGTTCTTTACTAATAGCCATTGCTATTACCTCCGTTTTTTAAAAAATATCGAATCTCTTAATTATTTTATCCGACACCAAGCAAACTCAAGCTCAGTTTAACACATACAAAAACTACACACGTCTTCTCTTTGGAGGACGGCATCCGTTATGGGGAATCGGCGTAACATCCTTGATCATTTTAACTTCAAGACCTACAGTCTGAAGTGCTCTGATAGCAGCTTCACGTCCTGAACCAGGTCCCTTTACGTATACTTCTACAGATTTAAGGCCATGTTCCATAGCAGCCTTTGCAGCTACTTCAGCAGCATTCTGTGCAGCATATGGAGTTGATTTTCTTGAACCTCTGAAGCCTAATCCACCTGAACTAGCCCATGAGATTGCATTTCCCTGTACATCTGTAATAGTAACGATCGTATTATTGAAAGTGGACTGGATATGAACAGCGCCGTTTTCAATGTTTTTACGCTCTCTACGTCTCTTAATAGTAACCTTTTTTTTCTGCTGTGCCATTGTTCATTTCCCTCCTTACTTCTTCTTATTAGCTATAGTCTTAACTGGACCCTTACGAGTTCTTGCGTTGGTTTTTGTACGCTGTCCTCTTACAGGAAGTCCCTTACGATGACGTGTTCCACGATAGCAGTTAATTTCAACAAGTCTCTTTATGTTAAGAGCAACCTCTCTTCTGAGATCACCTTCAACATTACAATTCTTATCAATATATTCACGCAGCTTGTTAACATCGTTTTCAGAAAGATCCTTAACTCTTGTATCAGGATTAACACCTGTATCAGCTAAAATCTTCTTTGCAGTTGTATTACCAATACCAAAAATATAAGTAAGAGCTATTTCAACTCTTTTATTCTTTGGTAAGTCAATTCCAGCGATTCTTGCCATTAACTAATTGCACCTCCATTTATGGGACTATATTAGCCCTGTCTTTGTTTATGCTTTGGATTTTCGCAAATAACCATTATTTTACCTTTGCGTTTAATTACTTTACACTTCTCGCACATAGGCTTTACTGAAGGTCTAACTTTCATTGAAAATACCTCCTTTTGATAGTTAGAAAAGGTACGGTTACCTGATCTGCAAATTACTTGCTTCTCCAAGTAATACGACCCTTTGTTAGGTCATAAGGTGACATCTCAACAGTTACCTTATCCCCAGGTACTATACGTATATAATTCATTCTTAATTTGCCTGATATATGAGCCAAAATCACATGATCATTTGGCAGCTTTACCTGAAACATTGCATTCGGCAACGCATCAACGACAGTTGCTTCGACTTCGATAACATCGTCTTTTGACATAATCTAAACCTCACTTTCATCTTCTGAGCAATATAAATTTCTCAGTGCCATTTTAAGCTTTTTATTAGTAATATCATTAATATCAATCACAGTATTGGTGAACCTCAGATGTTTTATGCTCTTTTTTTTAGGAGATTCTAACTTTCTGGTTTTGCCATCGGCTATTAAAACATAACCTCTGCTTTCAGTTAGCTCCTTAACGACAAAGATACTTCCTCTGTCACGTCCTGCAATAGCCTTAACTACAATACCTTTTACTACTTCCACAATATTCCTCCATCATGGCTGAGTTAAAATAACTGCACCGTCAGATGTAATTGCTATAGTATGCTCAAAATGAGCTGAAAGAGAACCACTTGTTGTTAGAACTGTCCAACCGTTATCCAAGACTTTAACACCTTCGCCTTCGGCATTAACCATAGGCTCAACTGCTATTGTCATCCCTGCTACAAGTCTTGAGCCATGACCCGGAGTACCATAATTAGGAACCTCTGGATCCTCATGAAGTTGTCTTCCAACTCCATGGCCACAGTATCTTTTTACTATTGCATATCCTCTTGATTCACAATATTCCTGAACTGTGTGACACAAGTCGCCAAGTCTTATTCCTGCCTTTGCAATGTTTATTGCTTCATAAAGACTTGCTTCTGTAACTTCAAGAAGTTTTTTGGCTTCATCTGATATTTTACCTACCGGAAAGGTTGCACATGTATCACCATGAAATCCGTTTATGCAGGCACCGACATCAACACTTACAATATCACCATCTCTGATGATTTTTTTGTTGTCAGGAATACCATGAATAATCTCATCATTAATTGAAATACACGAACTTGCCGGAAACCCACCATAATTTAAAAATGACGGCTTAGCACCATGCCCAACTATATAATCATGAATTATTTTGTCAAGCTGAAGTGTTGTCATTCCTGGTTTTATTGATTTTCCTGCAAGCTGTAACGCACCGCCGGCAATTTTACCGGCAACACGCATTTTAGCTAAATCTGCAGTAGATTTTACACTAATCATAAATTAAGCTCCTACAGCTTTAAGTGTAAGCTTCGAGGTTTCAGAAACTTCTTCCTGTCCTATAATTGTTTCAAGCTTACCCTGTTTACTATAATAATCCTTGAGAGGAGCTGTCTGCTTATGATAAACATCCAGTCTGTCAAGAACAGTCTGTGGCTGATCATCCTTACGGATAATTGTATCAGCACCACATTTATCACATTTTCCCTCTACCTTTGAAGGTTTGAAGTCAACATGATAAGTAGCACCGCACCCGCCGCATACTCTTCGTCCTGAAACACGTTGTTTAATAATTTCATCAGGAACAAAAATTTCAATTACCTTATCAATGGTAACACCCATTGCATCAAGTGCTTCTGCCTGTGGAACTGTTCTTGGGAATCCATCAAGAATAAATCCCTTTTTACAATCATCGGCAGCAATTCTGTCCTTCAGAATACCAATTACGATCTCATCAGATACAAGCGCTCCGCTGTCCATGGCTTCTTTAGCTTTAAGACCAAATTCAGTACCATTTTTAACAGCTTCACGAAGTATATTTCCTGTAGAAATCTGTGGAATATTTAGTGCATCAGAAATTACTTCTGCCTGTGTACCTTTGCCGGCACCAGGAGCACCAAGTAAAATTAAATTCATAGCTTTAACCCTCCATTATTCAAGGAAGCCCTTATGATGACGCATCATAATCTGAGATTCCAATGTACGAACAGTTTCCAGTGCAACACTTACTACGATAAGTATTGATGTACCGCCAAGTGCCATGTTTCCGAGCTGAGGGAAAATAGCGGCAAATATTGCAGGGAAAACAGCGATCAATCCAAGGAATACAGCACCTACAAGAGTTATCTTTGACAAAACTCTCTGAATGTAATCAGATGTAGGTTTACCAGGTCTGATACCAGGTATTCCTCCGTTACTCTGACGAAGATTGTTTGCAATCTCAACCGGATTATACTGCATCGAAACATAGAAATAGTTAAAACCAATAATTAAAAAGAACAATACTATTGAATAAACCGGACTTCTGTAGCTGAATAAATCTGTGAAGCCGGCATAGAATTTATCCCACCATGATGTACCACCTGTTTTAGGAGGTAAGAAAAGTGCGATTGTCATAGGTAATGAAACGAAAGCATTTGCAAAGATGATTGGCATAACACCACTCATACAAACCTTTACAGGAATATGTGTGTTCTGTCCGCCATATTGCTTTCTTCCTACAACTCTTTTTGCATACTGAATAGGTATTCTTCTTTCAGATTCATTCATAAATACGATAAAACCGATTATGAACACAAAGAAAAGAACCACAAACAAGTCAACGAATACATATGGATTCGGTTTATCCTTAGCTGCTTCAATTAAATTAAGAATTGAGCTCGGACCGTTTGCTATAATACCTGTGAAAATTAATATTGAAACACCGTTTCCGATTCCCTTTTCATTTACTCGGTTTCCAAGCCATACAACAATCATAGAACCTGTAATAAATACAGAAATGATTATAAATGCCGCAAATACACCTGAAAATCCGGTAGTATAAGTTACAGCGCCTGCATTTTTCATAGTAAGATAATATGCAAAAGCCATAAATATAGCCAGTATAAATGAAACGAATGACGAAATCTTGTCTATCTTCTTACGGCCTTCCTCACCCTCTTTTGATAATCTCTCAAGAGGTGGAATAGCGTAAGTCAATAACTGAACAATGATGGACGCATTGATAAAAGGCTGAATACCTAAAGCAAAGACTGTAGCCTTTGACATTGCTCCACCCGAAAGTACATTTAAATAGCCGAGTGCATTATTATCAGAGTTTGCATTCATCCATTCCGTTAATTTATTAATCTCTAAAAAAGGAGCAGGAAAAAATACAGAACCAATTCTGAAGATGATAATGATTAGTAATGTGAACAATAGCTTTTTGCGAGTTTCTTCAACTTTCCAAGCATTTCTTATAGTTTCAAGCACATTACATCACCTCAGTCTTCCCACCGGCTTTCTCAATTTTCTCAATAGCGGACTGAGAGAATTTTGCAGCCTTAACTGTTACCTTTGATGTTAATTCGCCGTTACCTAAAATCTTAACGCCGTCATATTCTTTGTTAATCAAACTAGCTGCTTTGAGTAATTCTGCGTCTACAACTGTACCATCCTTGAATCTGTTAAGATCAGATACATTAACAATTGCATATTTTGTAGCAAAAATAATATTATTGAATCCTCTTTTAGGCATGCGTCGCATTAAAGATGTCTGACCACCTTCAAATCCTATACGTACGCCACCGCCTGAACGAGCATTCTGACCCTTATGGCCTTTACCAGCAGTCTTACCATTACCTGAACCGTTACCTCTACCGATACGTTTACAGTCCTTTGTAGCCTGAGCTGGTGATAATTCGTGTAGCTTCATATTGGTTGCACCTCCTTGCTTATAATTCTTTTACCTCAACGAGGTGAGAAATCACTTTGATTTTACCCATCGTTTGCTCATTATCTGGCTGAGTTACAACTTCGCCAATTTTCTTAAGTCCGAGTGAATGAGCAGTGTCAATCTGATTTTTTTTACATCCGATAAGACTTTTTACGAGTTTAATCTGCTTTGCCATTGAACTCACTCCTTAACCTAAAATTTCTTTTATTGTCTTGCCTCTTTTTTCAGCAACTTGCTTAGCTGAAGTACATTCACTTAATCCCTTGATTGTAGCTCTAACTACGTTACATGGATTATTTGAACGAAGAGACTTAGTTCTGATATCCTTTATACCTGCTATTTCAACAACAGCACGAACAGGACCACCAGCAATAACTCCGGTACCAGGTGCAGCAGGTTTCATAAGAACGCTTCCTGCTCCAAATGTTCCGATAATCTCGTGAGGGATTGTTGTACCTCTGAGAGAGATTTTAACAAGATTTTTCTTTGCGTCTTCAATACCCTTACGGATAGCATCCGGAACTTCTCCGGATTTACCAAGACCAAAGCCAACTGTTCCATTTCCGTCGCCTACTACTACAAGAGCAGAAAACTTCATGATACGTCCGCCCTTAACAGTCTTTGATACTCTGTTAATAGCGACAACCTTTTCTGAAAGCTCCAATGTTGAAGCATCTATCTTAGCCAAAGTGTTTTACCTCCTCTTTTAGAACTTTAATCCGTTTTCGCGTGCAGATTCAGCGAGCTCTTTGATACGACCGTGATAAATATTACCGCCTCTGTCAAATACAACAGCAGTAATACCCTTAGCCTGTGCATTCTGAGCAATAAGCTGACCTACTTTACGAGCACCGTCCTTGTTTCCGCCATTTCCGTCAAAATCTTTTTCAAGACTTGATGCAGAAGCCAGTGTAACACCATTTACGTCATCAATAACCTGTGCATAAATGTGTTTTGTGGAGCGAAAAACATTAAGACGTGGACGCTCCGGTGTACCAGAGATCTTATCACGTACTCTACGGTGTCTAGCTTCTCTAGCCTTATTTTTATCAGCCTTTTTAACCATTGCGATTCACTCCTTATATTACTTTTTGCCTTTACCAGCTTTACCCTCTTTGCGGATAATGTGTTCATTTTCGTACCTGATTCCCTTGCCCTTGTATGGCTCAGGCGGACGCTTTTCGCGAACTTCAGCAGCGAACTGACCAACTGCCTGCTTGTCAATACCGTTAATTATAATTTTGTTTGGTGCAGGAACATCAATTGTTATTCCGTCACCTTCACTCATGATAACCTGATGCGAATAACCAAGGTTCATTACAAGATCATTACCCTGCTTTAAAGCACGGTAACCAACACCTTCGATTTCAAGTGTTTTTGAAAAACCATTTGTTACACCTTCAACCATGTTTGCAATAAGTGTTCTTGTAAGACCATGAAGTGATTTATGAATTTTATTTTCGGATGGACGTGTTACTGTAACAACTCCATCGTTTATTTCAATGCCGAGTTCTTTTGAAAACTGTTTAGTAATTTCGCCCTTAGCGCCCTTTACTGTAATCAAATTATTATTATTTGTAACTACTACACCAGCAGGGACACTAATCGGCATTCTACCTATTCTTGACATTATGTGCCCTCCTTACCATACGAATGCGAGAACTTCTCCGCCTACATTCAGTTCACGAGCCTTTTTATCTGTCATAATTCCCTTTGAAGTGGAAACTACTGCAATACCAAGACCCTTTCTAACCTTAGGCATATCCTCACAACTTGAATAAATACGCAAACCTGGTTTTGATACCCTACGTAAGCCAGTAATAACAGGTGATCTGTTATCACCATATTTAAGAGTAATTCTTATAATACCCTGCTTACCATCTTCAATAACCTGAAAGCTCTTTATATAACCCTCATCAACAAGAATCTGAGTTATAGCTTTCTTAACGTTTGAAGCGGGAACATCAACCGTAGCGTGCTTAGCTGAATTCGCATTACGAATTCTTGTTAATATATCTGCTATAGTATCAGTAATCTGCATGCCGAATAACCTCCTTTGTAATATTACCAGCTAGCCTTTTTAACTCCCGGAATCTGACCATCATGTGCTAATTCTCTGAAACAAATACGGCAAACACCAAATTTTCTCAGATATGCATGAGGTCTTCCACAAATCTTGCATCTGTTATAAGCACGTGTGGAGTATTTGGGAGTTTTCTGCTGTTTGAGAACCATTGCTTTTTTAGCCATTATTTAAATCCTCCCTAATTTACTTTGCAAATGGAGCACCCATTAATGTAAGCAGCTCCTTTGCCTCTTCATCAGTTTTTGCCGTTGTAATAAAATTGATGTCCATACCTCTTACCTTGTCAATTTTATCGTATTCAATTTCAGGGAAAATCAACTGTTCCTTAATACCTGTTGAATAATTTCCTCTACCGTCAAATGAATTAGGATTGATACCTCTGAAGTCACGTACTCTTGGTAATGAAACATTAAAGAATTTGTCGAGGAATTCGTACATATTTTCATTTCTTAATGTTACTTTAACACCGATCGGCATTCCTTCACGAAGTTTAAAGTTAGCAACTGACTTTTTTGAACGGCAAATTACAGGCTTCTGACCTGAAATAGCTGCTATATCAGTCATAATTGCATCTATAATCTTAGTATTTTCTTTTGCTTCACCAGCTCCGACATTGATAACAATTTTATCAAGTTTAGGGATCTGCATTACGCTTTTGTAGCCAAACTTCTTCATCATCGCAGGAGCTACAGTGCTAATATAATAATCCTTTAATCTAGCCATGTCGTTTCTCCTTTACTTAAATGAAGCTCCGCATTTTTTGCAAATACGTAACTTTTCTTTCTTATCAGAATTTTTCTCAGTTTCAAAGGTGTGACCAACTCTTGTAGCTTTGCCGCATTTAGGGCAAACAAGCTGTACCTTACATGCATAGATAGGAGCTTCAGCCTGAACTATTCCTCCGACCTGACCCATTCTTGTAGGTTTTACATGCTTAGTTACAAAGTTAATGCCCTCAACGATTACTTTACCCTCTTTAGGACTAACTTCTAAAACCTTACCGGTTTTTTTCTTATCATTGCCTTCAAATTTATCGTTATATTTACCTGTCAGCAAAATGACTGTGTCACCTTTTTTTACATGTACTTTACTCATTTCTATGACACCTCCATTATAATACTTCTGGTGCAAGGCTTAAAATTTTAGTGTATTCCTTGTCACGAAGTTCTCTTGCCACCGGTCCAAATATACGTGTTCCTTTTGGATTTTTATCCTCTTTAATGATTACAGCAGCGTTCTCGTCGAAGCGGATATAAGTTCCATCCTCTCTTCTCAAGCCCTTTGCTGAACGAACGATAACTGCTTTAACAACATCACCCTTTTTAACAACGCCGCCGGGTGTTGCCTTCTTAACAGAAGCTACAACTACATCGCCGATATTTGCATATCTTCTGCGTGTACCGCCTAAAACTCTAATACACATAAGCTCCTTGGCACCAGTGTTGTCTGCAACCTTAAGGTAAGTTTGCATCTGTATCACAGTCGTTCTCCTCCTTTCAGAAATTAAAATGCTGATTTACAGCATGGTAACTAAATTTAATTCAAATTTATTTTGCCTTTTCAATGATTTCGGTAACTCTCCATCTCTTGTCTTTTGAGAGTGGACGTGTTTCCATAATTTCAACTCTGTCGCCAATTTTGCACTCATTCTTTTCATCATGAGCCTTCAGCTTAACAGTTCTCTTGATAATTTTCTTGTAAAGTGGGTGTTTAACATTGTCAACAATAGCTACAACAATAGTCTTATCCATCTTGTCGCTAACAACTTTACCAGTTCTTATTTTTCTAAGATTTCTTTCAGACATCGCTAAATCCTCCCTTTCTTACTGCTCTACGCTTGACTGGATTTCTTGCTCACGAAGAATAGTTTTGATACGAGCAATATCCTTTTTTACAGCTTTTAAACGAGCTGTATTGTCAAGCTGATTTACAGCTAGCTGAAAGCGGAGAGCAAAAAGCTCCTTCTTCAGATCTACTAATTTATTGTTCATTTCGTCAACAGATAATTCTCTTACATCAGTTGCTTTCATTACTGCTCGCCTCCCTCTGCTTCTTTGCTTACAAATTTACATTTAATTGGGAGCTTGTGCATTGCAAGACGCATAGCTTCTCTTGCTTCTTCTTCAGTTACACCAGCAATTTCAAACATTACTCTGCCTGGTTTAACAACAGCTACCCAATATTCCGGAGCACCTTTACCAGAACCCATACGAGTTCCAAGTGGTTTCTTAGTTACTGGCTTATCAGGAAAAAGCTTTATCCAAACCTTACCGTTACGCTTAATATAACGAGTCATCGCTATACGGGCTGCTTCGATCTGATTTGAAGTAATCCATGCAGGCTGTAATGCCTGTAAACCATACTCTCCATTTGTTACTTTATTTCCACGAAGTGCTCTACCAGTCATACGACCTCTATGAACACGACGATATTTTACTCTCTTTGGAAGTAGCATTACTGGTTACCTCCTTCTTCTTTTCTTGGTGTTCTTGGTTTACGGAATGTTCTGTTATCATCGCGTTTTTTTCTTGCAGGCTGTTTGTCTTCATTTTTATCAGGAGACTCACCCTTAAGAATTTCGCCCTTATAGATCCATACCTTAACGCCTAAACGACCATAAGTTGTATGTGCTTCTGCTGTACCGTAGTCTATATCTGCTCTGATTGTCTGAAGCGGAATAGTACCTTCGTTATAGCTTTCAGATCTTGCAATTTCAGCACCGCCTAAACGACCTGCAACTCTTGTCTTGATACCCTTTGCTCCGAGACGTATTGCACGTCCGATTGACTGCTTCATAGCACGTCTGAAAGAAATTCTGTTCTCCAGATCAAGCGCAATCTTTTCAGCAACGAGTTGAGCATTGAGATCAGGCTGCTTAACTTCAACAATATTTATTAAAACCTGTGACTTGCTTAACATCATAGCTTCAACCTGAATACGAAGCTTTTCGATTTCAGCACCGCCCTTACCAATTACGATACCAGGCTTAGCACAGTGAATGTGGATTCTTGTTTTTTCAGCAAAACGTTCGATTTCAATTCTTGAAACACCAGCAGCATAAAGTTTTTTCTTTATAAAATTACGGATGTTGTAGTCTTCAACCAATGTATCGCCAAATGTTGATTTATTTGCATACCAACGTGAATCCCAATCCTTAATAACGCCAACACGGAAACCGTGTGGATTTACCTTCTGGCCCATAGTCTACCTCCTATTTGGGATTAATCTTTTTCTTTTAATACCATAGTAACATGTGATGTTCTCTTAAGAATTCTAAAAGCTCTGCCTTGTGCCCTTGGCATTATGCGCTTCATAGTAGATCCAGGAGAAACAAAACACTCAGCAACATAGAGTTTTTCCTTGTCCATGTCATGATTATTCTCTGCATTAGCAATAGCAGACTTCAAAAGCTTTTCTAAATCTTCACATGCAGCCTTTGGAGTATGTTTTAAAGTTGCCATAGCATATTCCACCGGCTTGTTTCTGATAAGATCAAGCACAATCTTAACTTTTCTTGGTGAAATACGAATATTTCTTAAATAAGCTCTTGCTTCCATCGTGTATTCCTCCTTCCGCTATTTCTTACCGTTATTTGATGTTTTTGAACCAACGTGACCCTTATAAGTTCTTGTAGGAGCAAACTCACCGAGCTTGTGACCTACCATATCTTCTGTTACATATACTGGAACGTGCTTACGACCATCATGAACAGCAAATGTATGACCTACAAACTCCGGAAAAATAGTTGAAGAACGGCTCCAAGTTTTTAAAATTTTCTTTTCGCCAGCTTCATTCATTTGCACAACTCTCTTAAAAAGTACCTCCTGAACGAAAGGTCCCTTCTTAATACTTCTGCTCATTATAATTTCCTCCTTTCAAGCTTTATTTACCGTTTCTGCGTTTTACAATATATTTATCTGAACGGTTATGCTTCTTACGGGTCTTATAGCCAAGTGTTGGCTTACCCCAAGGAGTAACAGGGCCTGAACGACCGATAGGCGATTTACCTTCACCACCACCATGTGGATGATCGCAAGGGTTCATTGCAGAACCACGAACTGTAGGTCTCCAACCCATGTGACGTTTTCTTCCTGCTTTACCGTAATTGACATTTTCATGATCTATATTTCCTACCTGACCGATTGAAGCTTTACAACATTTAGGTACATTTCTTAACTCACCTGAAGGAAGTCTCAGAAGTGCGTATTCGCCTTCCTTAGCCATAAGCTGAGCCATGTTACCAGCAGATCTTACAAGCTGAGCACCCTTACCAGGATATAATTCAATGTTATGAATAAAAGTACCAACCGGAATATCAATAAGCTTTAATGCGTTACCAGGCTTAATATCAGCTTCAGCACCGCTTCTTACTGTATCTCCTACATTAAGACCATTAGGTGCGATAATGTATCTCTTTTCGCCATCTTCATACTGGATGAGTGCGATATGAGCTGAACGGTTAGGATCGTATTCTAAGGTTAATACCTTAGCGTCCATATCGTCCTTATCACGCTTAAAGTCAATTATACGATATTTTCTCTTATTTGCGCCACCTCTGTGACGAACTGTTATTCTTCCGTAGCTGTTTCTACCTGATTTATTTTTCAATGGCTCAAGTAAACTTTTCTCCGGAGCAACCTTTGACAACTGTGAATAATCTGTACATGTCATCTGACGACGAGATGGAGTTGTCGGCTTGAATGCTTTAATTGCCATTTAATTCACTCCTTAAAATGCATTTTTTTGCGGGAGCATTACTCCCATACCGGATAATAATTTTAATTATCCTTCATATAGACTCTGGAAATTAAATCATACCATCAAAGAACTCAATTGTCTTTGAATCAGCTTTTAATGTAACAATAGCCTTTTTCCAGTCAGCCTTTTTACCAACGAATCTGCCGACACGTTTTGTACGACCTATACAGTTCATTGTATTTACTTTAGCAACCTCAACATCGAAAAGCTTTTCGACTGCATTTGCTATCTCTATTTTATTAGCGTTCTTATCAACCTTAAAAGTGTACTTTCCTGTCTGGAGAGCGTCCATACTTCTTTCAGTTATAATTGGCTTTATAACGATATCCTGTGGTGCCTTCATTATGCGTACACCTCCTCGATTTTTGCAACTGCATCCTGAACAACTATAAACTTATCATAGTTTAAAATATCATAAACATTTAATGTGTTAACAAGTGTTGTTTTGATACCAGGAATATTAGAAGCACTTTTTATAACCTTCTTATCAACCTCAGGCATAACTACAAGAGCTTTACCTTCGATATTAAGAGCTTTAAGCATAGCTACTACCGTCTTTGTCTTGAATTCTTCCATCTTGATTGAATCAAGAACAACAAGATTTTCATCCTGAAGCTTTACTGATAAAGCAGATTTCATTGCAAGTCTCTTTACCTTTTTGTTAAGAGAATATCTGTAATCTCTTGGTTTAGGACCAAGAGCAACTCCACCATGCACCCACTGAGGAGCACGAATAGAACCTTGTCTTGCATGACCTGTACCCTTTTGTCTCCATGGCTTTCTTCCGCCTCCGCGCACTTCTGTACGTGTCAAAGTTGACTGTGTACCCTGACGCTGATTGGCAAGATAATTAACTACCATAGCATGCATAACAGCTTCATTTGGCTTAATTCCGAAAATAGCATCGGAAAGCTCAGTTTCTGCAACCTGCTTACCATTCATATCAAATACTGAAACCTTAGACATATATGCTTCCTCCTTTCATTAAGCCTTTTTTACACTGTCAACGATGCAAACAATTCCGCCCTTAGGACCAGGAATCGCACCCCTGAGTGCAATAAGATTATTTTCTGCGTCAATTTTTACAACTTCGAGATTCTGAACTGTTACACTCTCAGCACCCATATGTCCAGGAAGAGCTTTCCCCTTGAATATACGTGATGGTGAAGAACATGAACCCATTGAACCCGCATGTCTGTGTACAGGGCCTGTACCATGAGTTTCCTTCAATCTTGAGTTGTTATTGCGCTTGATTGTACCCTGAAAACCTTTACCCTTGCTAGTACCGCTTACATCAACAGCATCGCCTACTGTAAATATATCAGCCTTGAGTACATCACCAACATTAACTGCGTCGCAGTCATCGAGTCTGAATTCCTTCAGAGTCTTTTTACAAGCAACATCAGCTTTCTGGAAATGTCCCTGCATAGGTTTGTTTACTCTGTTTAACTTTACATCGCCGTATCCAAGCTGTACTGAAGCATAACCATCATTTTCAACAGTTTTCTTCTGAACAACAACACATGGACCGGTTTCAATTACTGTTACAGGAATTACTTTTCCTGTCTCGTCGAAAATCTGTGTCATACCGATTTTCTTGCCGATCATAGTTTTCTGCATTTTAATTCCTCCTAAGTTATTGGTTGACGTCTGCCAACGTGACTTTGGTGTTATTTACCGAAATTATTTTTCAACCATTTCGATCAGCACACCTGCTGGAATCTCAAGATTACTGAGAGTCTCCATTGTCTTGCCTGTTGGTCTGATAATATCAATGAGTCTCTTATGAGTTCTCATTTCAAACTGTTCACGGCTGTCCTTGTATTTATGAACTGCACGAAGAACAGTGATTATCTCCTTATCAGTAGGCAACGGAATAGGACCTGATACTCTTGCACCGCTTCTCTTTGCTGCTTCAACTATCTTAGCTGCTGCCGCATCAACAATTGCATGCTCGTAACCTTTGATCTTGATTCTGATTTTTTCTTTTTCTGCCATCTTTTTCGCCTCCTTAAACGGATTATTGGGGGCATTGTCTTGAATTCGTAACACTTAGCCGTGTGTATCTGTGAAGTAGCATTAAAAAAAGCTTGAAAAACATCAGTTTCCAAGCAAGTAATTCAACACACACAAGTAGATATACCTTATGCAGAATACATAAGACATCTCTAACCACACACAGTGTTCGTTATTACAATCGCCCGGTTTAAAATCGGACATACTCCACGAAAATTCCCTGACATACCGTCAGCAACCTTTCGTTTCAACGCATATCATTTTTGCAGCTCTCAATAAACTGCTTGTTTATTATATCATATGTATAAATTGATTACAAGCTTTTTGTGAAATTTAAAATGTAAAAAAATTATGAACAAAGTATTTTTTAATACTACAGTGTTTCGACAAATATCTTATATTATTTTTGTTAATTATATATGATGAAAAATAATCTCAAAAATGTTATAATGAATATGCAATTAAAATATCTGTTACTATTTAAATATGATTTATGAAGATCGGAAGAGCGTCGTGTAG
>CALMUA010000191.1 GCA_937872775.1 uncultured Ruminococcus sp.
TGGTAGAGCGCCACCTTGCCAAGGTGGAGGTAGCGAGTTCGAGCCTCGTAATCCGCTTTTTTAATATTAAAATTTAAGGTCTGGTTCAGACCTTTTTTTGTTATAATAAACTTTAAATTTTGTTTTAAAAAATAATTTTGTAATGTAGATAATACTACTGGCATACATATATATTGATATTTTGGTATTTGAAAGGAGAACGCTAATGGCTTCTGACGGGAGTCGATTTACTATCTTACTTCTGATATTGGTAATAATAAGAGCGTTTTATACTGTTTGCGAACACGTAATGATCGAGGTAAATGATGCAAAAGTAAAGGAACTTGCCGATAGAGAAAAAAAATATCGTCCACTATACAATATGATCTCAAACCCCGTAAAAATGATAAATACTTTTTCTGTCCATAAGATTTTATCCGCTCTATGTATAGAAATGTCGTTGATTTTCTTTGCTTCAGTATGTTTTGAAACTAATGGACTTTTAACGATTCTCAAATATATTATTGTACTGATTGCTGGAACAATGATTATTTCAGTTTTTACAGATATTATCCCTAAAAGAATTGCTGAAAGAAAGAATAATGAGATAATAGCAGCAAACCTTATTCCGTTTGTAAAAATATTAATTTACACGGTTGGTTCTTTTTCAGCCCTCATAAATTCATTTGCATTTGTGGTCTGCAAATTGTTTGGAATATCGACATTTACAAAGAGGGACGTTGTAACTGAAGAGGAAATTCGTATGATGGTTGAAGCCGGAAATGAAACCGGTGTTATTGAAGAGAGCCAACGCGAAATGATTAATAATATATTTGAATTTAGCGATGTAAAAATATCTGAAATAATGACTCACAGAACTGATATTATAGGCCTTGATATCAATGATAAAATCAGTGATATCGTCTATCTGGCAATAAATAAAGGATTTTCACGTATGCCTGTATATGAAAATTCAGTAGACAAAATAATAGGAATCATATATGTAAAAGATTTTCTTTGTCTTGTAGGATGCGAAAAGCCGGAAGACTTTCATATAAAAGATTTCATGAGAAAAGCATTATATATTCCGTCAACAAACAAATGTGATGAAGTCTTTGAAATAATGACTAAAAAGAAAATACAAATGGCAGTAGTAGTGGATGAATATGGTGGAACAGCCGGCATAGTAACAATGGAAGATATTCTGGAAGAAATAGTAGGAAACATTCAGGACGAATATGATAAGGAAGAGCAGGAAATAGTGGAGGTGTCTGAGGGAACGTATATTATAGATGGTTCAGCTGACCCTGAGGATATACTTCCTGTACTCCATGTAAAACCTCCTGAAATGCATGAATATGATACAATGAGTGCAATGATTGTTGATTTACTTGGTAGAATACCAGTAGAAGATGAGACACCTGTTCTTATATATGATAATGTTGAATTTACTGTTTTATTGACTGAGGATAACTGGATTTCAAAATTGAAAGCAGTAAATCTGAAACCGGATAAAAAAGAAGAAAATTAAATTACGGACTGTCAGATTAATATTATATTTAATTTGACGGTCTTTTTCTATTTGACAAGGAGTGATGACATATATGCAAAGAAAAGTTATTGCAGTGATATTATTATTGACGTGCTCGGCGATTTTTAGCAGCTGTGAATACATATCAGAAAAATTAAGTGTAACTCCGACAACATCTGAGTCTGCAGTAACCATACAAACAATACCGTCTCAGATAAAACAGAAGACGGACAACTGGGAAAATATGACAAGCGAACAAGAAAGTGCATATGAAACGGTTCAGACATATGAAGAACAACATGTAACACGTGGAATAAAATACGATCAACTTACGCAAAATGAAAAAATCGCATATGATCAGATGTGTATCGGACTATTAAAACATGATGACAATATAGAAATAAGCAGTGAAATTAACAGAGATTCGCTGTGTCGTATATATGAAGCAATACTTACAACTGAAGAAAAATCTATGTATGATCCTATGAGAAGATATAGTTGTTCATACATTGAGGATACAGGACAAATAACAAAGGTTGTTCCGGTTTATAGCTACAATGAAGAAGAGGAAAAAAATATAAAGGCTGAAATTGAAGCTGCTGCTGATAAAGTAATTAATATGATAGATTATCAAATGACTGATGTCGATAAGGTAAGGTTTTTTCATGATTACATAATTAAAAATTGTACATATTATAGTGATATATTGAAATATTCTGATGAAGAAATAGAGGGGATAATGGATGAGTCAAATTATGACAATGCATATGGTGTACTCGTTGAGCATAAAGCAGTTTGTGAAGGGTACGCACGTGCTTTCAGGTATCTTTGTCAGAAAGCAGGAATAGCATGTGAACTTATATCTGGCAGCGGCGGTGGAGAACAACATATGTGGAATATAGTCTGCCTTGAAAACCAATGGTATCATATTGATTTAACATGGGACGATCCGGTTACAAATAGTAATTATGATTATAATAATATAAGTTATAGTTATTTTAATATAAATGATGATGAAATAAATAATGATCATATTATCGATGAAACATTCTTTAAATACCCTGAATGCACATCAGATGAGGCAAATTATTTTAAATATTATGATATGATAGCTTCAGACACAGAAAAAGCAGCAGAGATATTGAAAAGAGAAATAATAAACTTAAATGGAGACGAAGGTGTACTATATATTAAAGCAAGGAGTTATAATACATACAAACAAATAATCTCTTATTTGTTTGACAATAATCAGGAAGGAATTAGCAGAATTTTTGTCGAGGCAAATAAACAGCTTGGAATATCAGAAACCGATAGATCATTTATACGAAGTACAGATGAAGACAGGCATATCATTAAACTGATCATATAGCAATATAACTACAATGTCATTGAATATCAAGGAATATAAAAACAAAAAAGCACATAAATTTATATGCAATTTAAAAAGATAAAAAAAGGGGTTGACAAGCCTGATGTGCTATGATATAATAGAAAAGCTTTCTCAGTTGAGATAAAACAATCTAGAAAGCAATAATTTCCGACATCAATTCAAAATTTAAAAAAGTTTAAAAAAAGGGTTGACAAACGAGTTTGGAAATGATATAATTAAACAGCTGTCAGACGAGAGGCACCAAGGAAAAACGGAAGACAGAAAAAAAGTATCTTGAAAATTGAACAATGCACTAACAAAAAACCCTTGAAGATTCA
>CALMUA010000192.1 GCA_937872775.1 uncultured Ruminococcus sp.
TTTAAATGACATTTTAGTTATTTTACCGTAATAATCATTTCATTTTTATATGGTATTATTACATTATGAAAGGAGAGATCACATGAATATTTTAAAAGTAGAAAATCTTTGTAAAACCTATGGTAAAGGTAACAGTGAAGTTAAAGCACTTAATAGTGTAAGTTTCAGTGTAAAAAAAGGAGAAATGATTGCTGTTATCGGACCAAGTGGTTCAGGAAAATCCACTTTGCTTCACCTTATCGGCGGAGTTGATAAGCCATCGTCCGGAAAGGTATTTGTTGACGGTCAGGATATATATGCACAGAATGACAAACATCTTGCAGTATTCCGCCGCAGACAAGTTGGACTTATTTATCAGTTCTACAACCTGATCCCTGTACTGAATGTTGAAGAAAATATCGTTCTTCCGACTGTTATGGATGGACGTAAACCTGATAAAGAACGTCTGGAAATGTTTCTGAGCACTCTTGATCTTAAGGAACGCCGCGGCCATCTTCCGTCACAGCTGTCAGGCGGTCAGCAGCAGCGGACGTCAATAGCAAGAGCACTTTTTTCTGCGCCCGCAATACTTCTTGCTGATGAACCGACAGGAAATCTTGATTCAAAGAACAGTCATGAAATTATTGGGCTTTTAAAACAATCAAATAAAACTTTTAATCAGACAATGATTATAATTACTCATGACGAAAATATTGCTTTACAATGTGACAGAATAATTTCTGTTGAGGACGGCTGCATTGCACGAGACGAGGTGGTATAATGAGCTTTTCGGGAAAACTGGCACATAGATATATTTTAACTCAGAAAAGACATTCGATAATGATAATATTAAGCATTATTGTTGCGTTGACATTAATATCATCAATTACCTCACTGTATTCTACATATCGCTCATGTATGCTCAGTATTGCAAGAGCCATTGACAGCTGGCATGTAAGTGTTTATGGTCTTACTGAAGAACAGGCCAGAATACTGGGAAGCGATGAAAACTTTTCTAAATATGAATTTGATAATAGTGAAGCGTTAACAGTGACAAAAATAAATTATAAAAAAAATGTTGATGACTGTGAAAAGGTTATAACAAATTCATTTAGTCAACTAAATTCTGATTATCGGTTTTCAAAAATTAAATCTGATGAATATGAAATAGATCTTAACCAAAAAATTGACGACAAAACAGTGTTATATTATATAAATAATAATCTTCTTTCATATGAAATCATTGGAAATAATGCAAAAATGAAATTTGCATCTGTGCTTTCATTTCTTTTAATTTTTATTATGTTCGTAATTTTTAGTGCAAGGCTGGTTATTGATACAGCGTTTGAAATTTCATCAAAAGAAAGAGAAAAACAGTATGGCATACTTCAATCTATCGGTGCATCAAAAAAGCACATAATAAAAATTATATTAAATGAAGCCAATATCCTCTCTGTTATAGGAATTCCGGCAGGTATTATTACAGGAACATTTACATCCTATATAATTTATAGAATAATAATAAACACCGGTATCCTTCAAGTATATTATTTCGAAGTAGAGAATATAGAAAATCTGGTTTCATTTCATGTATCTCCATTTTGTATATTTATGTCTATTATCCTGGGGTATGTGTGGATACTGCTTTCAGCATACGGAACAGGAATGAGAATAGTAAGAATGTCTCCTATAGAGGCTATCCGTTCAAAGAAAAACAATATTATTAAAGTAAAAAAACATAAAATAAGCAAAATGCTTCTTGGCTGGACAGGTGTACTATCTGCTAAAAATATCAGACGCAACAAAAAACGTTTCTTTATAACGGTATTGGCAGCAACAATTTCATTGACTTTGTTTTCTTCATTCGGGTATATATTTAAGCTATATGAGGAATATGCTGATGAAATATTTAATCCTGATGGATATGACTTTATAATTACATGTACTGAAAACAACGTTTGCAATTTATCTGAGTTACAATCATACAAACATTCTCTTGATGAAAGTGAATATTTTAAAAATAATCAGCTTCATATAGAAGTAGACGGGCGTATCGACTCTTCATATCTCAATGATGGATACAAAGAATTTTTAAAAACCGAGTACAGATCAATAAGTGATCCTCGAGTTATGATCATTTTTCTGGATAAAAAACAATACGATGCTTGCTGGAATTCCAATCAGCCCATAGAATATTCTGAGCTCAGTAAAGAAAACGGTTTTATTTTAATTAATCAAATAAAAAATTATGACGAAGTTATCAATAAAAAACTTAATATTTCTGCTGGTGAGTACATAGATGTAAGCTTCACAAATATTACAAAGCTCAATGAGGCCAGAAACATTAAAGACGATATAAAGTCTAATATAAAATCTGCAAAAGAAAAAAAATCACTTAAAATATCAGCAGTTTCAGATAAAGACGGTGTTCTGCCATCATATTATGAATATGTGGACTGTATTTCGCTGATTGCTACAGCAGATCAATATGAAAAGCCATTTGTTGATTATATGAACATGACATATATTTCTTCTTCACTTAATGACAACGCAGATTATTCATCAGCATGCAAATTTATAGATGATGAGTTAGAAGGAATGAGCATTGAGTTGGATAATTACATTGAACGTTTTACTGTTTTAAAGACTATTGCAGCAATACGTATTTTGGGGACTGCGCTTATTATTTTAATATCTTTGATAGCACTTATTAATATGGCAAATGTAATTTCTACAGGAATTATTAATCGAAGAGGAGAATTTTCTATTCTCAAATCTCTGGGCATGACAAATTTTCAGTTCAGAAAAATGGTGTGTATTGAATGTTTTCAATATGTATTGATCTCAACTATTGCAGCAATGATAATTGTATTATTAATTATTCTGTCTACAGTTTTATTTGTAAATTTAATTGATGAAGGTAGCATTAAAGC
>CALMUA010000193.1 GCA_937872775.1 uncultured Ruminococcus sp.
TATCACATAATGCGGTAAAATTAAAGTTTAATTTTCAGCGATACTGTACACTAGTTGAGTTAAATGCTATTAAGAAAAAGTTCAGTAAGATAGAGGCTGCACTTCAGGAGGTCGATGCATCCGGATATGGAATTGTAATGCCTGATATAGATGAATTATATCTGGAAGAACCTCAGATAATAAAACAAGGAGGAAAATACGGAGTTAAACTAAAGGCGTCAGCTTCTTCTATTCATCTTATGAAAGCAAATATAAATACTACTGTAAGCCCTATAGTAGGTTCTGAGAAACAGGGAGAGGAACTGATAATGTATCTGATGCAGGAGTTTGAAGAAAATCCTACTAAAATATGGCAATCAAATATTTTTGGAAAATCTCTGCATGAGCTTGTGAATGAGGGTCTTCACAGCAAACTTATGAAAATGCCTATGGAAGCAAGAATGAAGATTCAGGAAACACTTGAAAGAGTAATTAATGAAGGCTGCAGCGGTCTTATCTGCTTCATACTATAAAAAATCTCCGTTCAGAATATGGGTAATTCAACACCCATACCTGAACGGAGATTTTTATTTATTGTACACCATGAACAACACGTTCTTCTACTTCACAACGTTTTGCATTATTGAATCTGCTAAGATCACCCACAAGATATCCTGTAATTCGTCTGATACGCTGAAACGGAACATCAGCAAATCTGTAGCTGAGATTAACATATTCACCGTCTAGTTCAATCTGCATAGCTTCGATTACTCTGTTAGGATATTTGTCAACAGCATAATTAAGATAAGCGTTTATTTCAGCCTGGGAAAGAGACCCGTTAATTACTTTTACATCTGTCATTTTAATTTACACCTCCATATATATTGTATCTGTTCATTTATTATATCACAACATAATGTATATTGCAACAGTGTATTAAAATAAAAGATTCAGATTCAGATTCAATCTTTTTTAGTTACTGTTGAGCGTGATACAAAATCAGTACTCACCTTATTTCGACTGTTTTTTTACTACATCTGTGATAAAATGATACAGTAATAATTTAACATACAGATTGGAGTGATAAAATGATTAAGTTTTTATATGACGGTAACAAAATAACAGCAGGCCTTTATGGTGAGATAGATCACCACAATGCTACAATAATGCGTGAGAAGCTGGATCTTTCAATAAAAGAAAATATTCCGGAGGAACTTATACTTGATTTCGAAAATATCACATTTATGGATAGCTCTGGGGTAGGGCTTATTATGGGAAGATATAAACTTATGAATGAATTGGACGGAAAGATAATTATTAAAAATACATCGCCACAGATTAAAAAAATAATGAAGCTTTCCGGAATCGACAAACTTGCTCAAATATTATAATGATCGGGAGAAATAAAAATGAATATTCTTAATGAAATGAAACTGAGCTTTTCCGCTACTTCAAAAAATGAAAGCTTTGCAAGAGCAGCAGTATCGTCATTTATCGTGCAGCTTGATCCAAGAGTGGACGAGCTTGCAGATATAAGGACTGCTGTATCGGAGGCAGTTACAAATTCAATAGTACATGCATATCGGAAACAATCAGGCATGGTTTATATTACAGTAAAAATACTTGAAAATAGAATTGTTTACATACAGATAAAGGACAGGGGGTGCGGTATAGAGGATATAAGTAAGGCAATGGAGCCACTGTATACAACAGCAGAAAATGAGGAACGTGCAGGTCTGGGCTTTGCTGTTATGGAAAGTTTTATGGACAAGCTTTCTGTAAAGAGCAGAGTAGGGTACGGCACAAGTGTTTTTATGAAAAAAAAGCTTTCATCAAACGGAGCAGAGGAATGATGATTTATGGTTGAGACTGATCTGTCTGTGGAAAATAATCTTGGACTGGTACATCTATGTGCTAACAGATTCAGGGGAAAAGGAATAGAATACGAAGAGCTTTATTCAGCCGGATGTGTAGGATTGGTCAAGGCATCAAAAGCTTTTGATGAAAGCCGTGGAGTAAAGTTTTCAACGTATGCCGTTCCTGTAATCCTGGGAGAAATAAAACGACTGTTTCGTGACGGAGGAACAATAAAAGTAAGCAGAAGTATAAAAGAGCTGTCATTGCGGATAATGAAAGAAAGAGAGCTGACAATGAAATTAAAAGGACGTGAGCCTCTTATTTCTGAGCTTGCTGATTCGCTTGAGGTTGACCAGATGCAGATTATTGAAGCATTGTCATCAAGCCAGCCACTTCTTTCCTTGACAGATGCTTCTGAGGACGGAGACGGTCAGATTGATATACGTGTCGAAGCACCTGATGAAGAAATAGGTGATTTACTATCACTAAGACAGATAATGACTGGACTTAGTGAAAATGACAAGATGCTGATATATTTCAGGTATTACAAAAATTTTACTCAGCATCAGACAGCTGAAGTGCTCAATATGACGCAGGTACAGGTTTCAAGGAAAGAAAAAAAGCTCTTGCTTTACATGCGTGAAAAATTATTGGAGTGAAAATACTTGACTTTTTCGCAAAAAAATGATATTATAATTAATGATTGCGGGCGAAACCGAGGTTTCGCCCTTGTTTTTTACTAGGAAGGAAATTTTATGAAATTTAATGAACTACAATTAACTGATGAAGTCTTGAGGTCTGTCGAAGAGATGGGCTTTGTCGAATTAACAGAAATACAAGCGAGAAGTATTCCGTTAATTCAAAGTGGTGCTGATATTATCGGTAAATCAAATACAGGTACCGGAAAAACAGCTGCATTTGGTATACCGGCAATTGAAAGTCTGTCACATGAGAGAAACGGAGTGGAAGTATTAATACTTTGTCCTACAAGAGAGCTTGCAATGCAGGCATGTGAGGAAATAAAAAAGTTTTCAAAATATATGAGTTGGGTAAAACCTTGTGCTGTATACGGCGGTGCAAGCATGGACAAACAGATCATGGATTTGAAAAGAGGCGCAAATCTCGTAGTAGGTACACCGGGACGAGTAATGGACCATATGAGAAGACGCACACTGAAGCTTCAGAACCTTAAAATGATTATACTTGACGAAGCTGATGAAATGCTTAACATGGGATTCAGAGAGGATATTGAGAGTATACTTCAGGATGTACCTGAAGAAAGACAGACTATTTTATTTTCAGCAACAATGCCTCCTGCTATTCTTGCTATTACAAACCAGTATCAGAAAGATCCTCAGCTTATAAAAATTGATGAAAAGTACAGAACAGTAGATACAATAGAACAGTATTATTTTGAAGTTCCGTCTGGAATGAAGGGTGAGGCAATACAGTATATTCTTCTTGCATATGAGCCAAAAGCATCAATGATATTCTGCAACACTAAAAAAATGGTTGATGAACTTACAGAAACATTATCCAATAAGGGATTTAAGGCTGCGGGACTGCACGGAGATATGAAGCAGACACAGAGATCATATGTAATGGATAAATTCAAGGCAGGAAAAATAAATATTCTTATTGCTACTGACGTTGCAGCAAGAGGAATAGACGTAAACGGAATAGATGTAGTATTTAATTATGACCTTCCACAGGATAACGAATACTATATTCACAGAATAGGAAGAACGGGACGTGCCGGAAAATCGGGTACAGCATATACTCTTGTAAGCAACCGCAAGCAGATATATGATATGAAAGCACTTTCAAGATATATAAAAGCTGATATAAATGAAAAAGAGCTCCCTGAAAAGGATGATATACTCAAAAATAAAATATCCAAGATTGCAGTGAGAATTAAAGCCGCCTCAGAACAGCCGCTCAGAGATGAGACCAAAATTATTCTTGAAATGCTTACAAAAGAAGGTTATTCTGTAGAAGCAATTGCAAATATTCTTATAAATCTAAGACTTAATAAGGAACTTAAGAATATTCCTGAATTTGAATTCCCTAAGATGAAAAAAGCAGCTATCAATGCTGTTAAAACATCAAAAGGAAAATCAGTCAAGATTGAAATTTCATCAGGCAGAATGAACAAACTTGCACCTAATTTTATACTTGGCGCACTTGTTGAAGCAACAAACATGGCAGGAAAGAGTTTTGGCAAGATAGAGATATTTGACAGATATACAACTGTTGAGGTTCCTGAGCAGGATGCTGAATTTATAGTTGATGCAATGGATAATACAAAGGTAAACGGTAAAAAAGTAAACGTTAAGATTTGCGAAAAAAAGAATGATAAACCTAAGTTCGGTGGCAGCCGTTCACATGACGGCATAGCTCACGGAGGAGATTTATCAAGAAGAGGCGGAAACGCCAGAAGCAGCGGTGGCTATCAGAAAAAACGTAAGCCTTTTGCAGCTTCAAAATAGTAAAAGAGGGTGAAGGACAATGGCTGATAAAATTGGTAAAAGTTCATATGGAGCACCAAAGAAAAAATTGATAGTCCGTATATTAATTCTTATTGTTGCTGCTCTTATGCTGTTAGGTGCTATTCTGATGCCCTTTATGTATGCAATAGGAAGGTAAAAAAATGCTTAATATAGGATGTCATTTATCTGTTTCAGACGGATATGAGGCAATGGGCAAAGAATCACTGCGAATAGGAGCCAATACATTTCAGTTTTTTTCCAGAAACCCGAGAGGCGGAAAAGCAAAAAAAATTATGGCTGATGATGCAGCATCACTGGAGAAGCTGATGGATGAAAATTCATTTGCTCCTCTGCTTGTACACGCATCATATACAATGAATCTTTGTTCGGCTGATGAAAGAGTAAGAGAATTTGCAAATGGTGCATTAAAAGAAGATATCCAGAAGATGACACAGCTACCGTGCATGCTTTATAATTTTCATCCGGGAAGTCATGTAGGACAAGGAGTGGCAAAGGGAATAGAGCTTATTTCACAGGCTCTCAACGATGCAATTGTTCCTGAACAAAAGACAATTATTCTCCTTGAAACAATGGCAGGAAAGGGTTCTGAAGTCGGAAGCAAATTCAGTGAGCTTAAGGAAATAATAAATAATATTGATTTAAACGACAAAATGGGTGTTTGTCTTGACACATGTCATGTTTTCGATGCGGGATATGATATTATAAATGATCTTGATGGAGTTCTGACAGAGTTTGATAATATTATCGGCCTTGAAAGGCTGCATGCAGTACATCTTAACGACAGTATGAACACATTGGGAAGCCATAAGGACAGACATCAGAAAATAGGGATGGGGAATATTGGATTTGAAGCGATCAAAAGAATTATAAATCATCCGGTTCTTAAAAAATTGCCTTTCTTTCTTGAAACGCCTAATGACAATGACGGATATGCAGAAGAAATACGTATTTTAAGACAAGCGTATGAAGAATGATGAAAAAGGACTGTAAAAAACAGTCCGACAAAAAGCCGGAGATCTTTCTATTCTGAGATCTCTGGCTTTTTACTTTTGGGAAAAAATTATTTTATGATTGAAAACTATCTTAAAACGGTGTATTCTTCAGATAAGGGTATTTCTATTTTTATTAATTAAGCAATCACTTTATGGTTTTACCGGAGTTTTGACTTTAGCGGAGGCGACCGGGCTTTCCGATAGCCCTGGAACTTCGGGCAAATACAGTAACAGTACAGGAGATGATGACAATGAAAAATTTATTACGATATTTAATTTGCAGTTTTTCTGCGCTGATTGTAGCTTCCGTATGTTCAGTTAAAGCTTCAAATACACATGTAAGTGCAGCTTCAGATTATACAGGGGGCAGGATTCTTGCCGTCAATGATGACGGTATGCGTTATTCCGGCTGCGGACTGCTTGGCCTTTCAGATTATCTGCTCGGAAAGACTGTTCCCACAGAGCAGTCTTACAGACGTTTTATGCAGAACGATGATGACACTGTTGATATTCTTGACCTTATCAAGTTAAAAAGCAAGCTTATCAGTTCTTCACAGACTCCTGTAAGCGTATCACATTTTGGCAGTACATTTATAGAAGCATGGCTTGCAAACGACTACAGTGAGGAGCAATGGCAGACAACGATAAACGAATGGAAAGCTCTTGGTATCACCTCTGTAATAATAGGAGATACAGTTTTACGTGAAACAAACGGATATTTTAATACATTTTATAAATCGGAGCTTGTTAATTCTCCAGAAAATGTATCAATGGGCGGACGTATGCATTATGATTCTGTAGACAAGATATTATCGCATTGCCAGAATGCCGGTATAAAATGCTTTGTCAGTCTCGGAATGGATTCGGATTTCTGGAACGTCAATATATGCCGTCATGATATGCTTAATGCAGACGGTTCATATGCAAAATACGGAAAAGGACAAGAAGCGTTTTACAAAATGATGTCTGATCTTATTCCTTATACTCATGAAATATATGATACATATGCTGAAAAATATCCTGATGCTTTTTACGGATGGTATTTCTCACCTGAGATCTCAAACTCTGCTGACTTTGATAATGATGATTCACGTGCAATAGGCGTAGATACTCTGTCATATGTTCTGAATATGTTTATAAATGAAATAAATAAAATGGATCCGGATATGCCGCTTATGCTTTCACCATATGTAAATATAAAAAAAGAGGCCACATGGTGTACACACAGCTCAGCTGTAAACGGCCTTTTCTGGGAGGATGTCATGAGAAAGACAGATTTTCGCATGGGTGACATTCTTGCACCACAGGACAGTGTTGGTGCAACCGGAATGACTCTTGAAAATCTTGCAGAGTGGACAAAAGCATATCGTATAGCCGTTGATAATGCCTCAAAAGGGATGAAGCTCTGGAGTAATGCAGAATCATTCAGATTTTATATAGATCTGCCTGAACGCAAATGGGCAGAACTTACTCAAAGCAGCTTTGTCAGCACGCTGATACAACAGCTTGAGCTTGCTGAACCGTATGTTGATAATTTTACAAGCTGTTCTCTTTCTACATATTATAATTCAGTAAGTGTAGGCAAAGGATTTCTGAATTCGTATATACATTATATAAACTACGGTGTTCCGGATATGACTCCACCGGAAATTCCTGATACATTTGATGTGTCAACAATTAATCTTTCCGGTCTGAGTTCTCCTGTAATGAAGCTTTCATTTACCGGAGCTTCGGATAATTTCGGAATTGCACGTGCTGAAATTTATAAGAACGGAAAGTTTTTTACATACCGTGTAGCAACGAGGTGGCAGACATGGGAAAACAACGTGAATACAGGAATATCGGAACCGAATTTATTTTTTGACAGTGATTTTGATATTTTTAACGACAGTCAGGTTTATGAGATTGTATTGTATGACTGTACAGGAAATGCATCAGAGAATATTTTTATTAAAGTAACTGCTGAAAATGGTATTTTAAATGCAGAAGAGATTTTTAAATAAATTAATGTATTTTAGTTTTTGAGCAATTTTTTTTACCATTGCCTAATATGATTAATTCAGATAATAATTCAATATAATTGTAGGGGACGATGCCCGCATTGTCCCCCATATTTTCATGAACATCCTCACAAATGCTGTATTATCTAATAAAGATAAATCTTCTTTCTATTTATAATAATTTATAGTGGTAAGAAAATATTAAATTTGATTGAAAGTCAACATACAATGTGTTCAATTATATTTCCATTATCCAACTGATACACTTCATCACAGAGTAATTGTATATCTTCTTTAAAATGTGAAGCAATTACAATAGTTTTTCCCTCTTGCTTTAACTTTAAGATGATTTTTCTTATTTTATCAACACTGCTATTATCTAATCCGTTCATTGGTTCATCTAAAATTAATATCTGCTGATTTTCCATTATAGCCTGTGCAATTCCAAGTCGTTGTTTCATTCCTAATGAATATTTGCCTACAGCTTTTTTATTATACGGATCTAAGTCAACAAGCTTCATTGCATCTATAATTTGTTGTTTATCAATTTTATTTTGTATCATAGCAAGCATTTTCAGATTCTTATAACCACTGTAATGAGTTAAAAACCCGGGATGTTCAATGATAATACCCAGATTTTCGCGATTTGATCTGCACTTCTCTATATCTTTTCCATTTATATATATATGACCTTGTGTTGGTGTAATAAAACCACATATACATTTAAGCAGTACTGTTTTTCCACTGCCATTTCTTCCGATAAGACCATATATTTTTCCTTTTTTAAACTCTATGGATACATGATTCAAAACCATAGTATCATTATATTTTTTTGCTAAATCTTCAATTTGTATGATATTCATTTTTTCTCCCATCCTTTAATCTATCTCAA
>CALMUA010000194.1 GCA_937872775.1 uncultured Ruminococcus sp.
CCATATTTTCGACGTTTTTGAAAGGTTTTAAGAAAATGAGTCTTGCGGATTCAGGTTAATATTAAGGGGGTTGCTGCTGATGAGTCAGAAACCTTCAGGTTCATATTGATTATGCTGGCTCGTAAGATCGGATAATACTCATCTGGTCATTTCTGATATAACCATAATTTTTTAAGAAGGTGAGGTTATATGAAGTATTTCTGGACTATGACAAGAGTCTGCTTTTCGGCAATCGGAGGCTGGCTCGGCTATTTTTTAGGAGGCTGTGACGGACTTATGGTTGCACTTATCGCATTTGTAGTCGCTGACTACGCTACAGGAGTAATGTGTGCGATCGTGGACAAGAAACTTTCAAGTGAAGTCGGTTCCCGCGGCATTTTCAAAAAAGTGATGATCTTCATTTTTGTCGGCATCGCACATCTGCTCGACACAAACGTGATTGGCAACGGCAGTGTAATGCGCACTGCTGTAATATTTTTCTACCTTTCCAACGAGGGTGTTTCTCTCCTTGAAAACGCAGCACATCTCGGTCTGCCGATACCTAAGAAGTTAAAAGAAGTTTTAGAACAGCTCCATGAACGTGAAGACAAGGAGGTAAAGTAACATGGCTAATATTTTAAAACCAGACAGAACAGTAAACGTGAACGGTGTAACAGTGAACGAATTCCTGCTCACCAGTCACAACTCTAATAATATCGACATGCCATCTGATTCAATGGAAGACAGTATTCTTGGTGTTACGATCCATAATACTAACTGGATCACAACTGCAGAAGGTACTACACCGGCTGAACAGTATACCCGTGTGACATTCAATGGAAACATGGGTGATGTAAGAGTGCATTTCTACTGCGATGACGTGTGTGCATGGCAGAACCTTCCACTCTCACTCAGCGGTTGGCATGCGGCTGACGGTGATGGTGACGGAAACCGCAGAACCATCGCTATAGAATGCATCATGAGCCCAGAGTACAATGAAAGAGACAGGAAATCCGAAGACAACTGCGCAAGACTTGCTGCTGCACTTCTTAATCAGTATGGTTTAGGAATCGAAAGTCTCTTCACTCAAAAGCACTGGTACAGCAAAAAGAACTGCCCTGCTCAGATCCTTCCGCACTGGGATGAGTTCGTCAAGAAGGTGTCCGGCTATCTTGAGGCACTTAAACCTGAACCAAAACCTGCACAGGAAACAAAGAAACTCTACCGCGTCCGCAAGTCAAAGGACGATGCCAAGAGCCAGATTGGTGCTTACTCTGTACTCGATAACGCAAAGAGAGCATGCCCTCCTGGTTATACTGTCTTTGATGAAAACGGCAAGACTGTGCATTCCGTTCCTGAAAGATCATACGCCAAGGGCACTAAGATCGAACTTAAGGATGTGACTCTGTATGCTTCATCCACAAGTGAGGATGGTACAAAGAAATCCGGTACTTTCTATCTCTATGACGGTGCTGAGATAAACGGCAGAATGAGGATAACGATCAAGCCTGAATACTGCGGCAATACTCCTATCGGTATGTATGTGACAGGATGGGTTAATAAAGCTGATATCTGATAAATGAATTTTCCCCGGAACACGCTTTTTTTGAGTTGAGTTCCGGGGATATTTGTGTTTATATGGAATTGATAGAACTGTTTTAAGATCTTTTACTCTTAAATATGTAGTATCAATTTTTAAGCTTCAGGGAATTTGTCAATAATCCCGAAAAGATAGTTCAGCATCAGTACTATATCTTCAGCATCATTTTTACCGTTCTTATCTACGTCAGCTGCCACTGCTGCTACAGCATCAGGTGTTTCTGTGGAAACAACAACGTTCTTTGAAAGCACAAGATCAACTATGTTTATAGCACCGTCAGAGTTGATATCACCTGTGGTAACGCTTACATCTGCCGGACCATCAATCTTAGTACCCTTTACCGCACCAATAGCTTCGTCAATATAGAAGTTGTCAGTTCCTGATTCAGTTTCTACATACATTACAAGGTCTGATGCACCATAAGGAATTTTGTAAGAAGGATTTGCAAGCTGAACGTAATGCCCTTTTATTGCACTTCCCTGTGCGATATGATCATACTTGGTCTCTCCGTCCATGGTGTACTGAAGAGAGAGCATAAAATTCTGAGTATTGGTACTGCCCATATTCTGCGCACATACACTGAAACTGTATTCCTTGCCAGGTTCAAAAGTCAGACTGTTAAGTGTTTTCTGTGCACCGTTCCATGATTTTTCACGGTTCTGTACAAGAAGTGCTTCTGTATCTTTATAAGGTGATCTTCCGCTGAGTAAAACTTCACTGGAACCTCTTGCTTCCCATGAAGATACATCACCTTCAAATGTATCGTGGAAGTAATATCCGTTCTCATCCGGCTTATCCGGTTCCGGAGTAGAAGGACCGTCTGGAACATCGATTCCGTCACCGACAAGAGATACTACAAAAGTAGAAACGCTCTGTGCAGGAAGCTGTGACCAGAATGAAGAAGTATCATGTTCCATATCCGATGTTGCAGCAATATTTTCATTTGAAGATGTTCTGTATCTGTCTACATCTGTGATTGTTCTGCTGCCGACAGAGAACTGCTGAGAAATGCTTTCGTTGCTTGAATTGACTGCGACGATCTCAATCTGACTATCACTATGTTTGTAAGCAGAAATACATACATCCTTTGCAGGCTGTTCTGTTACATCAATACGGATATCACCCGGACGTATATACTTGGAATACTGAGCCATACAGTAACCACGCTTTGAAATTTTGCCGTCTTCAGTCATAAGACCATAGCTTCGGCGGATATACCACCATGTATATGCATTCATATTTCCAACTACAAGACCATCATGAATACTGTTTGCTACCTTGATTGCTTCAGGCCATCTGTTAGCAGAGTCTGCTTCAGAGTTTGGAACATATACTTCAGTCATCCAGATTTCTTTGCCGGAGGCTTCAAGTGCCTGAAAATCCATCTGTGATCTCTGTGTTCCATAAAAATGTGTACCAAAAACATCAGTATTTGCAAAAGCTTTAGGATTGTTCAGGATCTTGCTGTAATAATCCTTGTTAGTATACTGGAATGTCTCAGGAGACATAACGCGGCATTGGAGCTTATCAGCATAATTGGCAAGGAAATTTGTTGTTTCATCAGATGACCACGCTGTCCATTCTGAAGAATAATCAGGTTCATTCTGAACAGAGATCGAATAAACATCAACCCCGTTTGTCTTCATATAGTTGTAATAATCATTCAGATGCTGAACATATGCGGAATATTGATTACTTGGAAGATGATACTTACCTCCCCTGGCACCACCTGTACCGTTCTGACGTATGCTTGACGGTGGATTCCAAGGTGTTGCAAAAACAGTTGCGCCCATCTTCTGTGCGTATTTTGCTGTCGGAACAGCGAGCCTCCATGAATTCTTGTCATCGCTGACGTAAATACGTAAAATTGTTAGGCCCAGTTCATCTGCACCATTACCGAATGCTTTCTGTCGCTGTGCATCTGTCAGGTCATCCTAACAATATGAAAACATATTTATTAAATCATACATTAAAAACAATATATCTGCCTGCAAAAGCAAAACACCTTGAAATCAACTGTTATAGATGATTTCAAGGTGTTTTCTAATATTTCAATAAGATGAGGGAATTTTTGTTAGTGAATCAAAAACCTTATGATATACAAGTTTACTAGGATAACGTTTATAGTCAGCAAAAACAGAAATCCCAGTATGATAGAAATGCTCTAAAATAGCAGCAGCACACCCTGCACTTCGGCTCTGTCCGTACTCACATTGGCAAATAATATCTATATCCTCACTGTAAGCCTTGTAAATAAACTTTGCAAGTTCAGCTGCTTCAGGGAAAAATGTTTCATATGTAAGCCCCCTGTCCTTTAGACAATCAAGGTCGAGGTCATCAAGTTCACTGAAAAACACACGCTCACAAGTTTCGGTGTAATCAACGCGAGTATAATCTTTATCAATTCGTTTAATAGCTGGGTCATAAAAGCTGATTACAGCTACATTCTTTGGAAAGCAGTTACCCATAATAAGCAATTCTGCCTCTTTTCTGGAATAAATTGCTACGTTCATACAAAACCTTCTTTCACAGCTTAGTCGTCTTCAAAAATGTTAGTCGGAACGCATTCTGCAATTTCTTTCTTTGGCAAAATATCCTCATAATAGTGCAGCATCTCACGAAAATATTCTGTGAGCGGCAGCGTTGCACCAGAGTGCTTTCCACCCGGAACACTTCTGAATCGGGAATTGTATAAAAGGTCTTTGGTAAATTGGTGATCTCCAAGTAGCTCGTCCTCTGCGCCGATGATACAACTTACATTGCTTCTATCAAGCTTTGAGAAGGTACCGAAAAGCGAGATAAATGGATTTATGTATTCTGGAAATGTGAGAAACGGCATCAGAAATGGATTCACAAGTATAACAGGCAGATTTCGTTCATAGGACAGTGCTGCTGCATAAAAACCACCAAGACTTGTTCCAATGATCATCTCAATTCTTTGATCGACGGCAAGATACCGCAGTCTGCCCATGATCTGATCCGGCGCTTCGTTATCATAGTCAAAGGACGGCGATATGATATTGCATTCAAGCTCATTTAGAGCTGTATATGCACTGTTATGCGGATTTCCACTGTAGCCATGAATATTTAATACGTTCATATTTACCCCCAAATTCACTATAGTTATTTGTACTGACAATCCTTTCTAATAAAAAGTCAGCCTGAAACCGAACTTAGGCTGACTTAAAGTTTTCTTTGCAATTTTCACATATCATTCAGTTTTTTTTGATTATCATCATAAACGCTGAACATAAACTGAAATCAATAAATAATAAATAACGGACAACTTAAACGATGGACATTTGTCTATCTTTTTTAATTTTAGATAGTGAAAATCACAAACGGAAAGTAAATCAAATGTCGATATCAAGTTCTGTCGTGTTGTTGATGTAATCTAACGCAGTCTGTGCCCTTGCAAGCTCCTGTGAGAGTGCAAGGTAATCCTTGTTTGTCTGTTCAATATCGTAATTCGCATAGCGGTAATCAATAATATTCGTGCCACGGGAATAGCCAGCGTTCTCACGCACTTTCGGTAGAGCGTCCTTCATAACTGACAGCTTAGCACACCTTTTATTCAGTTGTGGCAAATAGACGAGCATCTCATCAATCGTCATTTGAAATTCGGGAATGACCTGTGTGGAATTAAATACATTCAGTGTGTGCTTGACCTTGCGGATTTTCCTCTCCATAGTAACCTGTGCCTCTTGCATTTCCACATAATCATAAGTAGGGCGGACAGATTCGGGGTCTTCGCCCAGTGACGCAAGAAAACTTTGTGCTTTCTCCTCACGCAGTTGAAGCGTTTTCAACTCATCACTGAGTTGATGGAGCAGTTTGGCTACTTGTGCAGATGTCATTTTCATGATATTTACCTCCTGACGAATCGGTGATTTTTCTTTTTTTATTGTACTTGACTTTTGCGTATTTCCAAATCGCATTATCAAGCATTCTAACCGTAACTTCTGGTCTGTATTTTTTTAACTCCGCAACTGTATCAGTCATCAATGACTGAATATCATCAAGTTGTATTTCAGATTTTAGTTAGTTTGAAAACCCAAACTACTATAGCACACTTTCGAGTGATTTTCCGAAGATAATGAGCAGAAATCAAAAAACTCCGTTTTAAACAAATCTAATCATTGTTTTGCAATTGTATTTGTATTATTTGTTTTTCCACTGTTCCCATATTTCCCATTCTTCATCAAAAGGCAATTGCTCTTTATTTAAAAAATATACTCGTATTTTATTTTGAATTTCAAGATATTCATCATAGGAAAGATTGCTCCATATTTTTTGAAGAGATTTCTTTGTGTCGGTAGAAACTTCAGTATAATACCATCTTAAGATAAAAGAATCAAGAACCATATGACAGTTTGTAAAAAGTTGTTCATATTCGTATGCATTATCACAGGTGGAGAGATATTTTATAGTCATATTAACAATTTTTTGTGCTTTTCCAAATTGTATAGGTTTGTACTTTCCTTTTAGCACTTCATTATTAAACTTATCCTGAAAATTTGTGCAAATTTCTTTATGCCATCCATCAAAATCTGTATTCTGCCCCGTTTTAAGATATTTCACAAATTCATCTTTCAGCCAGTTTAGTACAACATCCTTGGATTCAGAATCTATATGTGCATTAGAGCCTGTAATTATTTTTCTTAAAGTTCTAACTTGCATATCTGTATAGGATTTATATTTGATGAAGTACATCACTAAATCTTCATTCATTATGTCTAGTTCACGGAAATTATGCTCTTTATACCATTTCATATATGAATTAATGAAATTCTGAACATACTCTTTCTTAGATTCAAGCATTTTTAAACTCATGTATCTATTTCCCCATTTCAAGTCAATTTTATTTTTTTAATTCAAAAGTTACAGTTAAAAAATGTAGTTTTATAGTTATTTAAAATAAGAATTACTAAGATTGAAAAAATCATCCGGAGCATTTGAAAGAAATCCCTGCAAGTAGTTGCGGAAGATTAACATCCAAAGACA
>CALMUA010000195.1 GCA_937872775.1 uncultured Ruminococcus sp.
AGCATCGAGGCCGAGTTCCACATCGCCGAAGCGTACGAACAGCAGAAGCAGCACGCCGCTGCGCTCAAGCAGTACGAGAAGATATTGAGGACTGTGTAAGTGATATTTTTGTTGAAATTTTTAAAGGTGCAGATGCATACGATGTGTCCGGCGGTTCACTTAAGGGATACATAAGCATTATAGCAAAACGCACAGCAATCAATACATACAAAAGGCTTACAAATTATCATGGAAAGCATACTTCGATTGACAATGAGGAAGAAAACGGTGTAATATCTGATCAATTTTCAGTAGAGGAATACGTAGAAAAGAAAACTGCAAGAGAACTTTTGTGGCAGAAAATCCGTTCGTTGGGAGAGCCTGATAAGACTATTATTATACAGCAGTTTTTTTATGATAAATCTGCAGAAGAAATATCAAAGCTTGTTTCAATGACAACGGCTGCAGTTCATAAAAGAAGCATAAGAGCACGACAATACCTTAAAAAAATTCTGATACAAGAAATATAAAAAAGAAAGGGTGTTAAGCTTTGAACAACAAGAATAATAATGACGGATTGCCGGATTTATATATGATGAGTGATAAAACTGTAGAAGAAATATCAGAGTGCTCACCAGGCCTTGACGAGGAGTCAAAAGAACGGATAATAAACCTCTGTGAAAAGAAGCTGGGTATCTTGGAAAACTCAGAAGGTAGCGATAAATCAGAAAAAGAAGCAGAAGTAAAAAAATATACGGCTCCTAAATGGTACAGAACAGCAATTGCCGCCGCTGCATGTCTGCTTATTGTTACATGCGTGGTAATTGTAAAGAACAATATAAAAACATCAGATCCGGACACCAAAAATCCTGTTGTAACATCCCAGCGTGAGGAAACTACGGAGACATCAGTATCTCAGACAAATGAAAATACAGGGACGGATAAAAAGGACACAGATCAGATTGAGAAATATAGAAAAATTGCAGAAGAGATGGTTTTAAAATATGAGGAAGTACAAAATGTACTGACAGATGCCGGACAAAAACGTACAATTACGGATTACAATGATAATTATTCTGTAAACGGAATGACTTATTATAAGGTTTCAGATCCTAGATTTTCAACTAAACAGGATATATATGCATTTGCTGAAAGTGTATATGCAAAAGAATATGTTGAAAAAAATCTTAGTATAAGTATTGAATCCAGATTTTCAGAAAAAGACGGAAAGCTGTATATACTGCAACAAGAATACGGAAAAGGATGGCTTTTTGATGGATGGTCAGATATACCTGCAGAGATATCTGATTCTGGTGAGGATAGTTTTACAGCAGTCAAAAAATATAAAATGGGTGATGAACAAACAGGAACTATAAAATTCACTTTTATAAGAGAAAATAATCAGTGGATATTAATGGATGCAATCTTTGACTCGGAAACTGGTGAGAATGATTATGATAATCAAATTAATAATGAATTTACAAATGATAATTTTAATTTAAATGTAGAAAAAATTTCTGCGCAAGATATATATGAGTGCAGTCAGCCTTATAAAATGCCTGAAACAATAAACGGATTTTCATATCATGTTGAAGACATATTTAACAAGGAAAAAGTGTATGTAACTCTTATGTTAGATGGAAATGAGAAACAGGTCGGAATATATGATTTTAAAAATAATTCTTATTCTGAAATAGTAAATATCGGACCAGATGATTTAATAATAGAGTATTCAGAGGATTATCTTATAATTCAGAATAATGATGATGTAGAATACTGGCTTAATAATACACCATCGTTATCGTATTATGATATCAATAAGAAAACATTCGGGGTAATATATGAAGATATGCATTCATCATGCCTTAAAGTTCTGATAAATAATAACGTTATTTATTTTGATGCATTTACAGGATCTGAACCAACATCATTTAATGATGTTGCTGTTTATAAGTTTGATCTTTTAACTGGTGAGTTGACTCTGGTACGTGAAAACGCTGTAATGCCTGTGCTTATAAATGGCTCTGTTGCAGCAATTATTATAAATCCGGAAACAGGGTCAGAGGATAAAATACAAACTATTGAAGGTGATGATAATTACAGTTGTAATATTGAAAAAGATGTATCTTGTATATACGTTAAAGACAATAATGTATTTGAACGGTATTCCAATAACGGATCATTTGTAAAAATAAAAAATCTTGAATCAGGTGAAGAAATATTAAGTAATTATCCTGGATCAATGCGTTCAATACAGATATCGGACTCAAACAATAATTTTATTGCTTTTTCAAATTATTCAATTGAACAGATACCTTGCGTTTATGATATGAATCAGAACATACTGGCTGAATTTGACCATGTACCAAAAACCTTTTGCGATATATACGTAAAAGATGATTACGGAATAATAAGAAGCTTTTATTATGATAGAGATGAACAATACAATGATGCTCCATTAAAAGATAAAGAAATCATACTGTTCCAGCTGAAAAATCAGTAATACTAATCATACATTTTAAAAATAAAACAGTATTAAAAACGTAGAACAAAAGTTAAACAT
>CALMUA010000196.1 GCA_937872775.1 uncultured Ruminococcus sp.
ATTCGGTGGTAATATTTTTCTTAATATTGAATCCTTAAGTTCCTGACTATAGTACATATGATACCCCTTTCAGTGATTGTATGTGTTTCTATTATACCACAAATTCTTTTTTACTTCACTGACATCTATTATAACACACAGGGGAACGGTAAGTGCAAAAGGCATAGGAAATGCAACAGTGATAATTTCAAATGACGATACAACAATATCGTTGAACGTGATAGTTAATAGTGCCAATGCGCAGGAGAATATTGCGGCTGTTCAAGGCGCTGATGATTCTGGAGATAAGCTGACGGACGAGCTTGCTGACAAGATAAGAAACAGTAATGAAAAAACTGTTGTCGCAGATGGAAACAAGGTAAAGATTATTTCAAAGTCGGTATTAAGAGAATTGTACGGAACGGACAAAAGGCTTGTAATTGAGTGCGAAGATTACAGTATAGTATTAAACGGAAAAGACATAAACAATATTGAAAATGAATTGAACACATATATCAAATTTGAAAGCAAACAAAACGGAATCAGTGTAGTTGCAAACAACGGAAAAAATCTTCCCGGAAAGATTAAGATTGAGTTTGAAGAAACATTCGGTGAATTTAATTACATGTATATTTATAATACTGCAAAAGAAGAATATGAAGTTATAAATATATCTTTATCCGGAAATGCAATTGAGCTTGATAGTACGGGATTGTATCTCCTGACTATTGATAAATTACATAAATTCAGCATAAATATAATAATTGTATGTGTGGCCGTCGGAATAATTTTAATATTGAGTGGTGTGTATATATTTGTTAAGAAAAAATATTGGTTTTGGTAAGTAGGAATTCAATAATGTTCAGCCATATAAGGCCAGAGTCATCCTTTTAAAAAATCTAACTCAAATTTAACTGTATGACATTTTCGGTTGTGATTTTTAATGTGTGTTCTGATAATTCTACCACATTACCCCCAACAACCGCTTAATTGCCGCACTTCTACAAAAATATCAAAGTCAAGACCGCATTTGCGTTCATTTTAGCCTTGACTTTGATATTTTTGTAGATATAATGACAAAGGCGGTTGTTGGTGAGTTATGTCGATTGATAGCATTTACACAGTTGGATATTCAGACTCACATTTTCGCTGAATGCTAAAAAGTAACGCGGCTATACATATCAATACCCGATATGTATAGCCGCTTTTAATATATTTTAAATATTTAATTCTGATTATACTGCTTTAATTTTATCATCTGTTCTGCTGATACAAGCTTTACGCATATACAGAACAGCTCCATTGCTTTTGTAAGCTCCTCTACTGAAGGATATGTCGGAGCAATACGGATGTTGCTGTCCTCAGGGTCAATTCCGTAAGGATATGTTGCCCCTGCATCTGTAAGAACTACTCCGGCCTCCTTGCACAGTGCTACTACTCGCTTTGCACAGCCGTCCATTGTATTGAATGAAATAAAATATCCGCCCTCTGCGTTATGCCAGTCTGCTATATCAAGCGGAGCAATACTTTTTTCAAGCTCGTTTATTACAACATCAAACTTAGGGGCAATAATTGCCTGATGCTTTTTCATATGTACTTTCATACCGTCAGCATTCTTAAAGAATTTTACGTGGCGGAGCTGATTTATTTTATCAAAGCCTATTGTTGAAATACCAAGCTGTCTTTTTGTACTGGTGATGTTGTTCATACTTGCTGCAAGAACAGCAATGCCGCTGCCTGAGAATGATATTTTTGAAGTTGATGCAAATTCGTATACCATATCTTCTGTACCGTTCTTTTTGCATTCGTCAAATATATTTAATATTAATTTTGGAGTATCAGTAAGGTGATGGATACAGTATGCATTATCCCAGAATATTCTGAAATCCTTAGCTGCCGGCTTTAATGCTGCAAATCTCTTTACAACCTCATCGCTGTATGAAATTCCTGTAGGGTTTGAATATTGAGGAACGCACCAGATACCCTTTATGCTTTCATCCTTGGCAATAAATTCATCTACCATATCCATATCCGGACCGTCTTCGTTCATAGGAATATTAATCATTTCTATTCCAAAATACTCACAAATAGCAAAATGTCTGTCATAACCCGGAACAGGACAAAGGAATTTTACCTTTTCATATGATGACCATGGTTTGTTCCCAAGAATACCGTGAGTTACTGCTCTTGATATTGTATCATACATTACAGCAAGACTTGAGTTTCCGTATATAATAATATTGTCAGATTCAACACCGAGAAGCTCTGCAAACATTGCCTTTGCCTCCGGAATTCCATCAAGTATACCATAGTTCCTGCAGTCTGCTCCGCTTAAAGATGAAAGCTTTACACCATTTAAGACCTCCATCATTGGCATTGAAAGATCAAGCTGATCAGGTGACGGCTTACCTCGTGACATGTCAAGCTTGAGATCAAGAGCCTTAAAATCAAGATATTTTCTTTCTGTATCTTTTCGAAAATCTGTTAATTCCTCAAGCGTCATTTCACTTAATTTTTTCATGAATGAATCCTCCCAGATAATAATTATTGTTTTACGATTCTTTTTAATTTCTTTCTATAATATATAATATAACAAAATAATTTATTTTGCAAGAGATTTTATGTAATCCTGCAAAAATAAATTTAGAATATAAAATAAATATCACTTTTCATTAAGAAAAATATCAATTTTAACCTAAATTTCACGTTGCAATATTCCATATTTTACGAAAGCATAAAACAAAAATGAATTTATTATTTTTTAAATTGCATATAGGTTAGTTTCCCATGCAGGAATATATGGCTGGTGCCTTATAAATAACCTGTAATCGGGGTTAAGTTTTTTTATCATCAGAGGAATAAAAAACATATCCCTGTTCCTGTGGTAAAGCGATATCATAAGCCTTGGCTTGTATGTTCTTATTGTATGCGCCGCTCCGCTTATTGCTTCTTCCTCCGCACCCTCAACATCCATTTTTATTATCGTTGCTCTACCGCCTGAAAGTATGCTGTCAACACTGCGGGCTTCTTTTTCCTCACCGTCTGCCTTTACAGATGACTGACGTCCTGCCTTACTTGAAAAATGTAGTCCTGTATCACAGCTCCAGACTGCGCAGTTATAGCAAACGATATTTTCCATTCCATCAACTGAGCTGATAAGCTTTTTGTAATTTTTACAATCCGGTTCCATTGCATAGATTTTTTCGTATTTTCCATCTGTATAGTCAAGAAGCTCACGGACAGTATCTCCGTTATATGCGCCAAGGTCTACATATATTTCGTCAGATAACGGCCTTATAATATTATTATATACCTCTGTTTTGTCTGTGGTTACAGGAGCAAGGTACTGTATTTTACCGCTTATTTTGAAATTGATAATTCTGGAATATGCTTTTTTTGATAATTCGTCCTCAAGCATATTGTATACAGCTTCTATTTCTTCACTGTGCCTCAGACAGTAATCATAGTCAAAAAGCCCACCGCCCTCAATTGGAACGTCCGGAGCATATAATGTATGCTCACTTGCCATATTTTCTATTTTTTCTATAAGTGACTGATAACCTGCGGCAAATGCAAGGACAATCACAAAATCATCTTCCTCTTCTGCTACCTCAGAGTATTTTTTAACTTTAAAATCTCTGAAAAAATGGCCTCTTACAAATTCGTCACTTGCAAAGATGCCTTTTGTCTTTATATTGTATTTTTTAAAAACATCGAGAATTTTTTCTGTACCGTTTCCCATCCCATAAATGTAGATAGGCCGGTTTTCATTCTGCAGAAGCTCCCAGCATGATTTTTTTTCGGTAATAAATGAAAGCATAACTTGTCCTTTCTTATAGTTGCGCACTTTCCGGATTGCGGGCAGGGCTTTCCGGATAGCCCTGCATTTTCGGGGAAATGCGGTGATGATATCAGTTACAGTCTGAGTCATCACCGCAATCATCTTCCCCCATCATATCCTTGCCTCTTATACCATATTTGTCACGTTCAGAATTTATCTGTCCGTCTATAATTTTTGCAATGTCATAAGGATGTTTTATTGAAACAAGTTCTTTTTCCCTTGTATCAGTATCCTTTGAAAATATAGTTATTGTTCCGCAGCCGAATAATCTCTGGAAAAATGGAAGTGCCATTTTTTTATCTGTAATTTTATAGATATTTATTTCATCCTCAGTAATATTAAAAAATCCGTATCTGCATATTATTTTTTTTTCTGTTACAAAATATCTTGTAAATGACAGAGGAAGTCCAAATATAGTACGCTTCTTGTCTGTCCATATGTAGTCAAAATTCTTTTTGCCCATTATTAAATACCAGCCTTTCAAATGTCAGTTAAATAATTATCTTTTTTAATTATAAATGTCATAGACAAAGTTGTCAAGAAATTTTTATCTACGCCTTTACAGCCTCTCCCCTGAATGCACACCCCAGCAACTCCGGAAGTTTTTCCGGCATACATGCAAAGCATGGAATATCAAGAGCGGCTACCTTCTGTGCTATATTTGTATCATAATACGGTGAACCGCCGTCTGCTATTGCAAGAAGACATATTACAGTCACACCTGATTCCTTCATTTCTTCTATCTGCCTTAACAGTCCGGCTCTGTTTCCACCCTCACAGAGATCGGATATCAGAAAGAACAGTGTCTTTGACGGGCTTTCTATAAACTGCCGGCAGTATGTAACTGACTTGTTTATATCAGTTCCGCCGCCAAGGTTTATTCCGAACAGAAGATCTACGGGATCATCACTTAATTCCGTCATGTCAGCAATCTCTGTATCAAATGTTACTACATGAGTTTTTACCGAATTCATTGATGCAAGTATACATGACATTACAGATGAATAGATTACTGATTCGCCCATTGAACCGCTCTTGTCTATATCTACAATTACAGTCCTGCTGTTTGTCTTTGAAGCTCTGTCAAAAAACCAGAATCTTTCCGGAATTATTGTCTGAAGATCTGTATTGTAGTTTTTGAGATTTCTGTTTATCGTGTATTTGAAGTCAAGTGCTGATGCTGACGGAATAGGTGAATGATTTCTTTTGTTGAGTGCGGCAACGACTGACTGCCTTATATCATTTTCAAGCATTTTATTTATCGCCTCGACTATCTTTGAGATAAAAACCCTTACGCTTTCCTTTGAACGTTTCGGAATATTATCCTTAAGCATCATTATGGCTGACGCAAGATTTATATCCGGCTCCATCTGTTCAAGTATTTCAGGTTCGAACATAAGCTGCTTTAAGCCCTTTCTCTCTATAGCGTCATTCTGAATAATAACTACAAGCTCCTTGTCAAAAAGAGAACGTATATCCCCCAGCCATTTTACAATGCTAGGATTTGACTTTCCGTTTCCGGCTGTCAGTCCGCCGCCGTTTGATGACGTATCATTACTGTCGTTATAAATGGCGTTCAGGGCGTTATCCATAAGCAGTTCTTCCTGCGAAAGCTCTGTACCGCCAAATCCGTCAAGTCTTTTCTGACTTTCCGCTCCCAGTATAAGACGCCATCTGTTAAGCTTCTGTGTAATCATATTACAAATCTCCAAAATCAAAATCATCAAGAGAATCAAGCATTTCCTGCTGTTCCTCCGATACGGTATCGTTTAAGACTTCGCTCACCTGTGCGGCATTTACTCCCCATATTTCACCGAGATTTTCAGCAATTTCATCCTTTTCATTCGGACTGAATACACTGAATGCCCTTCTTAAAAATACAAGAGCACGTTTAAATTCCTCATCGTCAAGCGTATCAATATATTCCGAAAGCTTTTCCCATAAGCTGAGCCTTGTTATAAGTGCATATCTGTTTTTCATTGACAGGCCCTCAAACCATGAAGCACCTAAGTCAGCGGGTATTCCCTTTGAAAGCCTTCTCTGAACCTCTGCGGCAAGCTTTTCTGACGAAATTTCTCCACGTTCAAGGAGTATAGCTGTTGCAAACCCTGATGCCATTGTATTAATATCATCACGCTGTGAAATTTCGTTCATGACCTTTATCCATTCGTCATGTTCAATAAAATCATTGTCAATTTCGGCCTGATTAAGTCTTGCTATTGCAGGAATAAGTTCTCTTGCAGCATTGTTATCACATTTGCAGGACTGAGGGAGAATAACACAGCCTCTGTAAAACATCTGACAGATAACAGGAATAAACTGATCTGTATCAAGCTTTCTTATTGAACCGTATTTTACTGAAGATGACATATTGTCAACTGTGTTTCCTATTTCAACAACAGATGCTGTATCTATTGCAATTCCCTGAAGCACATTTACAGCTGAACGTACTGTTTTTTCCATTCCGCACAGGCATGCCAGCTCTATTACTGCCGATACATCATCTATATTTTTTGAAGTCTCAAGCCTCTCATTAAATACAAATGCCGCAGCAAGTTCAACCGTATCGCCCTTAAGAGCTGCCTCTACTATTTGTATCTCTGCCTCCGGAGTCCACGAAAGGTTCCATACCTCCGACCATGTTGCCTTATCCTGTTTTTTATGCTGATTTACAGCAAAGTCTATACCAAGCACAAAAAGGCGATATAAAAAGAATGATCGTTCAAGGTCAAGGAATGCGGACTTTTCACTTTTGACTCTCATATTTTCACGCAGATCAAGCTCCAGAGTGTGTGATTCAAGCGTTCTGTATTTGTCAAGTTTAAGTAATTTTATCTGTCCGTAAAAATCCTCCTGCAATGCAGTACGGCTTACACCCTCCGGAAGTGAACCTATTTTTCTGCCTATCTCGTTAAATGCAGCAGCCCGGGCTATTTCTGAAAAATGTCCATGCCCGATACATGTTACAACACTGTCACGCAGATCTGCAAGAGTAGGAACAAGGCTTTCTTTCATTTTGGCAAGAGTCTTTGCAAGCCTTACAGCCTCCATTACCTCTGCTGATGAAGTAATACCTCCGTTTTTTCTCTGATAATCAGCTATTGCGCTTATATAATTATACATTGCATATTCCGGCTCGTTATTGTTAAGTGAATTCCATACAAGCTCATAATACTGTGGTGCTTTGTTTCCGGCACCGTAGCCTGAACGTGATGAAAGTCTGTAGTATGAATAAGGCATAAGTGTACTTTTTGAAGGTATTGACGGAAGTTTTTTTATTTCATCATCTGTAAGCGCAGTACACTGCTTTATTCCCTCTGTATGATATGAACCTGTTATTACTACAGTCTTTTCCGCCGGTACTTCTGAAAGTGCAGTCTCAATCTGTGCTTTCATAAAACATTCACGTATCATATTTTCAGCATAGTGATATTTACTGCTGTCATCAAGATCTCTTAACTGCTTTCCGTATTCATATACACCTGTTCTGTACGCATCATCAGCGGTATTGTGTTCAAAATGACGTTCCCACCATACCTCCTGTTCCTCTCCAAGCTGTTCCTCCATTAGCTGATATACAGACTTTTCTCTGTGTTCATCTGCCTCGTCTTTTCCTCTTTCCTCACTTATTGCAAGGAATACACCTGATGGAAGATCTATAAAGCGGCACTGCTTTTTGTGCCTGTATGCCCATAAAACAGCCTGATATTCGGGAGAATAAACCGCCATAGGATAGATAATAGTCTGAATAGGCACAGTCTGGCTATATGCCATTATTGCAAACGGCGGCTTTGTTTCGGGACTGCACATATCCTTCATCATGTGGTTAAGATCACTCGGACCTTCTATAAGTACCATATCAGGATCTGTACTGTCAAGAAATTTTACAAGATGATATGCTCCGCATGGAGATAGATGCCTTATACCGAAAAGATGCGGCATATTCTGTGACGGCATCAGCTGTTCAGCTCCTTACATTTCTTATATAGTCCCATATAATCCGAGCCACGTTTTTTCATAACGTTCTCAAGATATTCCTTCCATGCGATACCGTCCTTTGATTCATCCTTTACAATTGCTCCCTGCAATGCTGAGGCAAGATCATAGTCTGAAATTTTTCCGTTTCCGAAGCTTGCAGCAAGAGCCATGCTGTTTGCAAGAAGTGATATTGCCTCTGCCGTTGAAAGAACTCCTCCGGTCTGCTTGAGTTTCTGTGTTCCGTCAAGCGTTTTTCCATTTCTTAACTCACGGAATATTGTTATAACGTCCTCTATAAGTGATTCTGACGGCATCTGCGCATTAATGTCAAAGCTTCCTGCAAGCTGCAGAACTCTTGTTCTGACAATTTCTATCTCCGTTTTCATATCTGACGGAACAGGCAGAACTACTATATTGAAACGGCGTTTAAGAGCGGCTGACATTTCATTTACGCCCTTATCTCTTGTATTTGCTGTTGCTATTACTGAAAAACCTTTTTTTGCAGGAAGCTCAAAACCAAGCTCAGGAACTGATACACGCTTTTCAGAAAGAATTGATATAAGTGCATCCTGAACCTCAGAAGCACATCTTGATATTTCTTCAAGCCTTGCTATCGTACCTGTTTCCATTGCTCTGTAAACCGGTGATTTGATCATTGCATCCGGGGAAGGTCCCTTTGAAATGAGCATTGCATAATTCCATGAGTACTTTATCTGTTCCTCTGTTGTACCGGCTGTTCCCTGTATTACTTTTGTAGAGTCTCCGTTTATTGCTGCTGACAAATGCTCTGAAAGCCATGATTTTGCAGTTCCCGGATCACCTATAAGGAGAAGTGCTCTGTCAGTTACAAGTGTTGCTATGCATATTTCAACAAGTCTGTCATTACCGAGGTATTTTGGTGTAATGACTGTGTTTCCTGATTTTCCCCCTGTTATATATGTAAATACTGATTTAGGTGACATCTGCCAGCCTGAAGGAACAGAATTTGTTTCATTTTCAATAAGTGCCTGTATTTCTTTTTTATATAACTCCTCTGCAGGAAGTCTCTGAAACTCTGATGCCATAATTTAATTTCCCCTTTTTACGTTATGTTCCTGATCGTATTTGTAAACTGTGTCTTTTGCAACCTGATTGGAAAAACCCTTGAGAACGTATAATGCCGTATCTCTTAATCTTGCCTTTCCGTTATTTAGTATTCCAATAAGTAAATTAGTATTTTCTTCTGTAAAGAATAATGCACGGACTGCTTCTTCACGTATGGCAATTGCAGCAGATTCATTCATTACAAGTGAAATATAAAAATCATTTTCCACTTCTCCACAATTTTCAATCACTCTTAATTTTTTAAGTGATTCCTTGCTGTCCTTTACGTCAAAGCTTTCTTTCAGTTCTCTGATAGCTGTATTCCCGTATTTTTTAATTAGTATCTTTCCACACAGAGTTCCTATTTCGGAATATCTGTCATTAAGACCTTTATAGAGATATGGTTTGATACGATAATCGAGCAAAGCTTCACTGTCTGTATCCAATGCATTTTTTATTATTTCATATCTGCCCGATCCCTTTTCATTTATTGCATACTGCAGTGCTGATACTTCACTGCATCTGCACTGAACAGGGATAGTATCGGTTGACGGAATCTTTTGCGTCTGCTCCGGCTTACCGGTAACAGCAGCGGCAGTACATACGGCATTTACAAGAGTCAACGATTCAAGCAGAAGCTCTGTTTTATCTCCTGTATCTTCGGCAAGGGGCTTTATGGTCTGATAAATTTTTGCAAATACAGGATTTGCTGATGACATTTCTGAAAACTGCTCAATTGCTTTTTTGAGTCTGAAATCCTCGCTTATAAGATTTGCTCCTGCAAATGCTGCACTGTTAAGCCTTTCCTGAAGCTGAAATATGTTCATTTTTATCACCCTTTTCCTTAATATCTTAGCCTTATTATCTGATTTTGCGTAATAAGTGAGAGCGGTCTTGCATAAATTACTCCGTTCTTTACATGAATCTGTGCTGTCATGACATCTGCCTCCGGAAGCACAGTCAGGTTTTCCTTGGCAATATCATCAAGCTCAACAAACACATCTGCACACTTAGCATAAAGCCTGTCACCATCACTTACAATGCTTTCATATTTGAAAATGACTGTTACCATATCAGGAGAGAGGGGATTTTTTATATGATTTTTGACTGATTTAAGCAGAGCATTTATATCACCTGCCGCATAATCAATTATCTTTTTTATATCACTCCCGGTTATTTTTCTTATATCAAAGCTGTCCCATCTTATACGTCTGTTGATATCACCCGGATAAAGATATAATTCCGGAGTCATAACCACATCAAAGCATGTGTCGTCCTGTTTTACATACTTTAACGCCTTGATCGGTCTGAAATTTTCCTTTTTTGAAATTTCTCCTGTCTGAAGGTCGATCCACCAGCCTGTATCTATGTATTCTTTTCTTGCATCATCATAATCCATATCAAAGCTCAGCTCAACAAGCTCGGCATTCTGGCGGCAAAGTCCTATCTCCTTAAGCTGTGAAAGCTGCCATGTAAATCCGATAGCCTCAAGGAGCGGATCATTTTCAACCGGAATTTCTCCTTTTTCAATCTTATGACTCAAAAATGCCCTGCCCTTTTTTATAACAGAACGCAACTTTATTACTGATTTTAATATTTCATTACATGCCGTATTTGTGTCATTACTCATTTGTTTAATATTTATTACAATCGACTTTACTATATTCTGCGGCTCAGGCAGATAATAATCTCCAAGCTGCTTGGAAAGATCCTCATATGATGCTTTAGAGGAACCGCCAAGTGATGAAATTCCTCTGCTTATTACTTCGTTTATAAACTTTTCAGCAAGATCCATTCCCTCAAGCTGTTTTTTCATTTTCTTGACAGCTGCCGCTTTATCAGGCTTTTTTGATTCGCCGCTTTCCTCACGCTTTACCTTAGCCTCATTTGAATCCGCCTTTTTCTGTCGCTTTTCATTTATATCTGCTGGTATTTCACATTCTTCAAATTTTTTTGATGCAAGATATTCAAAAAGAATAGCTATGCCATGCTTGCAAGGAAATTGTCGGCTCGGGCATGAGCACCTGAATACCGGGTTATTTTCATCAATAAAATCAACAGATGTAATATAATTATTTTTTCCGCTTCCGGAACATTCGCCGTAAATAAATGTATTGTCGCCAGATTTATAAAGCTTTACAAATCCGCCGCTCTTTGATATTTTTTTTGCATTTGTCACCGCATTTGAATTAGGGGCAAGTGCAACAATTCGTTCCTCTGTTATATTCATAATAATCTCACCTCTTATTAAATTTTGCTTTACAAAACATATCAGAAATTTCCGGTTACCCTGTATCCAGGGACACCTTCCCGGAATATATCTTGGTATTTCTTATGTGTATTCTTGTTTATATTATACTAAAATATCACACAAATAATTAACGAAAACATCATAAATACATTTTACTATTATAATGATATTCTGTCAACGTTTTTTCCCTATATTATAAAATAATTGATTTATTAACAGCCAGGTTTAAAAAAATAAAAATCTCTGTTACCGCTACGGACAAAACCGTAACGAGAACAGAGAAATTTTTTATAATTTTTAATTAAATTTTCACCTGACTATCTTTAAGATTACTTCTGCCTGTCATGTATCTGATAAGCGAGATAATACCAGATACACTTAATTTTTCTTCTTTAACCTGTGTAAGTATATCAGCACCGATCCAGTATTCCCACAGTGTATTGTCATTGCATAGAATTAAAATAGAATAATCATTTGACTCCTTGTCATAAAATGAACCATAATATATACTATTAATATATATTATATGTCCCAAAAGAGCTGGTGAGACTTAAAAACTTTTGCATTTGTCAGATTGCTTATGTCATTACAATGTCTGCCAGCATCAGATCATTACAGGCCATAAAGAAATACCACCGGATAAGCCGGTGGTATTTCTATTTGTATCCGTTTATCTGTCAAAGGCGGATACGATTAATACTATTCTCCGCACTCATCATGGTGCTGATGCTCATGACAAACAGAGCCTGTTGACTTGAGTTTACCCTGCAAATAATTATTAACAGCATCTTCTGACACACCTGATGCACCTGTGATAACCTCAATGTCTTTTTCATTAAAAATATCAATCGCACCCTGCCCCATTCCGCCTGAAATAATTACCTTTACTCCCTTATCTGCAAGGAAAACTGGAAGAAAGCCAGGTCTGTGTCCCGGATTCGATACGAATTCGCTTCCCGTAATCTTTCCGTTTTCTGTATCAAAAATGTTGAAGCCCTCACAATGTCCGAAATGCTCTGTTACCATTTTACCTTCGCTTGCTGTTGCTATTTTCATAATAAATTCTCCTTAAAACAATATATTTTTTATTTTATCCCATATTTCTGCAATTGATTTTGAGGCAGGACTTTCAGGATATTCAGCTATACTTCTGCAATTATTTACTGCCATTGAAACAGTTTTATCGTACGGTATTCGGCCTAAAACTTCTATGCCGATTGAATTGCAGTATTCCTCGATTTGATTGGATTTGCTCTCATTTACATCATATTTATTGATACATACAGCGCATTTTGTGCCGAATTTCTTTGTTGTTTCTATAATTCTTTTCATGTCATGAATTCCAGAAACAGTAGGCTCTGAAACAACCAGAACCATATTGACTCCGCTGATTGAAGCTATTACAGGACAGCCTATTCCGGGTGAACCATCTATTATTGCATATTCACAATTTCGGGAATTATCTTTAAGCTGTTTTTTTACCGCTGTCACAAGCTTACCCGAAGCACCACTTCCTGTTTTTAACTTTGCAGTTGAAAAAGTTATGTCATTACTACTATATAACATTAGCTTGCCTGATGAATAATCTCTCATTTCTATTGCATTAACGGGGCAAATTTCAGAGCAAACTGCACATCCCTCACATTCAGAAGTATTAACTGAAAAATAATGAATTGCATTAAATCGGCAAGTTTTTTCGCACAATCCGCATTTTATACATTTTTCAAAATCAATATAGGCTTTTTGAAATCCGTAATAATTACTTGTGTTCGGTTTAATATCCTGTGCTGTTACAAGATGAAGATTAGGTGCATCAACGTCACAGTCAGCAAAGGCTTTTACTCCGCTTAGTGCAATTAAAGCTGACGAAACTGTCGTTTTTCCCGTTCCGCCTTTTCCGCTTAGGATAAGAAGCTGTTTCATGAAACCGCCTCCTTTACTGCCGACAGAAGCTGTCTGAATTTTTGTGCATAAGATTCACATTCACAAACAGCAATCAGTCCTTCAGAATTAAGCTCGGCAAGCTGTTCCTCATATTGAAACTCGGAAAGGACAGGAATATTATTGTCCTCACAGAATTTCCTTGCGGGATTATCATTTTCAATACTCTTATTCAAAACTGCTCCAAACGGTTTTTTAAACTGCTTTACGAGCTCATATACCATCTGAAAATTATGCACTCCGAACAATGTCGGCTCAGCAACCAGCAGACAATAATCAGATTTTTTTATGCTCTCCATGACAACACATGCACTTCCCGGTGGACAATCAATAATTGTTTCACTGCTTCCATCAAGCTTTTCAAGAAGTGCTTTAATTACAGGCACACCTGAAACCTCTCCCGTATTAAGATAACCCGTCAGAACTGTTACATCACTTGATTTTCCTGTTTCTACAACACCTATCTCACGAGGCTTTTCGGTTATTGCTTTTTGAGGGCAAAGTATCATACAGCCACCGCAGGAATGACAGACTTCATTGAAAACATAAAGCTTTTCTTTTATCATAGCAAGTGCATTGTACCGGCAGAAATCCATACACTTGCGGCATAATGTACATCTGCTTTCATCCCATTCCGGAACACTCACAGAAACAGGCTGTTTTGCTGTAATTTCAGGCTTAAAGAAAAGATGTCCGTTAGGTTCTTCTACATCACAATCAACATATACAGCATTTTCAGTAACACATGCAAGATTAACAGAAATAAAAGTTTTACCTGTACCACCTTTACCGCTGAGAACAGCAATCTGCATTATTGTTTTCCTCCGTGATTGTGAAATCCCGAATGAATTTCATCAAGCAAACAAAGCTCTCCTACCTTGAATTTTTCAATATTATCAAAAGCAGTTCCGTCAACCGCTTTGTACAGAGCAATTTCTGCCGGCTTTAATACTCCAGCTGCATTCTCACCGCAACGGAATGTAATAACCGCTTTCACTCCTTTATCTTCAAGAAGCTGTGCTGCTTTTATTCCAGCACCGCCTTGACTTGCGGCAGCACTATTATCAATAAATTCATACTCACCACTTTCAGTATCAAATATCACGAAAAGTGGTGTTCTTCCGAACGATACACATACAGGTGTATTCATCGTTTTTTCCTCAACAGGTAATGCTATTTTCATTTTCTTCCTCCTTAGATTTAATGTACTCTTCCATAATTTTTGACGCAAATCCAACCAATTCTACACAAGGGCGCTTTTTGTAATAATCGTCAGTTCGGATTTCCGGAACAGGTTTATCAGCACCCGCACCAAGTCCTAATAATTCATGGCATATAATTGAACCATTTTCCTGCTTAAATTTATCTGCAAGCTCCTGAATAAGTTTATAATGTTTAGTTTTGCTGATGTTATCCTTTGGATCAGAATAACCGTAAAGCATTCCTGCAACCATAAACATGCCTGTAACAGCTCCGCAGACCTCACGAAGTCTTCCCATTCCGCCGCCGAATGAACATGATATTTTTAAAGCAGTTACTTCATCAAGTCCTGTTTTGTCACAAAATGCTAGAAAAACAGCCTGCGAGCAGTTATATCCTTGTTTAAATAGGCTCATCGCTTTTTCTGAATAATTTTCCATGTTATTTCTCCGAATCGATCATTTTTTCAAAATTGTCTGCTATATTATCAAGCCAATCTCCATCAAAAAGTTCAATAGCACCCTTATCGCATGCAGCTGCTATCTTAGGGTTGATAGGAAGCTTTGCTATATTTGTAATATTATTATCTGCGGCAATCTTCTCAACATGACTTTCTCCGAATACACTTATTTCTTTTCCGCAATCAGGACATTTGAAATAACTCATATTTTCTACAAGACCCAATATTGGAATATTCATCATCTGCGCCATTTTTACAGCCTTTCCTACTATCATGGAAACTAGCTCCTGTGGTGACGTAACAATAATGATTCCGTCGACAGGAATTGACTGAAATACAGTAAGAGGAACATCACCAGTTCCAGGAGGCATATCTATAAACATATAGTCTACATCGCCCCAAAGAACGTCTGTCCAGAACTGTTTAACCGTTCCTGCAATTATAGGACCTCTCCACACAACGGGATCTGTGTCATTTTCAAGCAAAAGGTTTACAGACATAATTCCTATATCAGTTTTACTTTTTGCTGCAAACAAACCGATTTCACTGCCTTGAGCTTTTTCCTTGATACCAAATATTTTTGGAATTGATGGACCTGTTACATCTGCATCAAGAACAGCACTCCTATAGCCTTTTCTATTCATAAGAACCGCTAGCATTGAAGTAACAATTGACTTTCCAACGCCACCCTTACCGCTGACAACGCCTATTACCTTCTTAATTGAGTTAAACTCATGTGTTTTCTCTATCAAGCTTTCAGGATTTTTACTGCAACCTTCGCATGATTCCTTTGAACATTCCTCTGAACAGGATTTCTGATTTTCTGACATTTTAACTTCTCCTAATTATTTTATAAAATTGATTTTAGAAAAATCTATATTACCTTCATTGTCAACCATGGATTCATCTGCATGAACATATTCAACTTTCCCAATAAACATTTCATGGGAACCTGTAACGATTGAATCCACAACCGTACATTCAATATTTACAGGACAATCTGACATTATAGGTGCATTGACAATTTTAGCATTTTCAAGCTTAATATTCATTGCCTCAAGCTTATCGCCGTCATGTTTGCTGTTTTTCCCAAGATAATCGAATTCTTTCTGATAACTTGCATCAACAAGATTTACGACAAAACAGCCTGATTCCTTAATCATTTTATAGGAATACCTTGATGGAACAATTCCCACCATAACCATAGGCGGCGCATAGCTGCAATTTCCGCAGTATCCCACAGCAAGAACATTATCCTCACCATCAAGTCCTCTGCATGAAACAAGAACCTTTGGTGCAGGCTGTAAACAGGTTTTCATATTGGCACTTTTCTTTTCCATAGCAAAATCTCACTTTCCGTTTATTTTTGAATAATAATTATCTATGGCATTTTTGAGCGCAGTTGCTCCAAGTACTGAGCAATGCATTTTTTGTTCAGGCAAACCATCAAGTGCATCCGCAATATCTTGATCAGTGATTTTATAAGCTTCGTCCAAGTATTTGCCTTTTGCTAGTTCTGTTGTTATACTGCTTGTTGCAATTGCAGCAACACAGCCAAAAACCATAAAACTTATATCTTCAATGATATTATCTTTAACTTTAATATATAAAGTCAAACTGTCACCGCATGCTGGATCTCCAGCTGTACCGATGCTGTCAGCATCAACCATGCTTCCTGAATTCCTTGGAGCCATAAAATGTTCTAACACCTTGTCTGAAAAATTACAGCAAAACATGATTTTCCTCCTCTTTTTCTGCTTTTTCAGATTCAATCTTAATTTGAATCATTACAGCACATTCTATTCTCTTTTTCTGCAAAGTACAGCTTAATTCATTCGGCTCATAAATACTGCCGTTTGTAAAAAATGCATTTGCATGGCATCCGCCAGAGCAGAAGAGCTTTGCCCAACAGTCACGGCATTTTGGCTTTTTAAAAATAGTATTCTGCTGAAATTCTTTACTTAGTTCAGGTTTTGTTATGCCAATATTTATATCACCTATTGAAAACTCATCATGACCTACAAATTGATGGCATGGAAAAATCTTTCCGTCAGGGTCAACCGCTACATATTCATATCCTGCACCGCAAGCGGTTATTCTTTTAAACAAACATGGTCCGTCATAGAGATTAATATTAAAATGATAAAAGCGGAAACCATCGCCTTTAGACAGTCTGTCCAGATATTTTAATGCAAGATTTTCATATTCTGCCAGCAATTCAGGAACATCTGCTTGTGTAAAATACAAATCACTCCCCGAACCAACAACAGGCTCAACAGATATTTCTTTAAAACCTAAATCTGCAAGATGCATAACATCATTTGAAAAATCCTTGTTCTTTGCAGTAAAAGTACCTCTAATAAAATAGCTTTTACCGTTTCTTCCTTCAACAAGTTCTTTAGCGTTAGGTATTATTCTGTCATAGCTACCGTTTCCTGCACAGTCATGGCGGATTTTATCATGAATTTCTTTCCTCCCATCAACGCTGATAACTACATTGTCCATATTCTCATTAATAAAGTCAATTTGCTCCTTATTCATCAAAGTGCCGTTAGTGGTTGTAGTAAACCAAAAATGTTTACCGATACTTTTTTCAAGGCTTCTTCCATAAGCTACTGTTTCTTTCACAACATCAAAATTCATCATCGGCTCTCCACCGAAAAAATCTATTTCAATGTGTGATCTGCCTTTTGAATTTTTAATAAGATAATCCACAGCTTTTTTCGCTGTTTCTATACTCATTAGTTTTCGTCCGCAGTTATAATCTCCTTCAGATGCAAAACAATACTCACATCTTAAATTACAGTCATGTGATACATGAAGGCACATTGCCTTAACACTTGTATCAATATTTTTTGAATGTGCCAGCTTTTCTAAATCTTGATTTTCTGTAAAAAGAACATCATCATTTTTAAGCTCAATTATTTCATTGTAAGCATCTTCAATTTCATTCAAAGAATACCTTTTATTTAATCTTTGTATTGTTTCTGACAGCTCGGGTAATTCCTCTGAATCTTTTAAAATATCATAAGTTATTTCATCCAGAAGATGAATGCTTCCGCTGTTTCCGTCAATTGCTATAAAGCAATAGTTTAATTTGTAAGTATGGACCAATGTATTTTCTTCCTTTTATAAAATTATATTTCAAAACTATCCCCAGCCCCATAAACACTGCAATGTTCTCCAAAAATACGTTTCATTTCACATGCTTTGGTAACTCCTGTGCAATGAACAGGAATAATTTTATCAATATCAAGTTGCTTCAGAAATTCAATAGTCTTTTCAAACCTTTCATCGCTTACGACTTCAAGATGCATTCCTGCAAAAACCGTATTTATCTTCTTATTAGGGAAAAGCTTCATTACATAACTCAAACAGTTTGCTATTCCAGGGTGGCTGCACCCTATAAAAATAACAATTCCTTTTTCCGTGTCAATAACAAGCATTTGTTCATCCTGCATTCTGTCCGTTATTTTTTCTTCACCATTCTGAACAAGTAAACCTTTAAACGGTTCTTCAAAAGGAACGGAAAAGGGTATATCCGAACAAAGATATATATTCTCGACGATTTTTGTTTTGGACTCAGTTAAAATAATATTGTCTTTGTAATCATTATAATACCATTGGATACCTATTTCTCTGTAACCATTTTTATCTTTCGTAAACTTTCTTTCAAAAGCCATTTCCCGCACATAAGTTATAGGGTATTTTTCTTTCACTGGAAAATGCACATAGCCACCGCAATGGTCATAATGCCCATGACTTAAAACAATGCAATCCGTTTTTCTTAAATCAACACCCATAATATCTGCGTTATGACAATAAACATCTGTTTGTCCTGTATCAAACAAAATATTTATTCCGTTATGTTCAATAAACAAAGATAAACCATGCTCTGCAAGGAACTTTCCTTTGCTTGTTCTGTTTTCAGTTAAAATGCTAACTTTCAATTATATCACCTCAAAGATTATGGTCTTATGCTCAATATTTTATCACTATTTTGGTCATATGTCAATATATAAATAAAACAGGACAAATATTTTCTGCCCCTCTTTCAAGAATTAATGCAGCTTTTCAATCTGGCTTCTTACTTCACTGAGCCTTTTTTCAAGTTGATTTTCGTATTGCTTTAAGCTTTCTGTATTTCTGACATAAGATTCCGAACAGCTTCTTTGTAATCCTCGTCTGCAACCTAACATTGCATTTCCCGAAGTATTTCTGCGTAAACCCATACCTCTTCCAGTCTGTGAACCAAAACCCATTGGACCCATACCATCTATTTCAGGCATAATATCACCTCTTTAAAAAATATTATTAACATATGTCCATAACTATAATAACACGCTTGTGAGCATATGTCAATAACTAATTACAAAAAAATCCGGCTGTCAAAAAAACAACCGGATAAATATTTTATATTTCACCACAATGACGTCGGCAATTTTTATTACAAAACTTTTCTCCGCATTTCTTAATGCATCCAACATTACTGGAACCACAAGACGGACATATATATTCACCATTCTTTATTCTCTCCAGCTTCTCAAAGCTTTCTGACCATTGCTTACCGCAGTCTTCACATTTCACTGGACAAATATTTCTTGTAAAATTACCGCCTTCAATTTTGAGAGTTTTTCCGTTAACAAGGCTGTCTGTAATCTTTTCTCTTGCTGAAATAAGAATTCTTTGAAATGTCGGACGTGAAACCTGCATTTTCTGTGCACATTCTTCTTGTTCAAGTCCCTCAAGGTCTTTAAGACGAACCGCTTCAAGCTCTTCAAGTTTTATAATATTTCCCGGTATCTCATCAATATCTTTTTCAGACGGCACAAAATACGGTACCGTCGGTATGTTTTCAATTTTTCTCCACTTAACTGGTCGTGCCATAGTGTACCTCCGTTTTTTATCGTATTTTTATTATAACTTTATTATGAGCTTGTGTCAATAAACATATTAATAATCCCCATTATATCAATAAGATCACCTGCAAAGCGGGAAATAACATTGGTAGCTTGCAGTTAACAAAATAAAAATTGACAATACATGATTGTGATTTGCTATAACAACCATATTTTTATAATTATATAAAAATTGAAACAGCAATGCGGAATAGCGGCAATTTTATGGGACGATGCCCACATTGTCCCATTGTCTTTTTCAATACCCATATTGATTATTTATTTTTTATCTCCGATAATCTTATTTTTCATCAGGATAATATCAAGTAAATTTATATTTCCATCTGCATTCATATCATATTTTTCCACCTGACTATCTGTCAGAGTACTTCCGCCTGTCATATATCTGATAAGCGAAATAACATCAGCCACACTTAATTTTTCTTCAGTAACCTGTGTAAGTGTATCAGCACCGATCCGGTATTCCCATAGTGTATTGTCATTGCGTAGAATTAAAATTGAATAATCATTTGCCGCCTTGTCGTAAAATGCCCCGTATGACTCTTTTACATCGGAAACAGCCATATATCTGCCAAGACAAGTCATATACAATGATTTATCACGGTACAGTACACTTCTTCCGTATATTCTGTCATCATTGCATATTTCAACACCTGCAACAGTTACTTTATCCATGAAAGCATAGGTATCTTTTTTCTCATAGATTCCGTCGTAAATTGTATAATAATCATAATCATCATTTTCTACAATGTCATCAGCAGTAACTGACGTAAGCTCTTTTCCGTCGTGACAGTAATAAACCTTACCGTCAGCACCCGCATATACCGCTCTGCTTAATGAACCGTTGAGAACTACTGCACCAAGCTTCACAGCATTTTTTGCAGCAAGCTTTACATCAGGAGCGGAATAATAATTCTTAGTATTCAGATTCCATATATTGCCCTGATCATCAAGAATAAAGTCATCCATATTATGTACATGAACTATATTCATTTTACCGATTTCATAAATATTTGCCTTATCAAATTTATTTTTCTGTGTAGAGCAGAATACAAGTATAACTGTTCCGTCCTTTTTGCTTACCAGTCTGTCATTTTCGAATTTTTCACAATTACTGCAGATCTTAGTCTTTTCAATGACATCACCATTTACAGTTATAAACCAAAGTGAGCCGTCATCTGTTATAGCATAGTCATTGCATATTTCTGAAACCTTAGTATTGTCACCAAATACGGATTTTCCATTTATCGTAAAGCTACCGTCATTTTTTAAAATAAATTCGCCGTCATTCATATCAGCTGAACTTATATATTGTCCATATGCTGTTTTTACATTATCCGCAGCAAGAACAAATTTTCCGTGTTTATAGTTATAATATTTATTATCTTCTGTAAGTATACATGGCATTGGCTTTCCGTTTCTGTATACGCTTTCAATTTTATCTACCTTTATGCCCGATAAATCAGACTGAGGATTTTTCACTTCAGACGGAACGACTTTTATTTTACCTTTTGCTATTTCCTTTCCGTCATACATTACCGAATATGTAGTTTCTCCTGCCTTCTTTGCAATAATATCATTATAGAAACCCTCATCTATGCTTGCAACACCGTTTTCGCCAAATCCCGCAATCTCATTATCTTGTATAAACATTTCAGTTTTAATCATGCCGCTCGGCTTTAAATTAAAATTTTCAATAAATCCTACCGGAATTTCAAAATCCTTTGTCTGAATCATACTTATTCTGTCTTCAACACTTACATTAGTACCATCAAGATAAAGAAAATTTAGATCCATATTCTTAAAATATGAAACGTCCTTTACCGGATTATTATTAATTGTAATTCTTCTTAGATTTTTAAGTCCGCTCAAAACAGAAAAATCTGTAATACTTCCGCCTGAAAGATCGATACTTCTGAGTCCTTCAGCCTTTTTCAGACTGCTTATATCCTTTACATTATCCAGATTAATATAAATAAAATCTATGTTTTTAAATTCCTCTTCACTTATCACTCCATCCCCGTTAATATCATATCCATCATTAAAATCTGCAAGCTGATCATAAATACTCCTGTCGATATCAACCGGTATATCAACGGTATTTGCCATTATCGGCATAGCCTGTGTAAATAAAGCTCCTGTCATTACCAATGACAATATTTTTAATATTCTTTTTCTCATGATTTTGCACCCCAGTTTATGTGATTTTTATGGGACGATGCTCACGTCGTCCCATTGTCTGTTTAAATATCCTTGTTGATTATTTATTATCTCCGACAATCTTATTTTTCATCAGAATAACATCAAGTAAATTTATCTTTCCATCTGCATTCATATCGTATTCTTTTATCTGACTATCTGTCAGATTACTTCCGCCTGTCATATATCTGATAAGTGAAATAACATCAGCCACACTTAATTTTTCCTCTGGAAGTGTTGTAGTTGTCTGAGTGGCTTTAGTAGGTGTTACCTGTTTTACCGTTGTTGTTACCGGTGCTTTTGTTGTCGTTACCGGCGCTTCCGTTACCTTTGGTTCTTCAGATTTTACTGTGTCATCTGTAACCTGTGTAAGTGTATCAGCACCGATCCGGTATTCCCACAGTGTATTGTCATTGCGTACAATCAGAATTGAATAATCATTTGCCGCCTTGTCGTAATATGCCCCGTATGACTGCTTTACATCCGAAATAGCTATATGTCTGCCAAGGCAAGTCATATACAATGTTTTATCACGGTACAGTACACTTCTTCCGTATATTCTGTCATCATTGCATATTTCAACACCTGCCACAGTAGCCTCATCCATGAAATCATAATAATCTTCTCTCACGTAAGGTGAGGTACCAAGCATGGAATAGTTATAACCATCTTTTACCACAATATGTTGGGGTTTAACTGTTTTGATCTCTTCTCCGCCATAACAACTATAAACCTTGCCCTCAGCAGTCGCATATACAGATAATGATAATGGGGGTATTGAACCAAGCTTTACCGCATTTTTTGCAATAAGCTTTACATCAGGAACAGAATAATAATCCTCAGTATTCAAACTCCATACATTTCCCTGATCATCAAGAATAAATTGATCAATATCCTGTACATGAACTATGTTCATTTTACCGATTTCATAAATAGTTGCCTTATCAGATTCATTGTTCTGTCTAGAATACAATACAAGTATAACTGTTCCGTCCTTTTTGATTACCAGTCTTTCATTTTGAGATTTTTCACAATCACTGCAGATTTTTGTCTTTTGGATGACATTACCACTTACAGTTATAAACCAAAGTGAGCCGTCATCTGTTATAGCATAGTCACCGCATATTTCTGAAACCTTAGTATTGTCACCAAACACATGCTTTCCTTCTATTGTAAAGGTTCCGTCATTTTTTAAAATATATTCACCGTAATTTCCGGATATATGTTTTGTGTATACTGTCTTTACATTATCCGCAACAAGAACAAAATTTCCATCTTTATAATTGTAATATTTTTCATCTTCTGTGAGTATACCTGCAATTGGCTTTGTATCTCTGTGTATTTCTTCAATTTTATCCACCTTTATGCCTGATAAATCAGACTGAGGTTTTTTTACTTCAGAAGGAACGACTTTTATTTTACCCTTTGCTATTTCCTTTCCACCATTCATTACTGAATATGTAGTTTCTCCAGGCTCCTTTCCTATAATATCATTATAGAAATTATCATATGTTCTTGCCTCACCATTTTCACCAAATCCCGCAATCTCATTATCCTCTATAACCAGTTCAATTTCGAACAATCCGCTCGGCTTTATATTAAAATTTTCAGCAAATCCTACCGGAACCTCTATATCCTTTGCCTTAATCATGCTTATTTTATCTTCCACACTTACATTAGTACCCTCAAGATACAGAAAGTTAAGATTCATATCTTTGAAATATGAAATATCATTTACCGGATTATCATTAATTGAAATTATTCTTAAATTTTTAAGGCCGCACAAAACAGAAAAATCTGTGATACTTCCACCTGAAAGATTGATACGTCTGAGTCGTTCAGCTTTTTCAAGACCGCTTATATCCTTGACATCATCCAGATTAATACGAATATACTGTATGTTTTTAAATTCCTCTTCACTTATTACTCCATCACTGCTAATATCATATCCTTCATTTAAGTCTAACAGCTGGTCATAAATACTCTTGTCGATATCAACCGGTGTATCAACGGTAACCGCCGTTATTGACATAGTCTGCGTAAATAAAGCTGCTGTCATCACCAATGAAATTATTGCTGATATTGATTTTTTCATAATTTTGTCTCCCATGTTATGTGATTTTTATAATGTATGTAATGTTATGTTGATTGATAATTTAACATCCTATAGAAGCATATTTTTCATCAGGATAACATCAAGTGAATTTATCTTTCCATCTGCATTCATATCGTATTGTTTCAACTGACTGTCTTTCAGATTACCAATACCCGTCATATACGTGGTGATCGAAATAACATCAGACATTTTTAAATTGTCTTCTCTTTTTTCAGATTTTAATATTTCATCTGTAACAGGTGTTATTGTACCGGCGCCGATTCTGTACTCCCACAGCGTATAGTCAGTGCGTTGAATTAAAACTGATAAATCATTTGCCTCCGTGTCATAAACTGTACCAAATGAATCCTTTACATCGGAAACAGCCATATATCTGCCAATACAGTTCAAATGCAATGTTTGATTATTACTCAGCAGTCCATATCCATGTACATCGTTATATCTGCTTATTTTCACACCATCAACAGTTGCCCCCTCCTTGAAAGTGTAATTGCGGATTTGATCAAAAGGCCCGCTGTTATATACTGTAAAATACCCATCACTTGCCACAATGTCATCAACAGTATAATGGCCAACATCATAATTACTGTCACAGTAGTGAAGGTTACCGTCAGTATCAGCATATACTATTTTGTCTGATGAACCGTTTTGATAAATAGTGCCAACCTTTACTACATTCTGAGCAATAATCTTTGGATAAGGCGCATAAAAATTACTATTAACATTCAGATCCCATAGATTGCCCTGATCGTCAATAACCATATAATCTTTTCCATATACACTGACTATGTTCATATCACCAATCTCAAAAATATATTCCTTATCAAATTCATCCCTCACTGTATCGCAGTATACAAGTATATTTGTTCCGTCCTTCTGCTTTACTATTCTTTCGTTCACGAATTCTTCGCAATTACTGTAAATTTTATACTTTTCAATCCTGTTACCGAATTTTATAGTCAAAAACCACAGTGATCCGTCATCTGTTATAGCGTAATGATCAATTATGTCCAGAACCTTTATATCTTCACCAAATACTGACTTTCCGTTTATTGTAAAGCTGCCGTCATTTTTTAAAATAAACTTGGTGTTTTCAACAGTCAAGTCTATATATTCTGCATATGCTTTTTTTACATCATTGTCAAAAAGATAGTATTTTCCGTCTTTAAAGTAATAATATTCACCATCCTCAGTAAGAATATACGGGGTTAATTCGCCGTTTGAGTAGAAGGTCTGAATACTCCTCACCTTTGTTACGTCTGAAGCTGTCTGAGGATTAATTATTTCAGACGGAACAACTTTTATTTTTCCTTTTGCAATCTCTACTCCTGAATATTGCAGCGAATATGTAGTTTCTCCTGCTTTTTTGGCAATAAGATAATCATTCTGATTACAATACGTATAGTCTCTGCCATCTGTACCAAATCCCGCAATTGCAGAATCCTCTATAATCATTTGCGCATTTGGAAGCATACCGGACGGTTTTAAGCTTACATCTCCATAAAATCCTACAGGAACTTCAAATTCCTTTTGCTGAAGCAAATTTATCCTGTCCACGATATTTACATTTGTATCCTCAAGGCCAAGATATTCAAGATTCATACTCTTAAAATACGAAACATCACTTATCGGATTACTACTGATTGAAACACTTTTCAGGTTTTTAAGTCCGCTCAAAACAGAAAAATCCGTAATGCTTCCGCCATAAAGTCCAATGATTCTGAGTCCTTCAGCCTTTTCCAGACCACTTATATCATTAACTTCATCCAGATTAATACTGATAATTTCTATTTTTTCGAACTCCTCTTCGCTTATCACTCCGTCACTGTTAATATCATATCCTGACTTATTTATCCAATCATAATCAATAAGCTGATCATAAATGCCCTTGTCAATATAGACCGGTGTATCAACTGTACCTGCCGTTATCGGCATACCCTGTGTAAATAATGCTGCTGTCATTACCAATGACATTATTGCTGATATTGATTTTTTCATAATTTTGTCCCCCATGTTCTGTAATTTTATATAATTTATATAATGTAACGAATTTGTATAATCTACAAAATAAAAACATTAAACATTATAAATATATTTTACTATTATAATGAAGCCATGTCAATTATATTTTTTAAATTACAATCGGAATAACATTTTAATAACTGCAATAATAATAATTGCCCATATTACAACTATCGGAACAGCGTAATACCATTTCTTCGGCTTGCCGTCCTTCCACATGTTCTCAGATTCATTTCTGCACTCTGCTAATATCTCTGCCGGAATAAGCTTTACTGTAAGTGCTACAAGTGCCGGAAGCAGAATAATATCATCAAGATACCCAAGCACAGGTATAAAATCAGGAATCAGATCTATCGGTGACAATGCGTATGCTAATGTTATCCCTGCAGTTATTTTAGCAATGACCGGTGTTTCTTTTTTCTTCATGGCAATAAACACTGCCGGAATATCAATTTTTAATTTTGCCGCTCTCTCTTTAATGTTCATAAAAATCCCCCTTAAGTTTTCCCTTAATAATTTTTATCATATATAAACAATGCTGTACCGCATAGTTATTATGCAGTACAGCATCTCTTTTTTATGTATCGTATTCGTCAAGAACTACCGTTTTACCTATGGCCATTGACTTTTTTACATCAATTATACGCTGATTCGATGAACCACGGAAACGCAGTGACAGATTTTTTTTGCTCTCTATAAACTCACCGTCAACAATAACGTCTATAAGTGAAAGAAATATTTTTGTTTCCGGATATTTATCAAGCATTCTGCCCTTTATATCCCTGTCAAAGTCATAGCCGGTATAGCACCATATACTCTTATCAGGATACCTCTGCTTTACTTTTTCTATAAACGGAATAAGTGCTTTCTGATTCTGATATTCAAATGGCTCACCGCCAAGCAATGACATACCTTTTATGTAATCTGAATTCAATGCATTAATTATAATATTTTCCGCCCCATCGTCAAATGCCCTGCCATAATTGAAATCCCACGTTTCGGAATTAAAGCATCCCTTGCAGTGATGTGTGCAGCCGCTGACAAATAACGAAACTCTTATTCCAGGTCCATTTGCGACATCGCAATTTTTTATCTGAGCATAATTCATATTATAAATGCAGTACCCTTTCCTTTATTTCTTTTGTCTTGCCGTTGTTCCAGAAATTCTCACCAAGGTATCCGCATGTCCTTCTTGTAACATTCATTTTTGCATGATCCTTGTTATGACACTGAGGACATTCCCACTCATTATCATCATTTACAATGATCTCTCCGTCAAATTCGCATACATGACAATAATCTGACTTTGTGTTAAACTCTGCATACTGAATATTGTCATAAATAAAACGCACCATATCCTCCATTGCATCAAGGTTATGACGCATGTTAGGGATTTCTATGTATGAGATTGCACCACCCGATGAAATCTTCTGGAACTGGCTTTCAAACTGAAATTTTTCAAATGCATTGATCTTTTCACGTACATCAACATGATATGAATTTGTATAATATCCCTTGTCAGTAACGTCTTTTATTACACCAAATCTCTGTCTGTCAATTCGTGCAAATCTGTAACAGAGTGTTTCAGCAGGAGTTCCGTATAAAGCAAATCCTATGCCGGTCTGCTCTCTCCACTTATCAGTTGTCTCTCTCATATGGTTCATAACATCAATGGCAAACTTTGAACCCTCATCAGTTGTATGACTTACTCCCTTTACAAGCTTTGTAAGCTCATAAAGACCTATGTATCCAAGTGAAATACTTGAGTATCCGCCATGAAGCAGTGGATCTATCTTTTCGCCTTTTTTAAGTCTTGCTATTGCACCATACTGCCAGTGAATAGGACTTACATCTGAAATCGTTCCTTCAAGTGCCTTGTGCCTGCACATAAGTGCTTTAAAACATATCTCAAGACGTTCATCAAAAAGTTTCCAGAATTTTTTTTCATCATGTCCGGCGATTATTCCTATCTGCGGAAGGTTTATACTTACAACACCCTGATTGAAACGTCCTTCAAACTTAAAATTACCGCTGCTGTCCTTCCATGGTGAAAGGAAGCTTCTGCAGCCCATGCAGCTGAATACATTTCCGTTGTAGTTTTCCTTCATTTTTTTAGCCGAAATATAGTCAGGATACATTCTCTTTGCAGAACATTTTACGGCAAGTCTTGTAAGGTAATCATATTTTCCGCCTTTAAGACAGTTATTTTCATCAAGAAGATAAATAAGCTTCGGAAAAGCAGGTGTAACATACACACCTGCATCATTTTTCGTTCCCTCAAGACGCTGTCTTAATATTTCTTCAATTATCATTGAATTTTCTTTTATGTATTCGTCATTTTCATCCAGATGAAGAAACAGCGTTACAAATGGTGCCTGTCCGTTTGTAGTCATCAGTGTGTTTATCTGATACTGTATTGTCTGTACGCCTGACTTAAGCTCATCATAAACACGTACAGAAACAACATCCTCAATTGTTTTCTCATCAAGCTTATCAGCGAATTTCTGCTTCATCTCCCTGATGTATTTATCATGACTTTTACGAAGATATTTTCCAAGGTGAATCATATCAACAGACTGACCACCGTATTGATTACTTGCAACAGCAGCAATTATCTGAGTCATTACTGTACATGCCACCTGAAAGCTCTTTGGTGACTCTATCATTTTGCCGTTCATGACTGTGCCGTTATCAAGCATGTCGCTTATATTTATCAGACAGCAATTAAAAATAGGCTGAACAAAATAATCTGAATCGTGAAAGTGTATCATTCCCTGCTCATGTGCCATTGATATATGCTCAGGAAGCAAAAGTCTTTTTGTAAGATCCCTCGAAACCTCACCAGCGATATAGTCTCTCTGTGTTGAAGCAAGTATAGTATTTTTATTTGAATTTTCCTCTGCAAGTTCCTTATTTTCATTTTTAATAAGCTTTAATATAGATTCATCAGTTGTATTGACTTTTCTGAGCAATGCTCGCTGATAGCGATAAATAATATATTTTTTTGCCAATATGTATTTATCCTGTGCAACAAGCTTGCTTTCAATCATATCCTGTATTGTTTCAACGTTCAGAAGCTTGTTTTCAGCAAATCTTTCGATATACTCAACTATATCACGAATGATCTTATCATCTGCTCTTTCTGAATCAGATATCTCTGCATTTGCCTTTCTGATCGCGGTAACTATCTTTGTCTCATCATATTCTGCTATTCTTCCATCCCTTTTTTGAACCTTCATACAAGCACAACTCCTCAATATATTGTATGCACATAAAACCACTCTGGCCATATGTTGTATATAATGATACAATATATATTCCTGATTGTCAAGGTGAATTTTGTGAACGATTCGTATAAATTTATTATCGACATTTTATTTCAGATTATATTATCAGAATAACTGTTTAAATATTCAAAAAACGTCCTTTAACAGACGTTTTTTATTTGATTTATTCAGTCTTTAATGCAATATTTTTTTCTTCCCTCAGAAAAAATATCCCGGCCTGAGGCATCATTTGCAACAATAAGAGGAAAGTCTTCGATATAAAGTCTCTTTACTGACTCACATCCAAGGTCCTCAAACGCAATAACCTCACAGCTCTTTATACAGCTTGCTGCCAGTGCTCCGGCACCTCCTACAGCACAAAAATAAACCGCTTTGTTTCTTACGACAGCATTCCTTACAGCCTCACTTCTTTCGCCCTTTCCTATCATTGCTGCAAGTCCCATATCAAGAAATTCAGGTGCAAATTTGTCCATTCTTCCGGATGTAGTAGGTCCGCATGAACCTATAGGCTGTCCGTCCTTTGCAGGAGTAGGTCCGGCATAGTAAATAACAGCGCCTTTAAGGTCATAAGGCAGTGGCTTGCCCTCATCAATAAGAGCCTTTATTCTTTTGTGAGCGGCATCACGTGAAGTATATACATAACCGGAAAGCAAAACTTTATCACCGGTTTTTAAACTTGAGGCGTATTTTCCTATTTCATCTGTTTTAATTTTTATGACATTTTCCATTATAATCATCTCTTCTGTATATTATAAAATCATATTGCAGGACATAAATTTTCAGGAAACCATTTAAAACAGTTTCCTGAAAATATATTGATATTATACGTTATCTCCGAGCTCTGCTTCCTTTGCCAGAGCTGCAAGATCATTTTTCCATTTATCCGATGCTTTCGGCTGATTAGGCGCCTGATTAGGTGCCGTGTTTTTAGTCTGTACCTCTGCTTCTTTTGCCAGAGCCTCGAGATCATTCTTCCATGCATCTGGATTAGCGTGTTTTCCATCAGCTTTGTTATTCTGATTATCTGACTTGCTGTTTCCTGATGCAGAATTCATTTCTACCTGCTTTGTAAGAGCTTCAAGGTCATCCATTGCCCACGAAACCTTTTTATTTACTTTGTAATCAAAATTTTCTGCAGATTTCTGATCCTGAGGTTTTGTGTTATTCTGCTGGTTCTGATTTGAAGGCTGTGTAGGATTCTGAGTTTCCTTTTTAACCTGATTATCGGATTTTGACTGAGATGACTCTTCAACCTTAGGAAATGATTTTATAAGCTCATTGAGAGCTTGCGCATTAAACATTGATTTACTATACGTATCAATTTTTAACTTTGCATCATTAACTGTTTTTGTAACATCATTGCCTATAACAGACATCATATCTGTTATATCTTTAAGATTTCCCTGAAGCTTTTCAAGATCAGCCTTAAATGAAGATCTGATATCCTCTGAAATTTTATCGAGATTTGCTGCTTTGCTGTTGACATCAGTTGTTTTCTGAGCAACATCCTTTTTAGCATTTTCAACGATCTCCTCTGACTGCTTCTTAGCATTGGCAATCATCTCATCGCTGCTTTCTCTCGAAGATTTACTTATTGCTTTTTCTTTACTTTCAGCTTCACTTATAATAGCAGCAGATTTTTCATTTGCTTCTTTTAATGTTTTTTCAGAATATTCATTTGCCTCTTTTACAAGTAATTCTGCTTTTTTCTTTGCATCTTCAGTCATCTTATCTGCGGCATTTTTGGCTTCAATTGTAATCTTATTAGCAGTATTCTGTGCTTCAATAAATACGCTTCCTATATCGAATGTGCTTTTAAAACCGGAATCTGGATTATTAGAATTTTCCTTGAGTTCTGCAATCTGAGCATTGAGATCTTCAATTTCCTGCTCCTTCATTGCAACTGTTTTTTTAGCACTGATAAGATCTTTTTCTTTTTGTTTTAACTGTTCATCCTTCTGAGTCAGCTTTTTATTAAGTTCTCCGTTATCAGTACCGCCTTCTTTATTTTCACCGGCATTAGCTGAAAGTGATTTTATTGTTTCTGTGTACTTTGCCGTTTCAGCGTCATAGAGCATTTTTTCACTCTGACGTACTTTCTTTTCTGACTGCAGTGCTTCTTCGACTTTCTTTAATGTAATGCTGCTTGAATTAATTTTGTTATTAAGAGTTTTTATTTCCCCTTCAAGGCTGGCTATTTTAGCCTTGTCTGCAGGGTCATCTGCTTGCTGTTTATCTTTTAAGACTGCATTTGGGTCTGGTTTTTCTTTTGCTTCCTTAAGCTGTTTTTCAAGATCTGTAATCTTAGCTGTTAATTCATTAGTATATTTGAGGACATCTTCTTTATCGAAGCCTTTCCTTGCCTCTTTAAATATTCCTAATCCTAACTCTTCTGTATCTTCCATATGGCATTTTTTCTCCTTTTCAAGACGAGATATATTACTATAAATGCGATAAGTATTTTGACCGCAGAGCCTTCTCCGCATCTTATACGAAGTCCTTATTTTATTCTCCAGTAATGATGAACTACAGAATAAAATACGCTTTCTGCAAGCTTCCCTGCTTATGCAATCCAGAGTGTTGAATGCTGTTATACTGCAAAATCGTATTCAATATGTATATTATAACATATTTACAATCATATTATCAACCTAACATTTTGCACAACATTTTATACAATAAACTAGTATATATCAACACAACAATAAAATAGATAATTTTCATGCTGCAAACATCATTTATTA
>CALMUA010000197.1 GCA_937872775.1 uncultured Ruminococcus sp.
GTGTGGCTTAGAAGTGCTTTCTTATGCCACGATGAATAATTCAGGTTAATGTATATATAATATTATACATTCTGTTACAAACAGCACCATTAAGTACAGATATATGATAATCAGTCCGGATCCACAGATATGTATAATATAAAAACAAGTGTGGTCAGATTGTTTCTATCCATCATTCGGATTATATTTTATCAATATTTTCAAAAAATAAATTGACATATAACAGAGGTTAATGTATAATTAATCATACATTAGTATAACTTTGAAGAATTGAAAGGATTTTTAAAACATAATTTAAAAAATACAAAGGAGATAATATTTGCTTGGATGCGATAGGTACGGTTATAAGCGGAAGGTATGAGATTATATCACAGATCGGTGTTGGCGGAATGAGTATTGTATATCTTGCAAAGGATAAAACACTTGGCTCATTCTGGGCAGTAAAGAAAGTCAGGAATAATAATGATGCACTTGTTGAGTCATTTAAAAAAGAAGTTGAACTTCTGTCGTCACTTTCACATTCTGATATTCCAAGAATAGTTGATTCAGTTACTATTGATGATGATTATTTTGTTGTAATGGATTTTATTGACGGAACGTCGCTTGCAACCAAAGTAAAGGCTGAGGGAATTGAACCGGAGGAAAATGTAATCGAATGGGCTAAGATGCTGTGTGATATCCTGTATTATCTTCATACTGTTGACGAGTCACCTATTGTTTATCGTGATCTTAAGCCTGCTAATATTATGCTCCTTCAGTCAGGAAAGGTCAAGCTTATTGATTTTGGGATAGCAAAAAAATGCGTTCGGGGACAGAGACAATTAAACGGAAATATAGGAACAAGAGGTTATGCTGCTCCGGAACAGTACAGGGATGGAAGTAATATTTTTGATGAACGTACGGATATTTACAGTGTTGGCGCAACGCTGTATTATCTGCTTACAGGTCATGAACCTGCAATAGGAAAAGATGGCCTGGATGATATGAGAGATATAAACCCTGCTATTTCAGAGGGAATGGAATATATAATAAATAAGTGTACAAGAAGTTCACCTGATGACAGATACCAGAACTGCATGGAGCTCATGTATGATCTTAATAATATAGATATGCTCAATTCAGCTTACCATAAAAGAGTATTCTGGCGTTTGGTTATATTTATTGTATCACTTTGTCTTGTAGCTGCATCTGTTATCTTTACAGTATCAACATACAGATATAAACTTCAGACAGAAAATCAAAATTTTCAGAGCTATAAATATGATGCTCTTGTATACGAAATGAATGATGAATATGCTGAGGCCGCTGACTGTTACAGAAAGGCCATAAGCTATAAGCCTGAAGATTATGATACATATATAAAGCTTTTTTATTGCCTTACAAATCAGGGAATATCAGATTCAGAGCTTTTTGATTTTTATATGAAATCTGCAATAGACGAATTTATGACTAACTATATTGAAAATTCAAATGCGGTTATGTACCATGATCCAAGATTAATGTTTCAGATTTCAAAAAAATGTGTACAGCTTGCAAATGAGATGTATGCCGAATATGCATATACATATCTTGAACTTATAGAATTGTCAGATGAATATTTAAACGGTGGAATATCCAATGCACAGGTTGCAATATATAAGGTAATGGCAGCAAGCTATGCAAAAAATTACGATTTTTCATATACGATGAATGCAGAAAAAGATACAGAAGATCTGAAAACACTTACAATAGGTTCAAATCTTTCATCAGAGGAGAAAATAGAAAATTACTATGTCATACTGGCACAGTACATAAACAGCGGTGATTATGATAATTTCTGCAATACGTATAAATATGCCGAGGATGTAATTCTTGAAGAACTTCAATATGATGAGTACGAGAAAGCAGATTTTATTCCGCTCAGCCTTCTGATTATTATGGGGTGCTATAAAAGTGCAAATAACGTCCGTGATGATGATAATTTAAAAAAAGAACGATATCTTGCAGCAATAGACTGTTTTGATATAGTCGATAAGATAGAATTCAATGTTTCGTCTGATTATATAAAAATTAAAGCTAATTCGTATTTTAGCATATATAAAATTATGAAGGAGCAGAATCAGATAAATGATTATTCACGTGAATGTCTTGAAAATGCAATAAAGTATTTTCAACTGCTTTCAGATTACGATTATGATATTGACATGAATACTTATTATGATGAACTCAGGAGGTTTGAAGATAATGGATGATATAGTTATTTATATCGGATTTATTCTTATCGGAGTAACATGTCTTTTATCGGTATCACTTTTTGTTAAACTGAAAATTCCTGCAGTACTCAGCTATATGTTTAAATTTAAAAAAGGTGATCGGTATTATATGAAAATGCAGAGAAGAAAAAACAAGCCTGAAGTATCCGGAAAAATAAAAATTACAGGACAGACTACCACATTTGCATCTGATGATAAGACAGAGATAATAACTTCAGTTGAAAATTATGCAATGGAGCTGCTTAATGCAGACAGTACAGTTGTGCTTGACGATATGCAGATGACAGAATTAATGAAGGATGAATGATAAATGCTGTATACATTATATTTAAATTTCAGAAATAAAATAATAGAATACACTCTTCCTTCATGTAACAACAGAAAATTGTCTGTTGATATTTCTTCAAAGCTTGGTATAAATGAATGTTGTCTGAGTCTTGAGATCATGGATAAAATCTGGCGCATGCGCTCAGACCAGAGACTGATGATTTCAGATGCGGAAACCGGAAATGCAGAAAATGAGATTGTACTTGAAGACGGAAAGACAATAAACGTAAATATAAGAAAGACGGCGGTATCTTTTGCTGTTCTGGTTGTAGCAGTTACTGAAAATATACATTGTTTCAGAAAATACAGCATAATTGATACTGTAAAAATAGGAAATGATGACAATGCTGAAATAAATATATGCGACGGATTCGTAAGCAAGAAACATGCGGTAATAAGCCATACAGACAAACAGACTGTAATAACGGATTTCAGTAAAAACGGAATATATATAAATAATACACGTGCAGATGCTGAGACTGTACTCGGAATATTTGATATCATCTATATATTCGGAACAAAAATAATATATCTTGGAAATGTGCTTGCCGTCAATAATCAGGAGAAAACAAAGGTAACACTTGCTCAGGCTGATATTGATGATAATTGTGTTCCAAGTATGTCAGAAACAGATGAGTTATCTGTAGGTTCTCCGAGACTCCGTACAAATTCTGATAAAACAAAATCTGTAATTGAATCTCCGGAACTTAAAAGTACAGATAACAATAAGAAATATGATATTTACGGATTTATAAAATTAATGATGCCATCAGCGGCAATACTGTCATCAGCTGCGAATTTCAGGGGAGATTCTGTGAATATTGCCGGAATGATAGGAGGATTTGCTGTAATTTCGATTGCTGGCGGAGCGGCTTTTAATTTTTTATATGATATGTCAGCCAGATACTTATATAAAAAAAATCAGATTTATAATAAAAACATATCAGATACCTATTTTGCCCAGAAAGAAAAAGAATTTAAAGAAAAACAACAAAAATACCGTGATATGGTCAACAGCCAGTTCAGAAGTACTGATGAGCTCACTGATATTCTGGAAACGGAGAGTTCATATTTATGGAACAGAAGCAGAAACGATGATGACTTTCTTAAAATACGTTTGGGAACCGGACAATCAGATTTCAGCAGATATATTGATGTATCACAAAATGTTTTAAAAAACGATAATTATTTTAAAACACATGCGTGTGATCTCATGAAAAAATATGAAAAAATAAAAGACATTGTTATTTGCGCTGATCTATGTTCTCAAAAGATATTCGGACTTATCGGAGAAAACGACAGAATTTATGAAACGGCAGGCTGTATAGCTGTTGAGACGGCTGCTATTCACAAATGCAGTGATGTAAGAATAATGATATTTTATGACAAATCAGAGTCTGAATATTTCAGCTGGATGAGATGGCTTCCTCATACATTTTTATCCGGAAAGAAGCAGAGGTATGCTGCGGATTCATTCAATTCATATAAAAATATTCTCTTTATTCTTACTGATGAACTCAGCCGGAGGACAGAGAGCCGGAATGAAGGATATACCGGCAGGTTTTTTCCTCATTATGTTGTTTTTTGTTCATCTGAAAAAATATTCAGAAATGAGACAATTTTAAAATATATAGTTTCATCGGAGGAGCTTGGTGTAACGTTTATACTCATGTATAATAATTCTCAGAAGCTCCCTAATCAGTGCCGTACAGTAATATCGAGAATAAAAGGCGAAGAAGGAATATACAGGCTTGATGAAATCTCAGATAAAACAGTTGATATGAATTTTGATGATATTTCATATAAAAAGGCTGACCATTTTGCAAGAGGGCTTATCGGGTTATATGAGGAAGAAAACAACAGCACGATTATGCCGGACAGTATTAATTATTTTGATATGATATCTGTCAGACATCCTGAAGAAATTGATATTTTAAAAAGATATAAAATGAACAGGGCATATGAGAGCATCTGTGCATGTATAGGAGTGTCAGACAATAACAAGCTTTTCTGTCTTGATATTCATGAAAAAAAGCACGGACCTCATGGCCTTGTTGCAGGTACAACCGGTTCAGGAAAATCGGAAGCACTTCAGACAATGATAATTTCTATAGCAATGAACTACCATCCTGACGAAATATCATTTGTACTGATAGATTATAAAGGCGGAGGAATGTCAGATATTTTTGAGCATCTTCCTCACACAGCAGGTATAGTCACCAATATTACTGATATATCGGAAAATGGATGCAGTCAGGCAAGACGTGCCCTGATTTCAATAAAAAGTGAAATTAAAAGAAGACAGAAGATATTTAAAAGTTATAATCTTAATCATATTGATGCATATATGCAGCTTTTCAGAGCAGGAAAAACAGATGAGCCTCTTCCTCATATAATTATCGTTGTTGATGAATTTGCTGAACTGAAAAAAGAACAGCCGGATTTTATCAGTCAGCTTGTAAGTACAGCACGTGTAGGAAGAAGTCTTGGGCTCCATCTTATTCTGGCAACACAGAAGCCGACAGGTGTTGTTGATGAACAGATATGGAGTAACTCAAGGTTTAGGCTTTGTCTTAAAGTTCAGGATAAAACAGACAGTATAGGAATGCTTAAACGTCCGGAAGCAGCTTCACTGACAGTTACCGGAAGGGCATATATACAGATCGGAAATAATGAGATATTTGATATGGTGCAGACAGCATATTCGGGTGCGGTCTATAATTCTGATGACAGCTTTGCCGATAGAGACAGCAGTGCATATATGATCGATATTGACGGTAATGATTCTGTAATAAGAGCATTACAGAGCAGGGGAGAACAGAAAATCACACAGCTTGATGCAATGGTTCATAATATAATAAAAACCTGCAGTGAAAATAATATAATCTGCGCAAGAAAATTATGGCTTGATCCCCTTCCGTCTGTTCTCAGCTGTGAGGATACAGCCAAATTCGGATATACTGATTTTTCATCAGGCCTTGTATGTGTAATAGGTGCTGTTGATGATCCGGAAAATCAGGATATTCGTCCTGCAGTACTTGATATGTATGAAAATGAAAATATAATTATAGCAGGAAACACAGGGAGCGGAAAAACAACTCTCATTAATACAATGCTCTGCTCGCTTTTGGAAAATTATTCTCCTGATAAGGTGAATTTATATATTTTTGATTTTGCAGGAGGTTTATTTGACGTCTACAGAAAAGTTCCTCATTGCATTGATGTATTTTCATCTGTAACAGATAGCACAATGAAAAGTTTTTTCAATAATATTTTTAATGAGATTCATGAGCGCAAGCTTTTATTTATCAAGGCAGGTGTAAGTAATTACAGGGACTATTCAGCACTTAAAAGTAATATGCCTTCATTGGTTATCTGTTTTGACGGTTATTATTTATTCAGAGAACTTTATCCCGAAAACGATGATGATTTTATGAGAGTTTCAAGAGATTGTGTAAAATACGGAATATATATTATTGTATCTGTAAAACAGATTGCTGATATGAAATTTAAAACACGTCAGAATTTTAAAACAATAATTCCGCTTCAGCTTAATGATTTTACCGAATACAATGATATATTCGGACTGCATATTAATTTTGATATGCCTCAGTGCTCTGGAAGAGGATTTATAAAATACGGTAAAGTAATGGAATTCCAGACCGCTGTATGTTTTAACCCGGATTCTGCATCAGACAGGACAATGCAGATGTCAGAAAAATTTGAACTTATTTCATCAAAATATTCTGATTCCATAAATAAGAAACACAGTGCAGCAAATAAGTATAATAACGATTTTTATTGTCTGCATTTAAAAAATGTTTCAGCTTCTGAGTACTCGGAATTTGCAGACAGCATTATAAATAATTGTCCTGATGTTTATATATGGGCATATAACAAAATAAATTTAAATTACTCAGAGATAAACAACAATGTCAGAAACTTTATCGGAACTGACGGAGCATATGATATGCTTGTCAATCTGAAAAATGAATTTTCAGCAAGAAATCAGGAACGTAAAAAGTACGGGAGAAGTACATATAAAAATCTTACAGTGATAATATGCAGCATGGCAGATTTCTGCAAGTGCATTTATGATGACGAGTACGAAGAAGATATGAGCGGTATAACAGAAATTTTCTTCAGAGAAGGCAGCGGACTCGGAATCAGTTTCATATCTGATATTGATACTAAAAGCAGGTATCTTGATACGGATGCAGCCAGAATATTTATGTCATATAATACAGGGGTAGATTATGCTTAATATATTTATCTATAACAGGGAAAAAGACAGAGCGGTTTCTTTGAAAAAGAAATGCATTGCTCATCTTGAGGAAACCGGAAAAAAATCAGAAGTTGTAAAGGATTTTTCAGATTCAACTGAACTGTATACAGCTATAAGTTCATGCGATAAAATTTCATTGTATATGCTAAAAAAAGATAATGTCTTAAAAAAGATATCCGGCTGTATAAGGGAGATAAACGACATGAGCTATATTGTCCTTATACTTAACAGACCTGAGGAAATGCTTGAGTCGGTAACACCAGCAGCCAGACCATCCGGAATATTGCTTGATAATCCTGATGATCAGCGTCTTGGTGCTGTTCTTGACGAAATATATGCTGATTATGCCAGACTTCCCGGGGTTTCAGAAATAAACAACTTTTACAGCTTCAGAATAAGAGGGATAGATTATAAGGTTCAGTTTTGCAGAATGGTGATGATAGAGGTTCAGAGCAAGAAAATAACTATCAGAACAGAGTCACAGATATTTGAGTTTTATGACAGTCTTGAGACCGTAATGAAAAATTCCCCTGATTATTTTATCAGGGTACACAGAAGCTTTGTAGTAAATACAAATTTCATAAAAATGGTCAATTACAGTGAAAAAACAATATATATGAATGATGGTTCGACAGTATTCTTTTCAAGGACATACAGCAATACAATAAAAGAATATCTGCGTAATACATTAAAGGAGAATTTTTTCTGATGCTTTCATACAGATTAAAAACAAAGGAACTTATATTTATGCTTGACTGTTTTGGCCAGGTAAACAGTCTGCCACAGGGGTTCGGAAATGTATATATTGATGTCAGGCAGCATCGGGAGATTGCCTTGAAGCTTCATCAGAGTGGGATGATTACATATATAAACGGTACAGCTGTTACTGATAAAATACTATCCGATATATTTAAGAATATTTATTCATCAGAATTTATTGCATCTGACAGTCAGCTTGATATATGGATGTATTGTTCTCATGATATCATAGTTACTATTGAGCGGGACAGGCTGTGTTCTGAAGACTATATTATTACACCTTTGCGGAATGCAGAGGAGCTTAAACAGAAATTAACGGAAAACTGGTATTCAGAAGCATCTTTTGATTTGTATAAGGGAAGTTATGAAAAATATAATTTAAATGATTTTATAAAGCTTTTAAAAGGTGAGTCAAATGAAAAATGATTCTGTAATTATAGAAATAGTATGCCCTGCGACATCAAGGACATATGATTTTGTTATCTGCACACAGATGAATATCCGTGATGTAATAGAGAAAGTATCAGATGAAATAATGGAATTTGAGGTTAATAAAAGTTTATTTACTGATGTGAACTTACTTGAACTTTTTTCTGATTTCTATAAATCTTCACTTAACAAAAATCTCAAAATATATGATTATAATATAAAAAGCGGATGCAGGCTCATGCTTGTCTGAAGCAGGAGGAAATTATGAACGGAGATATTAAAATTGCCCTTGCAGAGCTTGATGAAAATGTTCAGGAACAATGTGCTCAGGTACGAAAAATAAATGCACTGCTTTCTCAGGCATGGAGTTCCGAAGCGTCAGCTGTGTGTATGGAACGTGCACGTAAAATAAGCCTCGCAATTTCTAAGATAAGCGATGAAATAATAAATATATCTGTTACAGGAGACTCAAAATGGAAATGAAATTTTCACATGAATATTTAAAAAATACTGCGCATGAGCTTGATATAAAAAGTATTGAATGGAATAAAACAGTTGATCAGATAGAAAAACTTTCTGAAAAGACAAAGTATTCAGAAAATTTAAAATCTGAAATAAAAAAACTATTGTATGCAGGATCAGTAATAAAAGAGTATGCAGATCTTTTGCAGTATGTAACGGATGAATATGATAAAAATGAAAAATCAATAATTCATAAATTCGAGGTGTAATATGGATGATATACTTAAAATATATTTGCAGATGATACGTCAGTATGAAAAATTAAGCATGATTCTCAATGATATTACAACAGTAAGCGGAGAACTGAAACTTAACTGGAAAACTGAATCAGGGAGGCTTTATGAGGAATCACTTAATGAAACGCAGCAGTATATACAAAAGGTTATCAGTGACTTTAATATAAGAATGGAAGAAATAAAAAAAATTGCGCAGGAACATTCAACGGATACAAATATCCGGCAAGATGAAAATTCAGATAAGCTTTTACAGAAATTTTCATTTTAAAATTAATCAGGAGGAAAAAAGTGAATAAATTTTTATTGTCATCTGATGAACTTTCAGAATGTATAGAAGGATATAGAGTATTATCAGATGCTATGATAAACGATCTTAAGATAATAAAAAGAATAAAACAACAATCAGATAAAAACAACCGGGTATATGAACAGATATGTATGATTGAGCAGGATATAAATCAGCAGATAAATAATATAGATACGCTGATATCTTTACTCAAGGAAAGTCTGAAAAAATATATTGATACAGAGCTTGATGTATTTTCGCATATACAAAAAAAACTTTTTATAAATTTCGGACCAGACAGTCTTAATGATATCATTGTTGAGCGTGAATGTGAATTCTCTGAAAGTATGCTGCTTGAAAATCATACTTTAAGACATGAGGAATGGCTTATTGAGTTTATATCAGAAAATAAAAAACTTTAAAGGCGGATAAATATTATGAAAAGAAAAATATCTTTTACCGCACTCGGAATAATTTTTATTCTTCTTCTGATTTCGGTAAGGCAAAACATTGTCAATGCCGATGATCAATCAGAGGTTATGTATACATTCCAGGAAAACGAAGACCTTGACCTGTTTATAAACCTTCCCTACAACAATCTTATTTCAGAGAAATGTCTTATTGATAATCAGGAAGCTAAGATATCTGAATTTTATACACTTGAAGATAATTGCTTGGTAGAGACTGTTTTTTTATTTGATGAATATGTTCTTACCAATAATCCGGACATCCAGAAAAATGCTGTTCAGATAACAAAGGATATTCTTAAAAATGCCGGAAAAAACGAAATGTTCTGTGTTGCTTCTTTTGGAGATGACAGACTGACAGTTGCTGCGGATTTTACAGATAATCAGCTTGCAGCACTTGAAGCTGCAGAAAAAATTGAATATAATTCATTTGATTCAGATATTTATAACGGAATAAGGCATATGAGTGCCGGAATAAATGACAGGGATCAGACAATTTTCAGAAGGATTGTAGTTTTTACAAACAGCATCTCAGTTAATTCTTCAGACATACCGGGAAATGATAAAAGTATTAAATATCCTCTCTATTTTATTCTTATGGATGAAGATGAAAAACCATTATATGAAGATCATATGTCGTCTGATTCTTTTTTTTCTAGGTATTACAGATGTACCGGAAATACAGATTCTGCATCTGTTGCAGAAAAAATAAATGACTTTTCTCATGTTTATTATTGTAAAGCAAAGATTCCTCAGGAGCTACTTGAGGCAGATAAAGACATAACAGTTAAAATGGAATTTGAAGGAGAAAACCAGTCAGCGTCAATAGAATCCTGTGCACAGATAAAATCATATATTAAGCCTAGAGCAGATGAGAAGGAAAAGAACAATATAACACTTATGGTGTCAGTATTTGCAGTCATAATTATTCTTCTGTCATCATTTATTATTATTTTTATGAGAAAACTAAAAAAAGAAGAGAAAAAGGAATCAGTTCAGAAATCAGCTAAGACAGCAGTACTCCCCGGAGCTACAGAAACTCTACAGACAACAGTATTATCTGATTCAACGAGAATACTTCTTGAAGATATGTATCTGTGTAAAATAATACTTACAGATGCTGATGATCCGGGTAATGTAATAGAAATATCGTCAGTTGGTGAGGCAATAATAGGCAGAAACAGCCAGCTTTCAGACTATGCAATACTGCATGAAAAGAGTATTTCACAAAAACACTGCAAGATATTTGTCAGAAACACAAGCGTGTATGTTATTGATCTTGAATCTTCAAATCATACATATGTAGATGGTGAAATGGTAGAGGATGAAACGGAGCTTAAAAACGGCTCAATCCTCCGTATAGGCAGGCTTTCATTTGAGGTTGTAATTATTCCAATGTAAGTAAAAAATAAGGGCTTTCAGAAGACATAAGTTCATCTGAAAGCCCTTATTTAAAATTAAATCCTAACTTCCCATCATATGCTGATATATATCAGTTTTTTCGTATTCCTCAACAGTACCGAAAAACTCAACCTTTGTTCCCATATGGAGAATCTTATTCCCGTACTTTGTTGAACTAAGAATATCGTGTGATACCATAATTACAGTAATACCATCATCATTGAGCTGCTTTATAATGTTATACATTTCAGATGTTACAATAGGATCAAGTCCTGTAACAGGCTCGTCCAGAATAAGAAGTTGACTTGTTGCCGACAATGCCCTTGCCAGAAGAACTCTCTGCTGCTGACCTCCTGACAGGTCACGATATGACTTTTTTGCGATATCAGTAATATTGAGAAGCTCCATATTTTTTCTTGCCTTTTCCTTGTCCGCACGTGAAAAGAATGGCTTAAGTCCTGTCTGATTAAGGCATCCTGAAAGAACAACCTCAAAAACACTTGCAGGAAAGTCACGCTGAACGATAGTCTGCTGCGGAAGATAACCAAGCTCTGTCTGTTTTATATTTTTAAATAAAATTTCTCCGGAGTTTAATTTCATAAGTCCGAGTATTCCTTTCATAAGAGTACTCTTTCCAGAACCATTTTCACCTACAATGCAAAGATAATCACCCTTGCACACATTAAAATTAACATTTTCCACTGCCAGCCGTTTGTCATAATTCATAGAAACATTGGAACATGTAATAAGCACATTGTTTTCCATTCTAAATCATCTCACATTTATAAAAATTTACTACAGTTTCAATTATAATATGTTTTGTATATAATTGCAATCTTACATTATAAAGATCGGAAGAGCACACGTCTGAACTCCAGTCACATTACTC
>CALMUA010000198.1 GCA_937872775.1 uncultured Ruminococcus sp.
TTACATAAACAAAAGGTAGCGATTGACAGCTAAAATCCTATGCAGTATAATATTAATATCTTACATTGCATTTTCAGTATAGTCTATTAAAAAACTGTCGGAAAAATAAGGGCAACTTATCCATATGCATATCCACAGTAATTCTATTAAACAACTTTCCTCTATATTTTTTTAATGTGTTCATTTTAAACAGTTTTTTATTATTGACTTTAAAATACAATTCCATTATGTAGTCTACAATATACTTAATCCAAGAATCATTTAAGTAAGCTTTTGTAACATTATTTTCACTTAATATTTCACTAAGTTCATCAATAGTACTATATAAATTTATTCCACCATGCCTATGTAGTGAATTATATCTGCTGTAATATTAATCATCTAATTTCCTCCTGAAAATGCGCTGGTAATCACTTCTATTGTAGCCTCAAGAAGTAAATACACATATTATTACTATAGCAGCAATTATCAGAACTATAGTAGTTACTTTCCAGTAATCCTTACACCATTCTCCGACTTTTTTACAGCCATCCTTGAATTTCTCCCAGTTTGTCTTTTTGCTTTCAGTTTTAAGATAACTGTATTTTTTTATAAAATTCTTTCTTTGTTATCTATATTAATCCACACACTTCTAAATCAGTACGAAAAACTGATTATTCACTTTTTAATAAACTTCGTTTTCTGGAGTTTATCTGCCTGTGCATCATAATAGTATCCGTCACCGAGTTCACATCTTGCATACTCTTCTTTAAGATATTTAACATCCATATTTCCAAAGATCGTCCTCTGTCCTCTCTCTCCTGCAAATTCGGCAATATTGTCAAGAAGAAATGCTGAAGATATCTGATTGTTGAAAACTGAATTCAGCTCACCGTCGCTGATTTTCTGTACATCTGAGAAAATAAATAAATATTTTCTTTCCTCTGCAACTGCTGCCATCTGAGGAAGTACTGATGAAATAAATCTTTTTCCTTCAAGAGTATTCAGATACACCAGCTTACTCTGAATTACAAACACAGTAAACGGTGTTTCTTCATTACTACAGTCAGGTACATTTTCATACTCTTTTTTGAGCTGGTCACTTAACTCATAATAAGGAGCCAGAATTCTTTTATCAAACTCAATATAGTTTTCATTCAGATAAATATAGAACTGCTGAACAGGTGACAGTTTTTTCTCTACACAGGTACCATCTTTTCTTGTAAGAATAAATTTTTCAAATTTGTTGAACATAACACAGTCCATGTTGTCCTTACAACGCTGATACACTGAAGAAAGCTGATCTCTGCCATCATCAAAAAATACAAACCTTACATTTCTTTTCTTTTTAGAAATGCCATCAACAATCACATCAAGAAGATTTGTTTTCCCGAATTCTTTTTTACCATAAACCACTACAACCTGAGATTTTTCTATGTCTACACACACCGGTCTGAAATCAATATAATCAAGTCCGACACTGACTAAGCAGCCTTCATCTGAAACAATATTACCTTCAGACATAAACTCATCATAAAACTGCTGTGTAAGTTCCTTTGGAAATGTAAGATACTTCTTAACAAATCTGTTATATTTTCCAGAGTCACTATCATAACAGAATTTTTTACTCAGATTAAGAATAAAATCTGAATTTTCAAGATCTGAAGGCTCAGGCAAACTGCACTGTACATCATAAGGTAGATTCATTCTGAATGTACCGGTTACACCCTCAGGTTTTATTGTTACATTTGCAAAACCATGACCAGGATTATTACCTATTACACCTACCTTACCAATAAATATTTCAGGATATTTATCAACAGGCATCTCAAAAGCAATCTTCTGACGGAAGTTACCTGTATACTGTAAAATACCTTTTGTTTCTCCAGCTGTAATCACTATGGTTATACCTTTGGAAAGCCCGTCTCTGCAAAGCTTGGCGAATTTCTCATGGTACGAGGTGTATCTTGCTTCCTCTGCAAACGCATTAAAATTATCAATAATAAATGTTGTATGTAGTGGTTGAGTACTATCAACCTCCCTAAAGTTCTTTCCATCAAGTGCTTTTATATTTTCCTTAAGAATAGCTTCTGTTATTCTGAAAATTCTCTTTACATATTCCTCATTTGAATTATCAAAATAAGCTGAAACAAGCGGCATGTCACGATAATCTGATAAAGCACCGCCAAAGTCCAGGATAAAGATCTGTTCATTTTTTTCGTTATACTTTTTATGAATAATATTTATAAGATTCTTAATAAAAGTCGTTTTACCGCTCATTGAAGCTCCAAAAAGAATAATATTTGAATCAAGAAGATCGACAATAAACGGAGGCTGCTTCTGGATTATTGGAATATCAAATTTGCCAAGTGTACACGGCATTGTCTTTAAACTCATTACAAACCCTCCCACTCAGTCTGATCAACTATTTTTCCGAGAAGCGGAGGCAGAAACACCTGACAAGGTTTCTCGGCATCTTTGCTGACATCAATAATTTTCTTTACTATATAAGCAAGCTGTGTATCATGTTCATTTATACTGCGGCTCTGAGCCTTCTTTATTTCGTTATCTTTATCAGATGAATAAAAAGATATATCGGACTGGCCGGAATTTTTTACGTAGGTCACCTTAACAGGGGGCTCTATATTCATATTTTTGTTTGCGCCCGTATAAGCCGACTGAAAATATTCAAATCTTGTACCAGTTCCTACAAGAAGATATGCACGACCGTTGAGTGGCATAGTAGGAGCTGCTGCTGCAGTGTTTCCGATCATTTCTTTTGAAGCCTGTTTAGTCGCAACTTTCAGACATATCCTTGCTTTTGAGTTTACTCTGATATCATCAGTTATAGCTCCTTCAATATTTTGTGACACAAGAATAATATGAAATCCAAGGGTACGTCCTACCCTGGCAATTGTTGTGATTTCTGCAATAAAATCTACATCATCCGACTCACTTGAAAATCTCTTGAGTTCTGTAAATTCATCTACAACAAGCACAAGATGCGAAAGAGGTTTAAGTTCATCAGAATCTTTTTTGAGCATCTCTTTCTGTTTTTCATTGAGTTTGCTCATAAGTTCATCAATATCTTCATCTGATCCGGCACTTTGAATTTTTCTTATGATACGAAGTGCTCTGATATATGAGTCAACATTATCAACGCCAAATCCTGATAAAAGAAGCTTTCTTCTTTTTATTTCAGCATTGAGTGACTCAAGAAATCTCTTGAGCATGTAGGTTGCAGGAGTACCTTCATCTTCACCTGCTGTATCTGTTACAACGCCTACACAATGCGGAAGACTCCCAAGTCTGTCTGAAAATCCTCCGCCCTTCATATCAACAAGCATAAGGTTCAGATCAATTGGTGAAAACTTCATGCACAGACCTATCAGATATGTGATGATCGTTTCAGACTTACCTGAACCTGTAGTACCTGCAACAAGCATATGAGGACCATCTGCTTTTTCATAAAGGTCAAGGTTCATTACACCATGTTCGTTTTTTCCTATAGAAACCCTGAGATTTCTTGTAACATCATTTTTACATGTATCAAGCCAGTTTTCAAGGATATCAGCACCTATAGCATCTTTTTCAACTTTATCAGAATTATATCCATACAGTTCAAACAGTGTGACCATAGAAGGAACATTTCCGTTTTCTGCAATTCTCTTATAATAGATCGAACTTAGTTGCTTGTAGGCAAGTCTGAATTCATTGTCATAAACATTTTCACGGTCATAGATGTATTTATTCTGAAAATGCTTATATTCTATAAGGGCATCGGTATTATGTGCCTTGCTTCGGTCAGTTTTATCTTCGCTGAGAATGTTGAGTGTTTCTCTGTTAAGAATATTATATCTGACGCTGACCTTTCGTTCATTTTTGTTTTCGGAATCTATATCTACGATATTTCCGCAGTATTTGGGAAGCATTTCCTTATGTGCCTGAATAAAAATAAATGTGAGTCCTAGTGCATTTACGTAAGGTTCACCTTCAACAGGAACCTCCGGTAGATATTTTGAGAAACCCGTTTCCTTGATATCATAATCATAAAATACTATACATACTATTTGTGTCAGCTTCTGGTCGGACTGCTCTGACTCCTCATCGCTTTTTTTTATTTGAGTACGCTCATTCATTATGCTCAGAAGCTGCCCGAATACAGTACCAGAGCTCTTCTTATCAAAAACGAATTGCGATACTCCATCAAATAATTCATTTGTATGAGGAAGACATTTATAATTTTCGATGATCTTTCCCTGTATTGATATATCATTTTCTTCATTAAAAAGAAATACAAACTGTAAATCTTCAGGTGAATGATAGTATGAAAGTTCGTATACAATGTGCCTTATAAATCTATGTGATAAAACAAACTCATCAGTGATCACACCAATGGCACCACAGTTTTTAAGATCAAGCAGAAGAGGAGGTTTTTTATCATTGCTGCTTCTAAGATAATTAAAACCAATAGAATTTTCATCTGAAGGCTGCCCTTTATTCGCAAAATTATATGCCAGATCCGTAAGAAGATATTTGTTTTCATCAAATTTTGCTCTTTCTTCAGGTGTCATTTTTCTCAATTTTCTTTGTCTCTTCTTTGAAGGAAGTATTATTTCTATTCCATCACCGTCTGGTTTCATCTGATAATATATATCATATATTATATTATCCTTTTTCTCAAACTTTATTTCAAACAAAGACTTTACTTCATCTGAAGTTCCTAGAGATACTTTCATAAAATCGTTGTCATTCTGTGAACGCGAAAATATAGATCCGCTGATGTCAGCTGTATTTGTAAAAAGTTCACTCATTTCCGGATATGTTGTATTAAGATATACTATATCGCTGTCCTGCCATGATTTTATTGTTTTTATTATACGCGCAATATAATTTTCATAACTGTTTTTCCACTCTTTAACATTACTTTTATGATCCTTACGTTTTTTTATATAATTATACATTGAAGTAACAAGAGCAACAACACCCATTGCCCCTGACATCATCAGCATCGTATTCCCAATCCCTGATGATGATGGTGAAAGTTTCATTATAAGGAATCGTGAACCAAGCATACCGCCTGTTGACATTACAGTTGGTATAAGCACATCAAGCAGTGAAGATTTATCTTTGGATGGCATATCATTTGGTGGAATTATATCTATTACAGAAGACTCTATAACGTTGAGTCTTCTGGTACTTATATTATATTCAAGATCATTTCTTTCTTTAAGAATATAACTTGTAGTTATTTCCTTATTAAATAGGACCGAAACTGATATATCTGTTTTCATGGTTATGTATATACAGCTTGATGTTACAAATCCAAGTTTATCAAGCGGAAAGTCATAAACAGATACCGAAACGCCATTAAGTTCTCCTTTAGCCGTAAAATCAATAACACTGTGTTCTCCATAAACATTATAAAGTACTACAAGTTCCTTTCTAACTTTGATATATTTCACAAACAATTCATAACATCCACTGAATTCTTTCTTTTTTGCAAGTCCGTAATATAATGATTCGATAAAAGATCTTAATGTGATATCCTTTATAACCAGAAAAGAAAGTTCCTGTATATTTTCAAACCTTACGGAAATCATGATTTCGTTGTTTTTCATGTAAAGTTTCCCCCGCTCTGAACGAAATAAAATATTAGTTATTATCTTTATTTTCCTTTGCCTCTAAAACTGCAGCATCTGTTTTTTCCCTTATGCCTTCAGTATCAGGACGACTTATTTCGGAAATACCTCTTATACTAAGCCCTGGCATTTTTATTTTTATTTTCTTTAATTCCGGAACTTCCGGTATCTCTATATTATTCCTGAATTCAGGTTTATTAAACTTCATAGATGAATAATTTTCAGGATCAATTCTTTTTATATTATTAGTATTTATTCCGGATGGTGCTCCCGGCATAACTAAAAGGCCCACTAAACTGACAGTTTCCTTTATTTGAGGTATACCTGTCAGTTTAATATCCTTATTTTCAAGTTTATTTGCTTTTACAGGAGAAACTAAACCATGCTCCGGCACTTTTACAGAAGTTGAAGGGAGCGGGCGATCTGATACCTTAGGTAAATCCACGTTTATCCTGTCATTATCAATTCCTGAAATACTATACTTCTCAAAAAATGGTTTTTTCAAATTCACCTGTTTTATTTCAGGCTGTTTCACCTCTTTGATACCAGATTTAGGTAAAATGCATCTGATTTCTGACATCTTATTTTCTTTTAATGTATTGATTTCAGAAACATTTGAAACAGGCATACTTATCTTTACTGCATTATTATTCTTCAATTCAGATTTTTTAGGCATATTCTTCAATTCAGCTGAAGGTATTTCCGTTTCTCTGATTTGAGGAATATCACATTGCTTTTTTACGATCTTAACTGATGAGATTTTAACAGAAACACTTATTGACGGCATATCATCACATTTTTTTATAATACTGTAAAGTTTATCATTATTACTGATTTTGATTTTGGGAGTCATTTCTTCAGCTTTTTTATCAGAATCAACTTTGTTAAGAAGCTTATATCCAGATATTTTTTCAGATATAATATTTTTGTTTTTGATTTTCATCTCAGGAATCAAAACATCTGATATCTGTACTTTTTTTATTGTTTTAACAGGAACTTTTCTAGCAGTATAAGGCTTGATCTCAGCATTTTCAAATTTATCAAGCTGATTAACAAAATCCACTCTCATTAAATATATTCTTAATTTTTCCTCATATATTTCAAGTTCTTTTTCAGTAAGAAACTCTTTTTCCTTTTCTGTTAATATTTTAAATGCCATATCATCTTCCCCCATTTCTTTTTTCTATAAATCAAAATTACAGTCCTGATCTTATATTTTTGGACCAGGACTGTAATAAAAATTATCAGCCGTTTGTTATGCTGTCAGCGATCTGCTGGTCAATATCTGCAAAATTTGATCTGTTTGCTTCAAGCAACTCAGCCATCCCACTTATAGCCTCTGGAAGATCCTCAGAAATAAAAGGTTCCACCTTATTCTTGAAGAACTGCTCAATTGCATCCTTTGCTGCACCTTCCATTTCAGCAATCGCACTATTGAATGCACTGATAAAATCTGTTGCTGCTGTTTTGTAATCTGTTGAAGCTGTTCTAATTTCTTCTACTGCAGTTTCTACTGCTGCGTTAACTATTCTACAAGATGCCATAATTTCACTCTCCTTATTCTATTACTTATTATTCTCTGTTGCGAGCTGTTCATCAACACCATTTGCATCCGGAATAGCTTCCAGTGTGCCTTGGCAAATGCTTTGGAGTGCATCAAGAATACCTTTCAGACTATCCTGAGCAACCGGTGTAATTTTGTTTTCAAAAAAATTTGAAAATCCATCTGCAGCACTACCACTGAAATTTGAAGGGATCAGACCTGATACTGTTCCGCTGAGTGATTCAAAAATAGTCGTTGTTGATGTTCTGTAGTCCTCAATTGCACTTAATGCATTTTTCATCATTTCAGGTGTAATGTTGACTGTACCTGTGTTTCCCATTGCCATAATTGTTTCCTCCTGTGATTTCATTATTTAGTTTTTATTCTGCTACTTTAATGTTCTGATTGAGTTCCTCGTACTTATCAAAAACATCCCTGTAATATCCCACACCCTTGATCAGTTCAAGCGTTTCAGATATATGATCAACGATCAGTTTTAGATCGTCTATAGGTTTAATCAATACTTCCTTAGCTGTTGTTTTAAAAGCCTCTCCACATGGTGTCTGAAGTGCAGTAACAAGATCTTCATACATTTGTTCCATTTTTTCTTTTAATGCCTGTGTTCTTACTGAAAGATCTTTCATACTGTCAAACGCTGTTGTCAGTGCAGTATCATCAAGAAAAATATCCTGCTCAAGTGAAATCACTATTTTCCACCCCCTGCACGTTCTTTCTGAATTTTATCCATTATTTCTTTTTTGACAACATTATTAAGAAGTCCACACAGCTTTTCAGCTTCATCATAATTTTTAATATCCATATAACACTGGATTCTATATGTAAGAGCTGCAGTATCTGAAGGATCTGTCATAACAGCCTTTTTAAAGAATTTTATCAGTTTTTCATACTCATCTGTAGCTTCAGGCCTGCCAAGCTTCATAAGTGCATTTGCTTGAACATATTTACCCATATAAACAATATATGATGTCGGACTGCCCTGAAGCATCTTTGCATATCTTATTACCTGTTCAAAATCTTCTTTTATTGTATACGCACCAACAAACAGACGATTTATCTGATCGATATTTTCCTGAGTAAGTCTGAACTTTTCTGAACTATCAGCCTTAAACTTTTCTTCTTCTGTTTTTTCATCCTCCTCTTCAATAAAGGTCAGATAATCTCTGTTTCCTGATTCATCAGGATCAATTCTGGCTGCAAGTTCTTCAATGCCGTCAGGACCATATAATTTCTCATTTTTAAGATGATCTTCTTCCATCATTTCTTCAACATTATATTCTGTGAGCTTCTCTTCTTCAAATGTCCCAGGAATAACACTGAATCCCATATTAAATGCTTCAGCCGGATTATTGACAGCATTAAGACAGTTTATAGCATTATCAGGTTCATCTAACTGAAGATATATCTCAGATGCATTTATATAGCTCTCTGCAATGTCCTTTACTGATGGTTTAGTTTTATTCAGTCCTATGCTTATCCATTCAATGGCGTTTTTAAAATGCTTTTTATCCCCTAAGTTCCTTGCAAGTTCAATTTCAAGAGACATATTGTCTTTATAATATTCAATACCAAGCTTTGCATATTTCCTGGCTTTTTTCAATTCCTCGGCTGCTTTATCATACTTTTTTGCCTGTATAAAAAAATTAAATGCAAGCTTATATCCGGTATAAAGGCTCGGTGCAAGAAGTTTGATCTGATTTGAAGTAAACAGACCCTTCTTCACGTCGTTCTTGATTCCGTATATTATAGACATACGATTAAGAAGATCTATATTCGGTCCTATAAAATACTCTGCTCTTTTGAAATTGATCAGTGCATCATCAAATCTTCTTGCATCAAAACAAATCATACCCATAAGCTGATAAAGGTCAGCATACACACCTTTAGAACATTTTAATTCTTCAGCACGTGTAAGAGCTTTAAGGGCATCTGAAGATTTATCACAGGTCGCAAGAGCAAAACCCCACTGAAAATATCTATCTCCGTTTTTTAAGTCATTTTTTATAGCTTCCTTATAATAATCTATAGCCTGATCATATTTTTTTAGTGACATACTTGCATTGGCTGCACAACAATATGCATCCGGACTTGTTTTATCAGCAAGAATTGCACTTTGAGCAAGTTCAAAAGATTTTTCAAACTGTCCGTTCACAAAGGCCGTTTTAGATTCTGAAACAAGAGTGTTTATATCCATATTATTTCTCCGATTCTTAATTTTTTTTAAGATGATTAGTTTTCCTGATCCATTTTTGATTTATAATAATCCATATCTATGGATGCATTTCTTTTCTGACCTTCCCAGTAACTTTTACTACTGTTAGTACTCGTTATTGAACTGTCAATATCGTTCAACTGATTCTGAGCGATCGTCTTATCAGACTTAAGTGTAGTCAAAGAACCTGTAACAGAAGTTTTCCGTGTTCTTACTTCTGTAAATATATTACCAACCAGTACTACATTCTTTGTACCATACACATCATTGAGATTTTTAGTACACACATCACTGCTATGAACCATTGCTGTAAAATTCTCTGCAGTATCACTAACTGAAGTTATTATAGCTGAACACTGATCTGTAAGATCCGTTTCCTTCTGAAGTAATGTATCCAGTTGATCAGATGCCGACTGATATTTTGTAATCTGTGAATTCAAATCATTAATTTGATTTACCTTCTGATGTCTTTCAATATTTAACTCATTAAGACGATTATTACAGCTGTTTATCTCAGAACATGCATCATAATATCTGCTTTTGGCATTGTTGTAATAATACTCATTATCCATCATATCACCTCAATTTTTATAATAAAAAAAGTTATTTATTCTTTTTAGTTTTTTCTTCTAGAAGTTTTCCTACA
>CALMUA010000199.1 GCA_937872775.1 uncultured Ruminococcus sp.
ACAACACCAATGTTTGCAATATAGTGGAATATTACTAATAAATGAGATACTTTATTAAAATAAAAAAATAATGTAGATCACCATCTCTGACCTACATTATATTTTTTATCCTTTTGCATATAATTTCAGCTGTAACTCCTACAACAAATCCTGTTACTATTCCGCTCACTATAAGCACAGGAAAATAATAAACCACGTTCCATGACCTGAGAATTATCAAAGCGGCTGTCATTTGTCCTATATTGTGAAACAAACCACCGATAATACTTGTAAACCACATATTACTGCGTTTAAGAAGCTTTGAACTTATAGCCATAGCTATAAAGCAGAATATTCCTCCGGAAAGAGAATAAAAAAAAGAAACCATCTGTCCTGAAAAAATACTTCCGAGAATTATTCTTATGATGAGAACTGTAAATGCTTCCTTATAGGTAAAGCAGCTTATAAGAATAAGTGTTACTATATTTGCAAGTCCAAGCTTTATTCCAGGGATAATCGGTACAAATGGTATCTGTGCTTCTATCACAAAAATAATAAGTGCTATTGCAGTAAAGAGGGACATACGAACTATTTTCTTTGTTTTAGTATATTGCAGCATCCGGTTCATCTTTACCTCCGCTTACTACAATTATAAGCTTATTCGGAAGGCATGTAACAGGAACAGTTCCATTACTGATAAATCCCATATGAACACATATTTTATCAGGACATGTAGCTTCAGCTATTCCTATTTCGTTATGTCTTACCTCAACTATATTGTAGCCTCCGTTTTCACTTTCTATTTTTAATGTGTATGGTTTATCCACGTTATAAAGCTTAATATTGTATAAAAGCTCACCATTCTGATAAATGCATGCTGTCTTGTTATTTATTTTTTTGTTTATAACAAAATACGATGTCACTGCACCAACTCCAAGCATTAAAACAACAATTAAAGCTAATATAAGCTTTTTACGCTTCTCATGAGCCATATGTTTTTCCTCATATTTTACAAAAAATCTGACATTCAGATCAATGCCAGATTTTTAGTCAGATTTATTATTTAAAAATAACCTTTACTGCTGCTTCGATTATATCAAGGCCTTCATTAAGCTCATCAGCCCCGATAGTAAGTGCAGGCATTATTTTAAGTACATCATCACGTCGTCCTGCTCTTTCAATAACAACACCACGCCTTACACATTCAGCGGCAACCTTTGCACATGCATCAGGTATTTCAGACTTTGAAAAATCAATTCCATGAATTGCACCTATGCCTCTGTGAGTAAATGTGCTGTTAAGTGGAAGAATTCTTTCTTCGATAAATTTACTTATTATTTTATCAATTTCTTTTACGCCCTCATAAATATGTTCTCTGACTGCGTATTCAATAGCCGCCTTTGCACCCACAAATGCAAGCTGATTTCCTCTGAACGTTCCGTTATGCTCGCCAGGTAAAAAGCAGTCAAGCTCCGGCTTCATAAGTAAGAGTGACATAGGAAGTCCGCTTCCGCTTATTGATTTTGACATGGTAACCATATCAGGTACTATTCCTGCACGTTCAAATGAGAAGAATGTGCCTGTCCGTCCGCATCCGACCTGTACCTCATCGCACACAAGAAGTATATCATGATCATCGCATAATTTTCTTAATCGCTGCAGCCATGAAATATCAGCAACAATTATACCGCCCTCTGCCTGAACTGTTTCACAGAATATTGCAGCCGGCTTTTCAATTCCTGAATGATCATCATTAAGAACATTTTCTATATATCCTATTGTATCAAAGCTTTCGTTAAATCCGAAAGGAAATGGCATGAAAGTAACATTATCAAGAGCAGTACCTGCTCCGTTTCTTGAAAAATCTGAACTGGTAAGTGCAAGACTTCCCAATGTCATACCATGAAATGCACCCATAAATGAAAATACATTTTCACGCTTTTTGATTTTTCTTGCAAGTTTTAATGCCGCTTCATTGGCATTTGTACCTGTAGGTCCGCAGAACATCAACTTATAGTCAAGCCCTCTCGGATCAAGGATCTGCTGTTTAAAACATTCAATAAACTCTGCCTTCGCAGTTGTATGCATATCAAGTGAATGAAGAATTCCGTCATTTTTTAAATAGTTAATGATCGGTTCATTTATCGCATCATTATTATGGCCATAATTTAAAGCACCGGCTCCACAAAAAAAATCTATATATTTTTTTCCGTCATCAGTATACATACATGACATCTTTGCCTTGTTAAATACTACAGGAAAACTCCTGCAGTAGCTTCTTACGTTTGACTCAACCTGTTCAAAAATATTCATTTACTACAGCACTCCAATGTTTTTCCCAAATTACTACGCTTCTTTTACATCAATAGATGTAAGAAGCTTTATATTGTTTTCATTTAAAACTGATATTGTTTTTTCATTATCCTCAACACGCAAAATAACATATGCTATATTCTCAGTAGGCTTGCTTACAAAAGCATACATATATTCAACGCCTATACCGTTCTGATACAGTAAATTCATTATGTCATATAATCCACCCGGCTTATCCTCAACACCAATTGCAATTACATCAGTCTGTGTTACTGTACAGTCAGCATCTTTCAGAGCAGAAACTGCTTTGTCCGTGTCATTTACAATAAGTCTTAAAATGCCAAAATCTTTTGTGTCAGCAATAGATAATGCCTTTATATCTATCCCGTTTTCTTTTAATATTTTTGTAACTGACGATAACCTTCCCGGTTTATTTTCAACAAATATTGATATCTGCTTTATAAGCATAAAAAGCACCTCACTTCTGAATAAATTAATTTTTTCTATTTAATTCTGCGTTTATCTATAACCCTTACTGCCTTACCTTCAAATCTCTGAAGAGATTTAGGTTCAACAAGCTTTATAGTAGCAGATATTCCAAGAGTTGACTCAACAGCTGATTTTATAATATGTTCCTGCTGCTCAATACTCTTTACAGTATCTGAGAACATTTCATGTGAAAGTTCTACCTCAACCTCAAGAATATCGGTATTATTTACTCTGTCTACTATAAGTTGATAATAAGGTGATGTATTTCCAAGCTGCAGGAGAACACTTTCAATCTGTGATGGGAAAACATTTACACCTCTTATGATAAGCATATCATCTGAACGTCCGGCAGGCTTCATCATTTTTATAAATGTACGTCCGCACGAACATTTTTCTCGCTTAAGAACAGCAATATCCCTTGTTCTGTATCTGATAAGCGGAAATGCTTCCTTTGTAATACATGTAAATACAAGCTCGCCCTGAACACCATCAGGCAGAACCTCTCCTGTATCGGGATCTATAATCTCAGGGATAAAATGATCTTCATTGATATGCATTCCAGTCTGCTCAGAGCATTCGTATGCAACACCCGGTCCTATTATTTCTGAAAGTCCATAAATATCATACGCCTTGATTCCAAGTTTCTCCTGAATCTGTACCCTCATTTCTTCGGTCCACGGTTCGGCACCAAAAACACCTATTCTGAGTTTTATATCATCCTTTGTAAGACCCATATCTTCCATTGTTTCAGCAAGATGAAGTACATACGAAGGAGTCGCACACAGAACAGTTGAACCAAAATCCTTTACTATTGTAATCTGGCGGTTTGTATTTCCGACTGAAACAGGAATAACAGTCATACCTACATGCTCTGCACCGTAATGTACCCCAAGACCTCCTGTAAACAAACCATAGCCATATGATATATGCATAAAATCATTTTTGGTACATCCATATGCAGTAAACGCTCTTGCACAGCATTCCTTCCACATCTCTATATCATTTTCCGTGTATCCTACTACTATCTGTTTACCTGTTGTACCAGATGAAGCGTGAAGTCTTACTACCTTATCCATACCAACAGCAAATAATCCGTAAGGATATGTATCTCTTAAATCCTGCTTATATGTAAATGGAAGTTTATACAGGTCCTTAGTTGATACTATGTCCTCAGGTTTTACACCAGCTTCGTCCATTTTGTTTCTGTAATGCGGAACATTTTCATATATTCGTCTTACAGTCTGTGAAAGTCTGAAGCTCTGAAGCGCCTTTATTTCATGCAAAGGTGCACATTCGATTTTTTTATCCCAGTAATCAGCCAAGAGAATTTCCTCCTTAAAAAATCAACATTTTGTGTTATTATTCAGGACTACATAAAAACAAGCGGGAATCTGACCGAAGGAACAGGATGAATGGAAAGCTCTTCCCGAACCCTCGGAGTCGAAATACCTTTAAAACCTATAAAGTCATATAAGTTCTGAATAGCAACCATTTTACATCAGATTTTCTTTTATTTTTAAAATATTATTTTTCCAGTTTTCGTAAGAATCTGTTTCGTCCCATAGCTCATTGATTTCTGAGTTTTCTGACAAAACATTTGAAATGGCTTCAACGGCAAGTGACTTAAATGATTTAAATTTTGTCCTATATTCTGCAGAAATTAACTTTTTGTAATCATCTGACGGAAAAACATACGATGTATCATTTAAACACGCATCTATTATAGAACAGCTCACCAACACAGCATTCGCCTCATCTACCTCAAGATATTCACTCTCCGTAGCATTGTTTAATGCATCTTCTATCTGTGATATAAAATCTTCGTTTTCAACCAGTTCATAAAAAAAATCCATTGCGCTATCATCATCAAAAACATTAAAACCCCAAGTTCCCATTTTACAAATTCACCCCTAATTCAAATGCTTTCTTATTCATATCAAGGAATTTCTCAGGCACACACTCTTCAAGTGCCTTATACCATACTTCCTTGTCAAATTCCAGCTTTGTAGAAAGAACACCCATAAGTACCACGTTTGATGCCTTTGAATTTCCTGCTTTTTCAGCAAGTGTAAGTGCATCAACTGAAATTATGTCTATACCGGTATTCTTAATCTTTTCAATAATGTTTTCAGGATATTTTGCTGTTCCTGTTATTACAGGCATAGGCTCAATCATCTGATCAGAAACTATCAGATGGCCGCCTTTTTTCAGATAAGGAATCCATCTTGCTGCTTCAAGCTGTTCAAAAGAAATTATAACATCAGCTTCTCCTTTTTCTATTACAGGAGAATATACATTTTCACCGTATTTTACATAGGTAACTACAGAACCGCCCCTCTGTGACATTCCGTGAACCTCACTTACCTTTACGTCGAAGCCTTCTGATAAAAGAACATTTCCAAGAATTCTGGATGCCAGTAAAGAACCCTGTCCTCCGACACCAACTATCATAACTGATTTAACTGACATTATTTGTTTCCTCCTATTGCATCAAACTTGCACATTTCCTGACATATACCACATCCTACACACTGTGTATGATCAATACATGCCTTTGAATTTTTAATTGAAATAGCAGGACAGCCAATCTTGAGACATGCCTTACATGTTATGCATTTGTCTGTATCAACCTTAAGAGCCGGCTTATGCTTAACATATTTAAGAAGTGCACAAGGACGACGTGAAATAATAACTGATGCTTTTTCTACTGCAAGTTCTTCTTTTATCACCTTTTCTGTTTCAGCCATATCATAAGGATCAACTACTCTTACTCTCTTTATTCCCAGTGCCTTGCACAGATCTTCAAGACAAATCTTTGAAGCAACATCACCCTTAAGATTGTATCCTGTTGTAGGATTCTGCTGATGACCGGTCATTCCTGTTATAGAGTTATCAAGAATAATAACAGTTGAATTTGTTGAGTTATATGTGATATTTACAAGACTTGTCATACCGCTGTGCATAAATGTACTATCACCTATTACTGCAACAGTATTCTTTTCTGCCTCCTCGCCTCTTGCCTTGTTAAATCCGTGAAGTGAAGAAATAGAAGCACCCATACATATTGTAGCATCCATAGCATTAAGAGGTGCAGATGCTCCGAGTGTGTAGCAGCCTATATCACCCATTACATTTACTTTAAGCTTTGAAAGTGAATAGAACAGTCCTCTGTGAGGGCATCCGGCACACATTACAGGAGGTCTTACAGGAATATCTTCTCCGAATGATTCTGTTTCCTGCTTTTTACCAAGTATTTTTTCAGCTATTATAGCTTGTGAAAGCTCACCTATATAACCGAATAATTCTTTTCCCTTTACTTTTATGCCAAGTCTGTCGCACTTTGTTTCAATAATATCCTCAAGCTCTTCTATTACATAAATTTCATCACATTCAGCTGCAAAATCCTTTATGAGCTTTTCAGGAAGAGGATTGACTATTCCGAGTTTCAGATATGAAACAGTATCACCGAATACTTCCTTAGCATACTGATATGAAATACCGCTTGTAATAATACCTGTTTTTGAAGAATTTATTTCAGTTTTATTTAACTCTGATATTTCAGCAAACTCAGCAAGTTGTTTCATTCTCTCTTCAACAACAACATGACGCTTCTTGGCGAATGCTGGCATCATAACATATTTCTGAGGGTTCTTTTCGTAATTTTTAAGTTCCTTTTCTTCTCTCTCACATAATTCAACACTGCTCTGTGAATGAGCAACTCTTGTTGACATTCTTACAATTACAGGTGTATCGTATTTTTCTGAGAGATCAAATGCCTGCTTTACAAATTCCTTGCATTCTCCGGAGTCAGACGGTTCAAGCATGAGTATTTTTGAAGCTATGGCATGATAACGTGAATCCTGTTCATTCTGTGATGAATGCATTCCTGGGTCATCAGCAACAGCTATTACCATTCCTCCGTTTACACCTGTATATGATGCAGTATAAAGAGGATCTGCTGCTACATTAAGTCCTACATGTTTCATTCCGCAGAATGATCTTGCACCGGCGATAGAAGCACCAAGAGCAACTTCCATAGCAACCTTTTCATTAGGTGCCCACTCCGCATACACTTCCTTGTACTTTGCAGCGGATTCTGTTATTTCAGTTGATGGTGTTCCAGGATAACTTGATACTACCTTGCAGCCAGCTTCATATATTCCTCTGGCAAAAGCATCATTACCCAACATAAGTTTCTTCATATGATATTTTTCCTTTCCGTATTGTATGTATCGTAGAGTTTTTTAATTTAACATGTCATATAACACAAACATACGTTGTATTAACGTTCATATAAAATATATTGTATCACATTTTATTTTATTTGTACATATGTATTATTTAAAAAAATAAAAAATATAGGTTTAAAAGTTCCGGAACACCTCAATGGATAGATTTTTTAAAATTTCTTAAGTTTATGCAGGCTTTCCAGTCGTCTGTACCCTCGGGAATCAGCAACAATTAAAGCCATGTTAATAAACCATTACTCAGTTTATTAACACGGCTTTTAATTTTAAATGTTTACAGGTATCAGACTAAAGCATTAAGCTTTATTAACTGAACCGAAGAGTTCCATCTTTTCCTTAACTGTAGCCTTGATAGCTTCGAATCCAGGAGCAAGAACTTTTCTTGGATCAAATCCCTTACCACTAAGGTCCTTGCCTTCTTCAATATATTTTCTTGTTGCAGCAGCAAATGAAAGCTGGCATTCAGTATTTACATTGATCTTAGCAACTCCGAGTGAGATAGCTCTCTTTATCATATCTTCAGGAATTCCTGTGCCTCCATGAAGTACGAGTGGCATATCTTCGCCAACCTTGTTCTTTACAGCTTCAAGTGTTTCAAAGCTTAAACCTGCCCAGTTTTCAGGATATTTACCATGAATATTACCAATGCCTGCAGCAAGCATTGTTACGCCGAGGTCTGCAATTGACTTACATTCATCAGGATCTGCACATTCACCTGCGCCGATAACACCATCTTCTTCTCCGCCGATTGAACCAACTTCAGCCTCGAGTGAAATACCAAGAACATCGCATGTATTTACAAGTGCTGTTGTCTTTGCAATATTTTCAGCAATTGGATAATGTGAACCATCAAACATGATTGATGAAAAACCTGCATTTATACAAGCCTTTGCGCCTTCAAATGAACCATGGTCAAGATGAAGTGCTACAGGAACTGTGATCTTGAGTTCTTCAAGCATTCCGTTTACCATGCCTACTATTGTCTTATAACCTGCCATGTATTTTCCCGCACCCTCAGATACACCTAAAATAACAGGTGAATTGAGTTCCTGTGCTGTAAGCAGAACTGCCTTTGTCCATTCAAGATTGTTTATGTTGAACTGGCCTACTGCATATTTACCTTTTTTTGCTTTTGTAAGCATTTCTTTAGCTGATACTAACATTCTACATCCTCCATTTTCTAATAGATAAATAGTTAACATATATATTATAACTGAAAATATAACTAATTGCAATTGTTTTATTAAAAAAAGTGTATTATTTTATTTTAGCGTTTTTATTAATGTTTACAAGCCAGTAATAAAATGGGACTGACATAAAAGAAATCCAGCCCGGATGCCACAGATTAAACATAAATCCTATAGCAAGATAGAAAAATACGACAAGAACCGGAAAGCAGAAAATATTAAGGTCTTTTTTCTTTACTGCTTCTATTGTTGTATAATACAGAGGAATAGTCAGAAATATCATCCATGCAGGATGCCACAGATTAAGAAATGCACCTGCAAGAAGATAGAGTCCTGTAATTACTATCGGATACGGGAATGTCATCAGCAGTTTGTATATACCGTTATTTTCAGGAACAACGGATGCCTGATATGATGGGCCCTGATCAGGCACTGTTTCATAGTTGAATGTACTTTTCTGTTCAGGCTCTTTATAGGAATAGTTGTAATTATAGTTATAATTACAACTGCTATGTGACTGTGCAGACTCTGACTCGACTTTGTCACTCTGGCTGCTGTCAGTCTTTCCTGCAGAATCTTCCTTTTGTTTCTGAGGATAAATTTCCTTTACATTCTGTGATTTTCCTTCAGGATATTTTATTCTCATTCCTATATTATCAGAAGTTTTTGATTTGAAGCCATCAGGCATCTTATCCTCCTGATAAGGCATTTTATCACTTTTATATTCATCTTTTCTTAGACTTATATGTGATCTTTCACTTTTTACCTTATCAACTGTAATAGTATTTAACACATCAATTTCAAAAAGTTTATCAAGTGAAATATTATATATCTTTGCCAGTGCGATAAGATTATCAGTATCAGGCGAAGCCTCCGCACGTTCCCACTTTGATATGGCCTGACGGCTTATTCCAAGCTTTTCAGCAAGCTCCTCCTGTGAAAGACCACTTTTTTTTCTTAAAGAAAGCAATTTATTTGCAATTTCGATATTCATATTCTTTCCCCTTTCAGTATAACTTTTCTGTTTTTTAACTCTGAAATAATTATAACACAGAGTCAGAATACTGGCTATACATTTCAGTTTGCATCCCGCAACTAACGGTTGCATCCCCAAAAATCATTGTTTTTCATAATAACTGTCATATAAGTAAAATTTTCCATCTATTTTCAAAAGAAAGTATTCATACTCCTGTGAACCTTTATTGGAAGATCCTCTCGCAGTCTGTGTGACATAAACAGAATATGCATCTTCGAGTACTATATCATTATCAAATGATTCGTTTATGGATTTCTGCAGATCCAAAAGGGACTTATCATAAAGCTGAAGTATAGCAGTAATATCAGAATATGCATAATAATCCCCGCCATATGTATTTTTAAAATTACTATTCATATCAACAATATATTCATCATTTGTCTGATTGCATTCTTCCGATTCTTTTGTAAGTGCATCTATATAGAAATCAGGAAATACACTGAAGCAAAGGTCTGCATTTTCCTGTTTTATTCCTTTATAGTACTGTTCAAAAAGCTCTGACGCAGTTTTCTTGAGTGAGTCAAAGTCCTTGTTTTCTCTGTCAGGTGACATTTCTGTACTAAGAGTCTGACTTGCATGTGCTGCTGAATCATCAGTTTCACCTGAAATTTCAGTTACTGCCGGTTTGTCTGTTTTTACAGATGTCGAAGACTCTGACGAAGACTTTTTATCGTTGCAGCTATATAAACTTATACATATTGAAAGAGTAAGTATTATTTTATAAATTTTTTTCATAAAAATATTCACAATCCTTTATTAATTTTTACTTCTTCCTT
>CALMUA010000200.1 GCA_937872775.1 uncultured Ruminococcus sp.
CGGTTCACTCCTTTGTTTTTTTATTATTATAGCATATTTTAAACAGAATTCATATATATATTTAAGAAAAATATGATATAATTTAAAATTAACATAGCTCACTCAAAAACTCATCTATTTGTTATAAACTTCTCACTTAAGGCTCAGTCATAATGTTAAATATTAATATTATGTAAATTTTTAAAAAAAGGTTGACAAATCAATGATGCAGGTGTATACTTAACCAAGTAAAACAAAGCAGAACCTCAGTTCTCACCGATTGGCTTTTATGTGTCGAATCGGTCAATACTTATTAAAAATTTAAGTATGAGTACTGACGTGTGTCTGTACTCATTTTTTTATTCAAATTTTTTTAATGTCTTGGAGGTGCTGACTATTAGCAACAAAGAACTACAGATAAACGAAGATATTCGCGATAAAGAGCTTCGCGTTATTGACGTTGATGGAACACAGCTTGGAATTATTTCTGCCGCAGATGCTCAGAAGATTGCGTTTGATAAAAATCTTGACCTTGTTAAGATTGCTCCGCAAGCAATACCGCCTGTATGTCGCATAATGGATTATGGTAAGTTCTGCTTTGAGCAGACTAAACGTGAAAAAGAGGCAAGAAAAAATCAAAAAGTAGTTGAAATAAAGGAAATCAGAATGTTTTCTAATATTGATACAAATGATTTTAATACTAAATTAAATCAGGCACTTAAATTTCTAAAATCCGGAGATAAAATCAAGATTTCCGTTAGATTCCGGAAGCGTGCGATAGCTCATCCTGAACTTGGCGGTGAGTTGTTGGATCGTTTTAAGGAAAATTGTCTGGAGGTTGGCGCTGTTGAGAAGTCGGCCAAGATGGAAGGACGTAGCTTGGTTATGTTCATTTCACCAAAGGCAACTAAATAATTAAGGAGGAACTACAAATGGCTAAGGTAAAAGTTAAAACACATTCAGGTGCAAAAAAGCGCTTTAAGGTTACTGGAAGTGGTAAAGTTAAATTCCAGAAGACAAACAGAAGACATAGACTGACTCAGAAGGATACAAAGAGAAAAAGATCTAATCGTGCTTCAGGCGTTGCAAGCAAGTCAAACATGGATGCACTCAAGCAGCTTATGCCATATAACTAAATTCAGTTTTATGAGCTTATAAGCCGGTTTAATTAAATTGAAATCAGTAAAATAAGTAAACGAATAAATCAAAAAAATCGGAGGTAAAATATATGGCACGTGTTAAGGGCGCGATGATGACTCGTAAGAGAAGAAATAAAACTCTAAAGCTTGCTAAGGGATACTGGGGCGCAAAGAGCAAGCATTTTAAGATGGCTAAACAGGCCGTAATGAAATCTGGTAACTATGCTTATGTTGGACGTAAGCTTAAAAAACGTAATTTCAGACAGCTCTGGATAACAAGAATCAGTGCAGCTGCAAAGATCAATGGCATGAATTATTCAACATTTATGAATGGTCTTAAAAAAGCTGAAATTACATTAAATCGTAAAATGCTTTCAGAAATCGCAATTAACGATCCTGCAGGCTTTACAGCAATTGTTGAAAAGGCAAAGGCAGCTCTTTAATTTAAAAAACAACACGCTCTCAATACATACAGAGCGTGTTTTCTTTGAATTTTTTGTTTTTGTCTTAATTTGAGAAAGTGGTGTTTTTTTGACTGTTATTAAATCCAAAGATAATCCAACTATTAAGATGTATGTAAGACTTGCTGAGTCAAAAAAGGAACGGAAAAATTACAATATGTATGTGCTTGAGGGCTACAGGCTCATTTGTGATGCACTCAGCGAAAACTCGTCTGTAAAACAAATACTTATGACAGAATATGCGTATGAAAAATATTATAATGATTTATCCCAGGCTGATTTGAAAGAAGTAAAGATGCTAATTATTTCAAATGAGCTTGGAATGAAGATTTCATGTACGGAAAAGACACAGGGTATTTTTGCAATATGCAGTATTCCGGTGTTTTCTGATCTCAGACAAGCACTAGAGTCAGGAAAACATTATATGGTACTTTATCAGATTCAGGATCCCGGAAATCTTGGAATGATAATCAGAACAGCTGATGCTGTTGGAATAGATGGTGTTATTCTGTCACAGACATGTGAACTTTTTAATCCCAAAACAATACGTTCAACAATGGGGTCAGTGTTCAGAACAAAAATATTTAATGACTGTAATATAGATGAAATATTAGAAATATGCAGGGACAAAGGAATAAGTACCTATGCGGCTGTAATAGACAGTAATGCAGAAAATCTTAAAAAATGTTTATTTACAGACGGGGGTGCTGTTATTATAGGAAATGAAGGAAACGGATTACCGTCTGACGTATCAGATGCATGTGATAAAAAGGTCACAATAAAAATGAACGGAAATGTTAACTCGCTTAATGCGGCGATGGCAGCCGGAATTATGATGTGGGAAATGAAAAACAATTCATGAGTAAAGATAAATAAAAAAAACAGAAGGAGAATGTTACAGGAAAACGTATAGTATGACCGCATGGTTTCAGATTAAATATGGGGACTTTTAAGTTTTTGGTAACAAAATTATATGGAAGAAAAAAAATACTTGATATGGCTGATGATGGTGTTTGGAACTGCCAATCCCCGTATATGGGATATAATACATGAATGCGGTGATGCAAAGCAGGGGTACTATGGCGCAGTAAACGGCTCTGTGAAACTTACAACTGCAGAAAAAAACGTAATTAATAAACTTTCTCTTGAATCAGCAGATAAAGTAATTACTTTGTGTGAACAAGAAAACATCAGTATATATACATATAATGATGATAAATATCCATCACAGTTAAGATCAATATTTAATCCTCCTTCAGTTTTGTTCTGTGATGGAATTCTTGATAACATCAGTGATGAGCTTGCAGTTACAGTGGTAGGAACGAGACATCCTTCACCTTATGGAATCAATGCTGTAGAAAAAATTTCATCAGAGCTTTCAAAAGCTGGATTTACAATTGTAAGTGGGTTTGCAGATGGCATAGATTCTGCTGCACACAGAGCTGCAATAAAAGAAAATGGAAGAACAATAGCAGTACTCGGATGCGGTATTGATGTAGATTACCCAAAGGCAAACAGTGATATAAGGAATGCTGTCCGACAGAACGGAGCCCTGATATCAGAATTTTTACCGGGAACTCCGCCTTTAGGAAGAAATTTTCCTATACGCAACAGAATACTGTCAGGACTTTCACTTGGAGTATTCATTGCAGAAGCACCATGCGGAAGCGGCGCACTGATAACTGCCGACATGGCTGTTGAACAGGGGAGAGATGTATTTTGTCTTCCTCCTGCTGATATTTTCAATAAAAATTATCAGGGAGTAATAAAATATCTTCGTGATGGTGCTGTACCTGTTTTCAGCCATCTTGATATTATTTATGAATATTATACAACATTTTCACATAAACTATTGTCGTTAAAACCTGAAAATGAATATATTTCTGCAGTAAGTGATTCTGAGGTGTTTTTACAGAAAAATCCTGATATAAATATTCAGAAGAAAATAACAAAAAAACTCATGGAAAAAAACTATGATGGTTTGTCTGATACGCAACTTATTATAGTAAAATGTTTTCGTGAAGATCAAAAACACATTGATGATATTATCGCAGAAAGCGGCTTTGATGTACCAGTCATTCTCACAGCTCTTACTGAACTTGAAATATCGGGTGTGATAAGATCACTGCCGGGAAAAATATATCAATTATGCTGATATTTTTGAAAATACTTTGACAAATCAAAATAAATCATTTATACTTTAATATAAGTATTTTTTACAAAAGTCAGATGTGATACCTATAAGACAGCGGTTATCTTTATTATTGCATACAGAGATAAGATATCTGCATTTTAAAGACGGGCTATGCAAAATGTTGCTACTGAGCTTAAAAAGTCAGATTTATCGGAATGTCTAAGATTTTAGTATAGCTTTCCGTTTGTTTGTACCTTCAGGCACAGTCTGTCACTAAAAAAGTATGTGACTGAACATCAACATAAAAATATATATGTAAAAGGAGAATAGAATGTCTGATCTTGTTATAGTTGAGTCTCCTGCAAAGGCTAAAACGATTCAGAAATACCTTGGACCTGGATTTAATGTTATAGCATCAATGGGACATGTGAGAGATTTGCCCAAGTCAAAGCTTGGAGTAGATATAGAAAATAATTTTGAGCCCCAGTATATTGATATGAAGGGCAAAGAAGATGTAATCAAGGATTTAAAGAAGCACGCAAAAAAAAGCGATAAAATATATCTTGCAACTGACCCGGACCGGGAGGGAGAAGCGATATCATGGCATATTGCGCATATGCTTAATCTGGATATGGATGGAAACAACAGAATTGCATTTAATGAAATAACAAAATTCGGCGTTCAAAGCGGAATGAGCAATCCGCATAAAATAGATATAGACCTTGTAAATGCGCAGCAGGCAAGGCGTATCCTTGACAGAATACTGGGATATAAGTTAAGCCCATTTTTATGGCGAAAGGTAAAAAGAGGACTTTCAGCCGGACGTGTACAGTCTGTAGCAGTACGCCTTGTAGTAGACAGGGAACAGGAAATAAGAAATTTTGTAACAAAGGAATACTGGAGTATTGACGGAAAATTTTCAGCACCGTCGAGCAGAAAAATATTTTCAGCAAAGCTTGCTTCAATAGACGGAAAAAAAGCTCAGCTTAATACCGAAGAGGAAACAAATAAAATTCTTGATTATCTTAATGATAAAGAATTCAAAATAACAAATGTTAAAAAGAGAGTAACAAAGAGACAGCCGACTCCTCCTTATATAACATCAACACTTCAGCAGGAAGCGTCAAGAAAAATGGGCTTTCAGGCAAGAAGAACAATGAAGGCTGCACAGGAACTGTATGAAGGTATTGAAATAAAGGATATGGGACTTGTAGGTCTTATAACATATATGAGAACAGACAGCCTCAGAGTTTCTGACGAAGCGAAGACAGCTGCAGCAGAATATATAAAGAAAAAATACGGTGATGATTTTCTGCCTTTATCTCCAAGAGAATTTAAATCCAAGAAAAATGCACAGGATGCCCATGAAGCAATAAGACCATCAATGCCGGAACTTGAGCCTGAGTCAATAAAGGACTGCCTTACAACAGATCAGTATAAAATATACAAAATAATATGGGAGAGATTTATTGCAAGTCAGATGGCAAATGCATTGCTTGATACAATGTCGGCTGAAATACAGGCAGGAAACTGTAAATTTACAGCATCAGGTTATTCTGTGAAATTCAAAGGATTTACAGTTTTATATGTTGAGACCAAGGATACGGTTGATGAGGAAGAAAACAAAGAACTTCCTATGCTTCAGGAGGATGATATCCTTAAAGTAAAGTCACTGCTCGGCAATCAGCATTTTACACAACCTCCGTCAAGATTTACAGAAGCAACACTTATTAAGATGCTTGAAGAAAACGGAATAGGAAGACCAAGTACTTATGCGCCGACAATATCTACAATAACATCAAGAATGTATGTTGAACGTGATGGAAAGCAGCTCAAGCCTACACCATTAGGAGAGGTAACTACTGAGCTTATGCGTGAACATTTTACAAATATAGTTGATGCAAAGTTTACGGCAAATATGGAAACAAATCTTGATAATGTTGAAAAGGGCGAAAAAGACTGGAGAGAAACTCTCAGTACATTTTATGAAGACTTTGATGCAACACTTGCAAAAGCAGAAATTGCAATGGAGGGAAAAAGAGTAAAAGTTCCTGACGAAGAAACAGATGTTATCTGCGATTTATGCGGAAAAAATATGGTTATAAAGATAGGACGATTCGGAAAATTTCTTGCATGTCCTGGTTTTCCTGAATGTACAAATACAAAGAAAATTGTTCAGGCAACCAAGGGTGTATGCCCTATATGCGGAGGCACGGTAATTGCTCAGAAATCCAAAAAAGGCAGAAATTTTTTTGGATGTGAAAAGTACCCTGAATGTACATTTATAACATGGAATACTCCTATAGAGGATAAATGTCCTAAATGCGGCAGTTCACTTTTCAAAAAAGGTGGAAAAGCCGGTAAGATCTTATGTGAAAAACCGGAATGCGGATATGAGAGAGGCTTATAATGATGGCAGTAAAAGTAATAGGTGCCGGACTTGCCGGATGTGAAGCAGCATGGCAGATTGCAAATGCCGGAATTTCTGTTGATCTGTATGAAATGAAACCACAGAAATATTCACCTGCTCATCATTATAACGGAATGGCAGAGCTTGTATGTTCAAATTCTCTTAAGGCAGCCAGACTTGATTCTGCTGCGGGACTTCTGAAGGCTGAAATGGAACGTCTCGGGTCGCTTATTGTTCCATGTGCAAAACAGACTCAGGTAGAAGCAGGCGGAGCATTGGCTGTTGACAGAGAAAAATTCTCGGATCTTGTGACAAATAAAATAAAAAGACATACACTTATAAATGTAATTTCTCAGGAGGTAGACAGTGTTCCTGAGAAAAATGCAATAATAGCAACAGGTCCTCTTACAGCAGGAAATCTGGCAATTTCAATAAATGAAAAATGCGGAGATTATCTGAGCTTTTTTGACGCAGCGGCACCGATTGTAACATATGACAGCCTTGATAAGAATGAAATTTTCTTTGCATCAAGGTATGGCAGAGGTGATGCTGATTACATTAATTGCGCAATGAATAAGGAAGAGTATGAGCTTTTTTATAATGAGCTGATAAATGCGCAGTCAGCACCTCTTAAAGAATTTGACAAAGAATCATTCAAGGTTTATGAAGGCTGTATGCCTGTTGAAGTACTTGCAAAGCGCGGAGAGGATACAATGCGTTTCGGACCATTAAAACCTGTAGGTCTTGTTGATAAACGGACCGGTAAGCGCCCTTATGCTGTAGTTCAACTCAGGAAGGAAAATAAGCTGGGAACATTGTATAATCTTGTCGGATTTCAGACAAATCTTAAATTTGGAGAACAGAAAAGAGTATTTTCATTGATTCCTGGATTGAAAAATGCAGAGTTTGTAAGATATGGAGTAATGCACAGAAATTCATTTATTAACAGTCCGAAGCTATTAATGGGAACATTTGAAATGAAGAAATATCCTGGAATATTTTTTGCAGGACAGATAACAGGTGTTGAGGGATACATCGAATCTGCAGCCAGCGGGATTATTGCAGGTATAAACATGGTAAGGCATTTAAAGGCAGAACCTGAATTTGTTATGCCTCCTGAAACGATGATCGGGGCATTGTCATCGTACATAAGTGATAGCTATAATGCAGACAACTTTCAGCCAATGGGATGCAACATGGGAATATTACCTGAACTTGGTGAAAGAATAAAAGACAAACAGAAAAAATATCAGATGTATGCTGAAAGATCTCTGTCAAAGCTGGATGAACTGATAAATTAATATTTTTAGGAGTTTTTTTGATGATAAACATAATAGTTGATGCTTTTGGCGGTGACAATGCACCTGATGCTGTTATTGAGGGCAGTGCTATGGCAGTTGAAAACCTTGGGATAAAAGTTACTCTTGTAGGTAACGAGACGCTTATTCATAAGGTTGCTGAAAAAAATAAACAGAGTCTTTTAGGTATAGATATTGTAAACAGTGAGTCTGTAATATCAATACATGATGATCCGGTAGAGGTAATAAAAAGCAAAAAAGGCTGCTCTATGGCGGTAGGGCTGCAGATGCTCCATGATAATAGCGGGGATGCATTTGTAAGTGCCGGAAGTACGGGAGCACTTGTGGTTGGATCAACATTTATTGCAAAAAGGCTTAGTGGAATAAAAAGAGCTGCTCTTGCACCTCTGCTTCCGGCAAAAGACGGATATTTAATGCTTCTTGATGCAGGAGCAAATTCTGACTGCCGTCCTGAAATGCTTGTTCAGTTTGCAGTAATGGGTTCAGCATATATGGAAAAGGTAATGAATATTAAAAACCCTAAGGTAGGCCTGCTTAATATCGGTTCAGAGGATACAAAAGGAAGGGATCTTGAAGTTGAGGCTTATAAACTGCTTTCAGCTTCTCCGGTAAACTTCTGTGGAAACATAGAAGCACGTGAGCTTCCTTTTTCAAAATGTGACATAATAGTAGCAGACGGATATACAGGAAACATTGCATTAAAGCTTTATGAAGGTATGGGATTGTTTTTTGCGGGAAATCTTAAAGAAATGCTTACAAAAAAATTATCATCCAAGCTTGCAGCAGCACTTCTTATGGACCAGATAAAAGATTTTAAAAAGAAGATGGATTATTCAGAAGTAGGCGGTGCAGTTCTTATGGGTATTTCAAAACCTGTAATAAAAGCACACGGAAGTTCGGATGCAAAGGCATTTTACAATGCAATACGCCAGGCAAAGAGTTGTGTAGATGGCGGTGTGATCAACCAGATTTCAGATTATCTTGATTCTCAAAAGGAGGAAGTGTAAATTGACAGAGTTGGAGGAAAGTATCCAATATACTTTTAAAAATAAAAAGCTTCTTTCAGAAGCTTTATCGCATTCGTCATATGCAAATGAAAACAAAAGAAACCGCCGAAGCAATGAACGTCTTGAATTTTTAGGTGACAGTGTTTTGTCAATAGTTGTATCACAGTACCTGTTTGAACATTTTTCACATTTGCCTGAGGGCGAGCTTACAAAGATCAGAGCATCTCTCGTATGTGAAAAATCATTATATATATTTGCAAAGCAAATAGATCTGGGAAAATATCTTCTCCTTGGAAAAGGTGAGGAAAATACAGGAGGAAGAGAGAGAACATCAATTCTTGCTGATGCGTTTGAAGCACTTATTGCAGCAGTTTTCCTTGACGGAGGACTGGAGTCAGCCAGAACTCATATACTGAGATTTGTACCTGATGATATAAATGCTAAGAAAAATTCTGCATTCAATGATTATAAAACAATACTCCAGGAAGTAATTCAACAGAATCCTGAAGAAAAGGTTGAATATCTGATTGTAGATCAGAGCGGACCTGACCATAACAAAGCGTTTACCGTAAATGTCTGCCTTAATACAAATATTATTGGTGTCGGTACAGGAAAAAGCAAAAAGGAAGCTGAGCAGATGGCTGCTAAAGAAGCACTGGAGCTCATGGGATACAATGCATAGTAATATTTCAATTTTTATTCCGCATATAGGTTGTCCTAATATGTGCAGTTTCTGTAATCAGAATACTATAAGCGGAGCACAGAAAGCACCTGATGCTGATGAGGTAAAAAAAATATGCTCAGAAGCATATGAACAGGTTAAAAATAAATCTGATTCTGAAATAGCTTTTTTCGGAGGAAGCTTTACAGCCGTTCCGGCTTCATACAGAAAGGAGCTTCTTGAATGTGTTCAGGAGTTTATCGGAGGTAACGGATTTAAGGGAATAAGAATTTCTACAAGACCTGATTGTATAGATAATGAGATTTTAAGTGAACTTAAAAAATATCATGTAACCTCAATAGAACTCGGATGCCAGAGTATGAATGAAAAAGTTTTGTTTTTAAATGACAGGGGACATGATTCAGATGCAGTCAGAAATGCTGTCAGACTTATAAAATCATACGGATGTTTTGAGATTGGTCTTCAGATGATGACAGGACTTTACGGTTCATCACCGGATGATGATATTTATACAGCCAATGAGATAGTAAAGCTTTCACCTGATACAGTAAGAATATATCCGGTTGTTGTTCTTGAAGGAACAAAGTTAGCAGGATTATATAAAAAAGAAGTCTATAAAATTTATGAGCTTGATAAAATGGTTTTGCTCTGCAGTGAAATTATGGACATTTTCAGTAAAAATAAAATCAGAATAATAAAATGCGGTCTGCATGCTTCTGAGATTGTAGAAAATGATATGGTAGCCGGTTATTATCATCCAGCATTCAGGGAGCTTTGTGAAAGCCGTATTTTCAGAAAAAATCTTGACATATATTTTAATAATATTAAGTCACAGGATTTATATTATGTTGCAGTAAGTGGAAAATTCATAAGCAAGGCGACAGGTCAGAAGCGTTCAAATATTAATTATTTCAACGCAAAGGGCATAAATATAAAGATTATTTCAGATAAATATTTATCGGATGGTGAATTTATAATTTATAATTCACAGAAGGAAGTTGTTAATGTATTTAAAGTCACTTGAGCTACAGGGATTTAAGTCTTTTCCGGATAAGGTAAAGCTTACTTTTGATAAAGGGTTAACGGGTGTAGTAGGTCCGAATGGCAGCGGAAAAAGTAACATAGGAGACGCAGTACGATGGGTTTTAGGTGAACAGTCAACCAAAACACTCAGGGGAAACAAAATGGAGGATGTTATTTTTTCCGGTACCACAGCACGAAAGGCAGTTGGTTTTGCTTGTGTTACGCTCATAATTGACAACAATCAGAAAGAACTTAATAACGAAGACAGTGAGGTAGCGGTCACAAGAAAAATATATCGCAGCGGTGAAAGTGAATACAAGATAAATGGCAAAAACGTCAGACTCAAAGATATAAATGAACTTTTTATGGATACAGGACTCGGAAGAGACGGATACTCCATAATAGGTCAGGGTAGAATTGCGGAAATAGTTGACGCAAAGAGTACGGAGCGGCGTGATATTTTTGAAGAAGCAGCCGGGATTTCAAAATTCAGATATAAAAAAGCCGAGGCTGAGCGAAAACTTATACAGTCGCAGGATAATATAAACAGACTTCAGGATATTGTTTCTGAGCTTGAATCAAGAGTGGAACCTCTGCGTGAACAGTCACAGAAAGCTGAGAAATTTATAGAACTGGCAGAACAGAGAAAGCGGCTTGAAATTTCACTGTGGGTAGGAAGACTTAATGAGCTCAAAGGTATTATAGAGAAGCTTTCAGAGGATTCTCTGATTTACACGGCACAGTATGAAGGTATCGAAAATGAGATTGAAAAAGAAGAACATCAGATACAGATTGCTTATCAGAAAATGCGCGATATAACAGTCAAAACAGATGAATACAAGGCATTTATTCTTGATGCTGAACGTCAGTCATCAGAATATAAATCAGAAATTGCTGTATGTGAAAATGATATTGAGCATAGTAAAAGTCTTATTGAATCAATAAAGCAACGTCAGGGCAGCGAGCAGAACTCACAGAAATTACTCAGGGATAAAATTTCACATCTTAAAAATAAGCTTGAAGATCTGAAAAAATATCAGAAGGATATTAATTCTCAGATTTGTGAAAACGAACAGGCGTTCACAGATATTGAGGAGCAGTCTCAGAATATTGAAAAAAGTTTCGGAGAGAAAGAAACTAAAATAAATCAGCTGTATGTTCAGCAGAATGATGTAAAACTAAAACTTGCAGCATCTGAGATAACGATATCGGAAGCAAAGCAGCAGCTTCAATCAGTCATGGCACAGATGACGGAATTTGCTGAAAGATCAGAAAAATATTCAGCTGATATAAAAATTGCAGAAGAAACTCTTAAAAATATTGAATCGGATCAGGAACAGGCGGATAACAGATTATCAGGCCTTTCACTTATGTATCAGAAAAAAATTCAGAAATTTGATGAGAAAAAAGCACTTTATGAAAAGACTGTATTTGAAATAAAGGAAAAACAGCAGAGGGTAAATCTTCTTACAGACCTTGAAAACAGTATGGAAGGTTTCAATTATAGTGTAAAGGAAATAATAAAAGCTTCAAAGTCATCAAGAATATCCGGTATACATGGTACGGTAGCACAGCTTATTACTGTTGATGCGATGTATGCAACAGCGGTAGAAACTGCTCTCGGAGGCGCATTGCAGAATATAGTAGTTGAAAATGAAAATACGGCAAAGCGATGCATAGCACTTCTGAAGGAAATGAAAAAAGGAAGAGCAACATTTCTCCCTGTAACTTCTGTCAGAGCATATGAATTCAGTGAGGGCGGCGTTAAGAATGAGACAGGATTTGTAGCTTTAGGAAATGAAATAATATCATGTGACAGTGCATATTCACATATAATGAAAAACCTTCTTGGTAAAACAGTAATAGCAGAGGATATTGATTATGCATCTGTAATAGCAAAAAAATACGGATATAAATTCAGAATAGTCACTCTTGATGGACAGATTGTAAATGCAGGCGGTTCATTTACCGGCGGTGCTGCAGTTCATTCAAGCGGAGTCCTTACAAGAAAAAATGAGATAAACGACCTTAATTTAAAAATTTCAGAACTTGATAAAGTACGGGATACAATATGGCAGGAAGTTCAGAAGCTTAAAGCTCAGACTGATAAGCTTGAACTTGACATGGAGGCTGTAAAATCAGAAAAGGCCAGACTTAATGAAGATAAGATAAATCTCAGATCAGAAATTAAAAGCCTTGATTCAATTTTACAGCAGACTGATAATCAGTTACAATTAAATGCAGACAGCAAATCTCAGATTGATACTAAAATATCAGAAAATACAAAACAGTTGGAATTGTCTGAAAAAATGATCATGAGTGTAAACAAACAGATTGAAACTGCCCAATCAGGAATTACGTCACAGCAGAATATGCGTGATGAGCTTCATGCAAGGCGTAAGGAGCTTTCGGAAAAACTTTATGATATCAAATTAAAAAATATGAGTGTTAAGAAGGATATTGAGGCTGTTGAGCTTGAGATAAAGCAAATTAATGAATCAGTTGCCGGAATATCAGAAAATACAAAGCAGCTCGATGACCAGTTAAAACAGCAGCAGCAGATAATTACCGTGAAGAATGGTAAGATAAAAGACAATAAGATTTTACTTGAAGAATCTGCACAAAAGGTGGCACGATACAGGGATGATATAAAAGAAGCTTCATCTCTACACAACGAATATGAGCAGTCAATAACTGCTATGAGAGCTGGCCTTAAATCGATAAATGATGATAAGGAACGTATATCACGTGAAATATCACGTCTTGATGAAAAAAAGATTACAATGCAGCGTGATTATGATGTCATAGTCAGTCAGATGTGGGAAAGCTACGAATTCACACGTTCTGAAGCAGAAAAAATAATAATAAAAATTGAAAATGCTGTTGAGGCACAAAAACAGTTAAATCAGATAAAAGCTTCAATAAAGGCATTAGGAAACATAAACGTTTCTGCTATAGAAGAATACAAGGAAGTTGCTAAAAGATACGAATTTTTATCATCTCAGCTTTCTGACATTGAACTTTCAAAAAAAGAGCTTGAGAAACTTATAAATAATCTTACTGTTGATATGCAGAAAATTTTTGCAGAGAATTTTATAAAGATAAATGAAAATTTCAAAACGATATTTACAGAACTTTTCGGAGGCGGAAAAGCAGATCTTGTACTTACAGATCCGGAAAATGTTCTGGAGTCGGGAATAGAAATAGTTGTTGCACCACCCGGAAAGGTTATAAAAAACCTGATTTCACTTTCAGGAGGAGAACAGACATTTGTTGCTATTGCAATATATTTTGCAATACTTAAGATAAAACCTGCGCCATTTTGTATTCTGGATGAAATAGATGCAGCGCTTGATGAGGTAAATGTAAGAAAATACGCAATGTATCTTAATAATTTCATACATACAACCCAGTTTATTCTTGTAACGCACAGACGAGGAACTATGGAACATGCAAATGTTCTGTACGGTGTTACAATGCAGCAGAATGGTGTGTCCAAGCTTTTGAAAATGAATCAGGTTGATATACCTGATGAGATTCAGTAATTCCATAAATTAATATACAGGAGGATTTTTCATGGGACTATTCAGTAAGATAAAAAAAGGTCTTCTGAAAACAAAGCAGCAGATGGTATCGAAAATAGAGCTGCTGTTAAATTCATTTACCAAAATAGATGAGGATCTTTTTGAACAGCTTGAGGAAACACTTATAATGAGTGATGTAGGTGTTGAAACATCCATAGCCATTTGTGAGGAACTAAGAAAAAAGATAAAAGAGCGTGGTATTACAGATCCATCTGAGATTATGCATATTATTCATGAAATAGTGGCACAGATGATGGGGGATGACATTAAGCTGGATCTTTCGACTACACCGTCTGTTATCATGGTAATAGGTGTAAATGGAGCAGGCAAAACAACTACGATAGGAAAGCTATGCTATAAGCTTAAAAAAGACGGCAAAAAAGTTCTTGTTGCAGCAGCCGATACATTCCGTGCAGCGGCAATTGATCAGCTTCAGGTGTGGACTGACCGGGCAGGTGTTGATATAATAAAGCACAGTGAGGGTTCGGATGCGGCAGCAGTCGTATTTGATGCTGTAACAGCTGCAAAGGCAAGAAAGTGTGATGTAGTTGTTATTGATACTGCGGGAAGACTTCATAACAAGAAAAATCTTATGGAAGAGCTTGCGAAAATAAACAGGATCATTACACAGCAGGCACAGGATTGTTCAAGAGAAATACTGCTTGTACTTGATGCAACAACAGGACAGAACGCTGTAAATCAGGCCAAGCTTTTCAAAGAAGTTGCTGATATCACAGGAATAGTGCTTACCAAGCTTGATGGTACAGCAAAGGGCGGAATAGTTATTTCTATAAAAAATGAACTTAATATTCCGGTAAAGCTTATAGGTCTGGGAGAAAAAATTGATGATCTTCAGGAGTTTGACAGTGCTGATTTTGTTAATGCATTGTTCGACGATGATGTATTAAGCAGTGAAGAGCATGAATACGAAGATGATCAGGATTCAGAAGATGATTCTGCAATCGGAAAGGAAAAAGAAGACGAGGATTTGATTTCTGAAATAAAAGCTGATGAAGAAGCAGCGGACGAAGCTGTTCAGACAGAAGCTATGGAAGAAACAACAGATGAAGCTGTTCAGACAGAAACTGTGGAAGAAACAACAGGCAATGATAATCATTCACAGGATAAAGCAAAGCATGTAAACCATCAAAGATATATGGATGTACCTGTATACAATCAATATGAATGTGATGCAGATGATATTATCAAAGAAGCATTTTCAGATACATCTTCAGTTACAGACACAACTGAAGATGTTGATATGGCTGAAATTGAAAATGAATCAGAAGAAAATGATGAGAAGAAGAAAAATTTCGGATTCGGGTGGTTTAAAAATAAGAAAAAGAAGAATAAAGATAAGAAGTAGGTCTGTTTATGAAAATAATACTGGCATCCAACAATAGACATAAGCTTGATGAAATAAGTAATATCCTTAAGCCTCTGGGATATGATGTTATTTCACAGTCTGAAGCAGGAATAAATATAGAAGTTGATGAAACCGGATCAACATTTGAGGAAAATGCTGCACTCAAGGCAGAGGAAATCTATAAGCTTAAGGGTACAGCAGTTATTTCAGATGACAGTGGTCTGGAGGTGGATTATTTAAACGGAGCGCCAGGTGTATTGTCACACAGGTATGCAGGTGAAAATGCTACAGATCAGGAACGCTGCCAAAAGCTTCTTAGTGAGCTTGACGGAGTAGGAAAAGAAAAAAGAACAGCAAGATTTGTTTGTGTTATATGCTACATTGATTCCAATGGTATAAAAACAATTATAAGAGGTACATGCGAAGGTATTATAGGGGAAAAACCTGAAGGGGAAAACGGCTTCGGATATGATCCTGTATTTATTTACGGAGACAGGTCATTTGCCCAGATGGACAGTCAGGAGAAAAATGCTGTGAGTCACAGATCAGATGCATTAAGAAAGTTTTCAGATTTATTAAAATATAAAAATAAAAAGGATTGATAATATGCTTACAAGTAAACAAAGAGCAACTCTCAGA
>CALMUA010000201.1 GCA_937872775.1 uncultured Ruminococcus sp.
ATTATATCGGAGGAAATTGCAATGAAAATTGAAACAAAATGTCTCCATGAAGGATATACTCCAGGAAATGGTGAACCACGTGTTTTGCCAATAGTTCAGAGCACGACATACAGCTTTGATTCCACTGAACATATAGCAGGCCTGTTTGATATGCCTACAGAATTCATGTATTCACGTTTTGGTAATCCTACAGTTGATGCTGTAGAAAAGAAAATAGCTGCTCTTGAAGGCGGAGTAGGTGCTATGTGTACTACAAGCGGACAGGCTGCTTCACTTCTGTCTGTTTTAAATATATGCAGTGCCGGTGACAGCTTTATTTCAACTTCTGCTATTTATGGCGGTACTGTTAACCTTTTTGCTGTTACATTAAAAAGATTTGGTATAGAATGCATATTTGTTGACGGTGATGCACCAGAAGAAGAACTTCAGAAAGCAGTAAAGCCAAATACACGTGCTGTATTTAGTGAGACACTTGCAAATCCTGCTATAAAAGTTCTTGATATAGAGAAACTAGCAAGATTTGCACATAAAAATGATATGCCTCTTATTATAGATAATACATTCCCTACTCCTATTCTTTGCAGACCAATCGAATTTGGCGCTGATATAGTAGTTCATTCTACTACAAAATATATGGATGGCCATGCTGTTCAGGGTGGCGGCGTAATTGTTGACAGCGGTAAATTTAATTGGGCAAATGGTAAATATCCTGAATTTGTTGAGCCTGATGAAAGCTATCATGGCGTAAGCTACACAGAGAGTTTTGGAAATATGGCATACATTATAAAGGCAAGAATGCAGTTAATGAGAGATCTGGGCTGCTATCCCGCTGCAAATTCAGCTTTTCTCCTTAATCTCGGACTCGAAACACTTCACGTAAGAATGAAACAGTACTGTGAAAATGCTGAGGTTGTCGCTGAATATCTTAATAATCATGAAAAAGTTAATTCGGTAAATTATCCGACTTTAAAGGGAAATCCGAATTATGAGCTTGCAAAAAAATATCTTCCTGACGGATGCAGCGGTGTAATAACATTTAATATCAAGGGTGGCAAACCGAATGCTATAAAATTTATGGATAGTCTGAAACTCGCTACAAACTGTGTACATGTTGCTGATATAAGAACATGTGTGCTTCACCCTGCAAGTGCAACACACAGACAGCTTACAGATGAACAGCTTGTTGCATGCGGAATAGATGCAGGAATGATAAGACTCTCTGTCGGACTTGAAAATGCAGACGACATAATTGATGATCTCAGACAGGCATTTGAAAATATTTAATTTTTATTTACTTATAAAAAAGCTGTAATGGAAACTTTGATTTCCATTATAGCTTTTTTAATATCCGTTTAATTTATTGGCAATCATTATTGATTTAAAATCAACATATGAGATGTCAAGATCTACAATTTCAGGAATTCCATCTACTCTTCCTTTGTGTGAATACTGCCATATATTACATTTGACATCAGGCTGTGAAAGGCTCAGATTAACATACCAGAAATCAAACCTTGATGTTACTCTTTCTATCTGAAGATATGTCTGAGGAAAATCTTTATTTGAATAGAACATTGTATAGAATCCTTTTGCCTCAACATCATTAAGAAATGTAAGTATGGTGTCTGTAGCCAGAGTTCTGTTTGTCCTTAAAGGATTATTATCCATTGAACGATACTCAAAATCATACACAACAGGATATTCAAGCTTGTAATTTTTTATTACGTTTACACATGCCTGTGCCTCAGCATGAGCTTCACTGATGTTACGTGCATTAGCAAACCAGTATACTCCGCACTGAATTCCTGCTGCCTTTGCCCCGCTTATGTTACGAAGGAATGTAGATTCCATCTGTGTTCCTTCTCCCGCTTTGATCATTACAAAATCTATTCCGGCGGCTCTCACCCTATTCCAGTCTATAACTCCCTGCCACTTTGATATGTCTATCCCATCAAATCTTGATATTTTCTGAAGTGTTTTTGTAGAAGCAGAATTTATAAGAATATACCTCTTAAAATCATTAATGTCATCACTGGTGATTGCACCGTTAGAAACAAGATCAGCTGATTTACGCCAGTTTGTAACAGGAAACTCATTAATTTCTCCCATAAGGTATTGCTTCATATACAACGTATCCATAACATTTACAATACCGTCACCATTAAGATCTCCATAAGTCACTGATACATCAGCTGATGTATTTGCCTGTGATGAAAACATCACTGACGACATAGTGCATAAACATAATAAACTGATTAATAATTTTCTCATATAGTAAAAAAGCCTTTCAATAAAATTAATCAAGGAACAGCATAATGTAGTCCCTTGATTTATTGTATTTTTTATTCAAAGCTATACTCTTCGAATACAGAATCAAGTTAAGATTATATTTTCAAAGAATACAGCCTTATATTCAGAACGTATATGTACTTATAATAATTAATAGCCCAGTTTTTCGCCGACGATTATTACCTTTATTCTGTCTTTGATACGCTGGTGTGCTGATATAAGATAATTACAGCAGATCCTTGAATCAGAATCACATCCGTCTGTAATGCTTGGATTTTCTTTTTTGTATGCTAAGCACTGTCCTTTTTCATAGCAATATGTAGCGCATGTCAATCTTTGTGAATTTGCCGGAGCACAGATGTTTTTTACTCTGTTTATTGCTTCATCAAGATTTCTTACTATCTTGTTATATCCGACAACGATAATAACTGACTTAGGTCCGTAACATATAGCAGCTATTCTGTTGCTGTTTCCATCAACATTATAAAGCTCACCGTTTTCTGTTATAGCATTTGCACTGCACAGATATGCATCAGCAGTAAATGATGCTCTATAAAGCTGATCCATTCTGTCTGTATCAATTGCACTCTGGTCAAGGAATTTGTATTTGTCAGACTTAAGATAATCAATAACCCCACACTCCTTAAGTGTGACTGATCCACCTGTTGCAATTACGTCTCCTGTTTTAAGAAGATTACTGACTATTGTCAACACTTCTATTTTTGATTCTGCATAGTGAAATTCCATATTGTTGTTTTTAAGTGCTGTTGCTGTCCTGTTTATTCGGTTAAGAACAACACTTTTCATATTTTCGTCCATAAAAACCTCCTCCAATAATATATATATATTTTTTGTAACTTATGTTAGTTATTTCGACTGTTTATTTTTTAATTATACATAAAAAATTTGTATTTGTCGATAGTTTTTATATTTTTTTACCCATTTCTCAAAGTGTAGTTTTCACTTCTTTGGTAT
>CALMUA010000202.1 GCA_937872775.1 uncultured Ruminococcus sp.
AATTATAAAACTCAAAATTGTATTATATAATTTTTTTATCTCTTTATTATCTAAATAAAAACAAATCAAATAAGCAGTAGATTTTTTATCCTTAAAAGATCAAAAGCGTTTACAGCACCGTCTTCATTAATTTAAAAATAATCTTAAAAGCCTTATAAGGTCCATGACATTAATTTTTCCGTCTTTATTCATATCAGCACCTGACATGGCATTTATTTTTAAAGATGGGTTGAGAATGGATTGTTTTAATTTTAGTATATCTGTTGTATTCAAAACGCCATTTCCATCAACGTCATCAGGAGAAGGAACAGAGGCTTTAGTTGTAGAAGTTACAGGAGCAGAAGCATAAACAGGTGCGTTAGTAGTAGAAACTGCAGGAGCAGAAGAAACAGGTACCTTAGTTGTAGAAACTAAAGGAGTGGAAGAAACAGGAGTATTTGTTGTGAAAGCTACAGGATCAAAGGTAGTAGTTGTATCTGTCGTACTTGTAGTTACCTCAGGGTCATATACATTAATTGTTCCATTTTCAAAGCGACAGCTGATATTATTATTGTCCTTTCCTGTATTTTTAAATATAAAACCGTTATATGATGATGGGTTTCTCCACACAATATCGTATATATATCCAAATTCAGCATCCGGAGGAATTATAAACGTAAGTTCAGCTAATACCATTTTTTCTGATGCTTTTATTGTATCTGGCATGGCAAGCTGTATGTATGATGAAGTCAATTCGTTAGATGTTCTGGTTGTCTCAGTTATAAGTCCTTTCAGCGGAGACTCAACTTTTTCAAGTTTAAGGTGGCTGTCATAGTCAAACAGTACAGCAATCGTATTTACATCTACTTCTTTTCCTGTTGAATATATTTTTACTTTTATTTTTTCACCTGGACTGCCTTTCTGATCATCAATATTTAATGTTGTGATGTTTTTGGATGTGTCAGATAGGTTACTTGAGTTTGATATTGATACAGTACATCCGTTATCAAAGCAATAGTCTATATTTTTTTTACTTTTAAAAGAATCAACAAATAGAAAATTATATGAGGAAGGATTTGTCCAATTTATGCTATACACATCACCATATGATGCTTTTTCAGAAATATCAAAATAAAGCGTAGCTATTACAGAGTCTTTATCTGCTTCAACAGCAGTCGGTGTAATAATCTGAATATATGATGAATTATGATTATCATAAGAATGATTCTTGAAATTTATATATCCTGGTAGTTTGCTTTCAACCTTTGTAAGTGTGATAGGTGTATCATATTCTAACATTAATGCAAGTGTATCAAATGATGCGGAAAGATCTCTTGCATAAATATCAACACTTATCTGTTTTCCTGCCTCTGCGGTAATACTGTCAGTCATATCAAACATTGTTGTAGGCTGTGCATATGTTCCTATTGATGGTATACCTGCAGAAATTAATGAAAAACAGATAACTGATGTTAATATTTTATTTATTGATTTTCTCATAAAAATTAATCCTTTCATTATTAATTATCCACTGCGTTTAAAACACAGTGGATAATGTCTGACACTTCATATTTGTTGACTTAGTATTTTACTCCATTCAGCTGATGTATTCCATGAATTAATGTTTGCAAACTGGTATTCGCCATTATATTTTAAAATATAAACCGCATCGGAAGTATCAAGAATACTGTTTTCATCAACATTTCCTAGAAAACGAGCAAAATCAGCTATTGTATCAGGATCTGCTGTTGAAAGAACAGTCTGACCATCTAATACATTGTCTCTTTTTATTATATCCGGTATAATGGTATCATTGAATACTGCAGAACCAGATTCATTCATAACAAGTTTTGCGTCATATGTATTTACACTATTGTCAAGAGAAACATCACCTTTTTTACCTATGTATACAGTAAAGAAATACGTATTATCAGGAATATAGTATTTTGAACCTGTATATACAAGTGGAATTCTGTAACTTAAATCTTTTCCGTTATATACTTTGGAAGGCGTCAGATTTTTAATACTCATATCTGCAGTAAGATCAACTGTTTCCGAATTTATAACAGCTGTGAATTTAAGACCACTCAGATCAAATTGATCATCATGTGAATAATAGAATTTGTTTTCAGGAAATTCAACTTTAATGCTTTTCTGATCGATTTCAATCTTTCCTGTTTCAGTCTGATTGATTACAGTTATATTTCCGTCTTTAATTTCAGCAGAAACGTTTTTGTCATTTTCATTGAAGCATCCGCTGCATTTTGCCTTTATTTCATACGCATTTTCACTTGCTGTATCTGATACTTTGAATTCAAGTACTGAAATTTTTCCGTTTGCTGTTGATGGTGAAGCTGAAGACCATACCATTATGTATGGATTTACTGAAGAATTCTCACTGGATTGAAAACTGAAATTATTAAGTAAATCTGTATTTGTAGCAGATACAAGTTTCAGAGCTGTATTATCATATGATAAACTGAGTTTAAGATAATTAATGCCGCAGTTTTCAGAGATCAAAACCGGAACATATATCGTATCGCCTGCCTTGGCTTTGACATTGTCAATTGAGATTTTTACTGTATCTGAAGATATTGTGTCTGTACCAGTAGTAACGACTGCTGAATTTGTCGTAGTAACAGGTGTTGTAGAAATTGATGTAGTATTTTCTGAAACTTCAGGAAGAGCAGTAACCAGGGATTCTGGGGTATCCGCAGTAGTAACTGAAACTTCAGGAGGAGCAGTAACCAGGGATTCTGGGGTATCTGCAGTAGTAACTGAAACTTCAGGAGGAGCAGTAACCAGAGGCTCGGAAGTATTTACAGGAATATCAGTAATTTCAGGAGGAGCAGTAACAGGAGGTATAGTAGTAACATAAACAGTTTGCTTGGTTATTGAAGGGGTTGTTGTCATGACTTGTGGTGTTGTAGTTATCTTGCTTGTGGTAGCAGATGAAGTATTTGTCGTAACAATATCAGGTTTTTTCAGTAAACCAGCTTTAAGCATGTTTAACAAATTTGTGTTTTGTTCTGCTGTACCTGAATAATTTGAAATTCCATTAGCAGAAGCAATTTTTTGTCTGTATGAATAAGAATAATCGGCACCAACATAATAAAGAGCATCAACAAGAGAAGTATAGGATGAACTGCAAGGAGGAAAACATCCTGACTTTTGCTGAGGTTTTGTTGTTACAGTAGTGGCACGTGTAGTGGCGCGTGTAGTTGCTGTGGTGGTTACAGATATACGTGGATCCTTTAGTGTACCAGCTTTAAGTAAATTAAGCATTTTGGTATTTTGTTCAGCAGTACCTGAATAGTTTGTTATTCCGTTATATGCAGCAATTTTACTCCTGAATGTAAATGATGAATCTACACCGATAGAACTGAGTGCGTTTACAATTGAAGAGTATGATGAACTGCAAGCCGGGAAACATCCTGATGGTTTTATTGGGTTTGTAGTTACGACGGTACTGCTTTGGTATCTTAATACACCGTCCCAGTAATCATACCAGTATGCGCCGACAGATATTTCTGTTCCATCCTGGTCACCTGTCTGGGGATTACCTCTGTCTGAATGAGCTGCAACATTCTGATTGTTTCCGAGATAAAATTCTGTATGATGATCTATGCGTAAAAGAATATCACCACGTTGAAGATTTTGAGTACCTGATATCTGGCTCCATGGAATCCATGTAAATCCATTTTGAGTCAGCTCTGATTTCATATTTCCTGTATAGGAAGCAGCTCCAACACTGATTCCTCCTTTTTTCAAAGCATTAACGACCAGGGAAGAGCAGTCGTAATCAGGACCTTGTCGATTTTTCTGACTATATCCGTGGGTATTATCTTGTGCAATTTGTACTGCCCAATCAAGTGCTTTTTCAATTTTTTCATTCGCAGCGTTTACGGGCCCGATAGATGAAATTGCGAAGGTAATGGTCAATACTGCACTTGATAAAAGTGCAGCCGTTCTTTTCAAAAGTGTTTTTTCCATAAAATAATCCTCTCTTTAAATATATTAATGTTAATTTTGCGTCTTGGCATTGGCGTTATTTATATCATTTACTACGTCTTTCCATTCGGCCAGATATTTTAAAAGTATATCAGAATCCTTCTCATTAACTTCGCCGTCTCTGTTTATATCAGAGTTCATCTCATTTATTATGACGTTGTCAGGTTCTACAAATTTTTTAAGGAGTAATACAGAATCTTTTCCATCTATGTATCCATCATCATTTACATCACCATAGATAACAGCAGTGGGATTTTTCTCCCAATGAGCATATAACGTCTGATTTTCTTTTAGAAAAGCCTGTGTGTCGGTTTCTATCTTTATTCCATCTGATGTAAACCATCCTATAAAAGTCCATCCATCCTTTTGGGTAATCGGAAGATCCCCGTATGTACTGCCGTATGATACTGTTTTTTCTTTTAGTGATATATTTCCTCCGTCATAATAAAAAGTAACGGTACAATGCGGAAAATTATCAGTTGTAGCAGATACAACCGATGAAACAGATAAGTAAAACTGATTCTGAGTTTCAACTTTATAAAAGCATTCTGTATGCGGAGATAAACCTGAATCTTTAATTGACAGTTCTGAAGTCTGTGCTATCTCTTCCCAGTAAATATTATCATAGCTTCTGTATACTTTATATGTATCAGCATATTTTATTGAATTCCATGAAAGTGATATATCAGAAGTACCTCCTACAGCTGCAGTTATATTATTTTCTGTAAGATCTCCGTAGTTTAAAACGTTGTTTGTATAAATGTTGAATATCTGTGAAGTCGTATTGTTTTTTGAGTTCATAAATACATTTGTACCGTCAGATGCAGTGCTTTCCATAATATCAAGAACCATTTCGGAATCAGATGATCTTAAGATATATCCATCATTAAGCTGATAAATAAACCATCTTTGATTCGGAGCTTCTGTATTTAAATATGTATTTACATTTGAACCGTTTGAAGCTTCAGCATTCAGAGCTTTTCCGTTTTTAAAGTTTATTATTGAATAACTTCCGTCTGTAAGACGCGTAAATCGCCACATTTCACATGTCATAGCCTGTTCCTGGTGTACTGCAACATTATCATTTTCATAAGTACTTATTGGTTTTGAGGTTTGTTTAAATAGAATTACACCATCAAAACTTTCTCCCAGATTTGCTGGTGTCAGGCTTCCGTACCATGGTTCGGGTTGAGCGGCAGGAACAGGTTGGGCAGGAACTGATACACTGATATCAGGATTAATAAGTGTTCCTGATTTGAGCATATTAAGCATCTGTACATTCTGAGTTGCTGAACCGGAATAGTTGCTTATAGAATTTGCCGATGCTATCTTTTTTCTGTAACTGTATGATGAATCAACGTTTATTGATTTAAGTGCTTCAACAATTGATGTGTATGAGGTATTGCATGCACTGTAATATGATTTAACGGGATCAGGCTGATCTTTTTCAGGAACAGGAACAGAGACCGGGGCTGATGGTCTGATAAGCTTGCCTGATTTTAGCTTTGAAAGCATCTGGGTATTCTGAGACGCAGTTCCTGAGTAATTGCTTATCCTACTTGTCCCACCACCACAATTGTATGCAAGACTGACAAGTGCATCAAATTGGCTCTGGTTCATACTAACTCCGGTTGTCTGTGTTCTGACTTTAGGTGAATATGTGCTTTCAATCTGAGATTTCATAGTAGCATATGCCTGTTCTTTAGTTATCGAATGTGAACCTGATGTGTGAGGCTGTTCTGCTGATCCTGTACATTTTGTACCGTAACCTATGGATGACTGAGTGTTGTCAGAATAACATGTAGAATGAAATGATTCACGGTTACAAATAAAGTTAATACCATTTTGACTGATCGAAAGATCCGCTGAAGTAACAGCACTTATCTGGATATTGTTATAAATAGTAACAGGAGATGCTGAAGAGAACATTATTGTCATACTTGCTGAAATAGCCAGAATCCTTAATAGTGTTTTTTCAATTCTCATAAAAACCTCCAAAAATTATATTATAATCCAATTATTGCACATGAAAATGATAATGTCAATACTTTATAAATAATA
>CALMUA010000203.1 GCA_937872775.1 uncultured Ruminococcus sp.
ACCTGATCTAACAAATGTTTAACTTGATCCATTAATGACATTACAAACTCTTCTGAATATTGCATTCAAATTCACCTTCTTATACAGTTTTTCTACTTACTATTATACTGTATAAAGGCGAGAGTTTCTATTAGTTTTTTTCACAAGATATTATCAACTGTTCATAAGGGAAAACTCTTGTTTCTTGTGGAAAACTTTTGTTTTTCAATTATAGGTCCTGAACAGTTACAAAATTCTTTTATTTTTATTAAAATTTTATCCTTACGTTTTTTTATTGCTGTATGTGATACATCATATATATCCGCTAATGTTCTATGACTCATATTTTCAAAGTAAATTTTCTTTATTAACTCCCTTTCTTCATCAGTTAGCATTTGCATTGCTTCTGGTAGCTTTTCAATAATAAGTTTTCTGAGTACCATTTCCTCCAGAGGTTCTGATTGATCAACTGCTATATCTGCTCCATTCATATCTTCACTATCAAGTGAGTTGAATGAAAATACATTTGCTTTTTTCTCAAGCTTCTTAACATAATTCTGACGTTCCAGCTCAGAATAGTATTGTTTATAGTTTTCTTTATCTGTTCTCTCTGGAGAGTAGTCAAATCATAGAGTTTCGGAGGATTTACTGTTTTCTGTTCTCTCTTTACCAACTTGACAAATGCTTCTTTTCCGCTGCATTCACTCCTGATTTTGTCGGCTTCAGTCTGTTCCTTGATTTTTTCAAGAACTGCGTCAAGTCCAGTACTTTTGATATGGACATTGTAATACTTCTCCTTGACAAAAGAAGCAATAGAACTATCTCTTTCCGAAAGCATTGCAAGTGTAGGTGTCATAACCCTTCCAACATTCAGTTTCTTATTATAGAGCTTTGAAAATACTCTGGTTGAATTAATACCGACAAGCCAGTCTGCCTTTGCTCTGCATAATGCTGACTGATAAAGCTTTTCGTAAGCATCTCCGTTTCTCAGATTTTTAAAGCCATCAACAATAACCGATTCTTCCATTGAAGAAATCCAGAGTCGCTTGATAGGTTTCTTACAGCCTGCTTTATTATACACAAGACGCATGATAAGCTCACCCTCACGTCCGGCGTCACAGGCATTTACTACTTCTGTAATTCTACTGTCACTCATAAGCTTTTTCAGTATAACGAACTGCTCGTTCTTTCCCTCAGAAATAACAAACTGCCAATCACTCGGCGTAATCGGCAGGTCTGCAATATTCCATTTCTTATAGCGTTCATTGTAAGCATCAGCATTCGCAAGTCCCACAAGATGACCGATACACCATGATACGATAATGTTTTCACCCTCCATATAACCGTTCTTCTTCCCAACTACACCAAGAGCCTTTGCAAGTGCCATCCCGACACTCGGCTTTTCTGCAATTATTAGCTGCATTGAATCATTCCTTTCTGTTTTTAACATTACAACTTTACTTTCGTGCTGCATTTCTATGGTTTTATAGCTTGAAAATAAGGTTTATGTATAATGAATAAATTGGAAAAGAGTCTTTCAAATGAAAGACTCTTTATAAATATTCTTGTTATTTGGATAATTATCTAATATCAACTCGTTCAAAAACCAGTGTCGCCTGTATTTTATCTCCACCCAAAAATCCTTTTGAACCAGAAGATGTTGTTGATATAGTATGAAGTCTATATCCCTTTGCAGCCTGTTCATTAATTGCACTCTGAAGATTGGTTAAGCTTGATGTACCTGAACCAGTTCCTATTAACTTTTCAGTAAGTACTACCTGAAGAACAATATATGGTTCTCCACCTCTTGATTCCGCTCTTCCATGACCCGCATCAAAACCAAATCCAGCCATTTTTTCACTCTCCTTATCAAAATTTTTATATATGATATTTATCAAGCAGGTTCTCCATTAAATATCATATTTCATCTCAATTATACTATATTTTCACATTTGTTTCAATAGATATATCAATATTTTTTGTAACTATTTAGGACCTCACGATTAACGTAATAAAAAAATAGGCATTCTTCTCAAATAAAAAGTTTTCCACAGATAAAAGTTGAAATTATCTTGTGCAAAAATCCAATAGAAAACACACATCTCAAGTAGTATAATATAATTATAGAAAACTGTGATAGGATGGTGATTTGAATGCCAGTTGAAATAACACAAGAATTTGTAATGATGCTTATGGAGCAGAATACAAGTCTTACTAAGCAAGTTGCTGAACTCACAACTCTAGTTGAAACACTGACGCAAACCATCCAATCCCTTGAAAAAAAGAGCAAGAATTCCAGTAACAGTTCCAAACCAACTTCAAGTGACGGATTAAACAAGCCAAACAAGAACAGAAGCCTCAGAGAAAAAACTAACAAGAAACAAGGTGCTCAGTTGGGGCATGAAGGTCACAGACTGACAATAACCGGAGAGTCTGATGAGGTAAAAACACTTATTCCTGATAGGCGTAAAAACTGTTGCGCATGGAAGAAATGCAAAGGAAAAGCATGCGTTAGTGAAAAAACGATACAAAGTAGATATCAGTATTAAGCAGACGCTTGAAGAATTCGACTGCCTGAAAGTGAAATGTCCAAGGGATAACTGTGTCATGAGAGGATCGTTTCCGGAAGATATCAAAGGTGAAATACAGTATGGTAAAAACATTGCAGCATTTCTTGTAGCAATGAATACAGTAGGCGCTGTAAGTGCAAAACGAATACAGGAGATAGCAGGAAATCTGTTTGATCTTCCGATATCAACCGGAACAGTTACTGCAATGGTATCACGCTGTGCTTCAAAAGTAAAACCTGCTCTTAAAATGATTAAGAACCATACGTCCGGAGCAGTTACAGATACATATGTTGCTGACAGTATAGGAGTATTGGCATTTATGGGAATACCAAGAGGAGATATATTAAGGTATGATAACCAAACCGGTGCAATAGACGTAATTTATAGCAATGCTTATTTTGATCCGAATCATCCTGCATGGAAAATAGAATGAGGAAAGGAAAGCAAAATGAAACCAAAAATCAGCATAATATTATCCATACTAGTAATATTTTTTCTTACAACTGCCTGTGGAAAAGCTTCAGAAAAGAGCTCTTCTGTCAGCTCTATTAAACCTGCGACGGAGGCTATAACTACGGCAGCAGAGACTAAATCAGTAATTATGACGACAACAATATTAACGACCGCAAGCACTGGGCCTGCAACAAGCAAGATGACAGCCAAAGAGAGTTCAGGTGAATATGAAAAACAGATAGTGGCCTTTGTTTTACAAACTCTTTATACTTATGATGAAGAGGTAGCATTAAAAGATGCTGAGGATTACATAAAAAAAGCAGAAGAGCTATCGGAAAATAATTATGGTGCTATCTTAGATGAAAATGGTGCAATAGAGATCGCAAGATCAGTTTTGCTTGAGGAAAAAGGAAAGGATTATATTGATGAGCTTGAATCAGACTTTGTTGAAGTTGATGGTATACAAATGGGTTATCAAAGATATTCTCCTCCTTATAAGGCAACTTACTATGATGACTATGATGCATGGATGGTGATTGTAACCGGTATATGTGGCGTAAGAGATGATGGGGTCAAGTTTGCTGTTCCTGCTTCAGACGAATTTGTTGTAATGAGAGGATCTGATGGAAAGGTCATAGCTGTTTTCTAATAAGAAAAAGGTAAAAAAAAATCACAAATTAGAATAATATTATCTTCATTAGTGATATGCCATTTGTCTTTTTTAACTGTAAAACTCGGGTATATTATTAAAACACTTTACATCAAATCGGAACAAGGTAAAAAAAATTACAGTAAGTCCCATAAAGCAGTTGATTATTGAAGGAAATGTGTTATAATTATTACAATGCAGTAATTTAGCAGATTACTGTTCAAATTGTACGTTATCCGTTCTTAGACTATTGGAGAGATGAGTATGGTGGATATAATTAATTACTTTGCTGTGGTAATATCAGCAATTAATGCATTGAGGTAATAATATGAAGAAAAAAGTGTTAGTTGTAAATATTTTAACACTGCTATTAATATTAACATTGGGTATATTTTTGAAAACAGGAATTATCGGTACTAAAAAAGATGAAGATGATATTAAACATATTTCATTAGTTTACCGTAGTAGCAATTACGCTTATGGTCGCAACGATGATTTATATATCGTTGATGAATATGGTGATGTTTATTATCGTGACATGAAACAAAATCCTGCAAATGGCGACACATTAATAAATATCATTCTTAATTTACATTCCGAAACAGATTCTAAACTTAAAACAGTTGGTCCAATACCGGATGATATAAAACAAAATTTGACTTCTTCTGATTTAGATAAATTGAAATACAAAAAACAAAAAGGCTCTATTGATGCAATAAGCAACATTTATTATGTTTTAATTGAAAGAAATAATGATATAAATTTAATTAAACTATCAGAATCAGGATCATGTAATATTACTGCTAAATCATTGAATATGGAGCAGATATACAATTATGTTGCAAGTATCATAAAAGATTAGATAATAAAAGATTATTCTTGTAGAAGCTCCAGAATTGTTTCTGCGGGCATTGTCTTTTCAGAGACACCAGCCAAAATAAGAGAAGTAGCTTTGGCAAGGCTACTTCTTTTTTCGCCTGATATAAAGTTATGTATTTAAGCCCCGATTATTCATCGGGGTTTTTGCTTTATTCATCAGAATCCTCATTAACCGTTTCTTCCTGATACTCCTCTTCTTCATCATCTTCAATATAATCATTCTTTTTTGAAGCTTTTGCCTTACCTTTAACACATTTGAAATAATATAAACCACCCACAGCTGCAAGGCCAACAAACCCAATCAAAAGAAGCATTGTATTATTTCTCCCACCAGTTGTCTTATCAGATTTTTGATCATTTGAATCACCGTTTACATCTGGCTTGATTTCATCAATAGACTTACCGCTCTTATCAGGTACAACAGAATTATCCTTCTTATCATTCTTTTTCTCTTCTACTTCCGGAACATCCTCTGCAAATGCAAGAAGATCATACTCGTCAACAAGGTTCAGAAAGTACACGTTTTCCTTACCCTTACTGTCCTTGTCAATAATAATATAAAACGTATTCCCGTTCTTGGACTGTATTGTGAGGAACTGTCTGTCAACTATATCATCATTCTTGTCCTCTAGGAGTACACCGTTTCCGAGAGGAAGAGTAGTATCTTCTGCACTTTCCTCATCATTAGTAATATCATCAATATCATTTGCAGTAATCACCGTTGTTTCTGCTTCATCAGTTGTTTCAGTAACAGCTGGAATTGTCGACACAAGTGTAGACCTTTCATTCAAAACCACTGACGCAACTTCAGGAACCTCCACAGCTGTTCCTGTTGCATACACGCTTTCTGCTGAAATAAAAAAAGCTCCGCACATTATAACAGCGGAACATAAAAGCTTAATTATTCTTTTCATTTTCATTTTTCCTTTCGTCATTAATTGATACGTTAAAATTCTTTAATTCGGGCTTGTGAGTAATAGAAGCAAGCTTCTTTTTAAGCTCATTCCCACCCAGATTATACGAGCTTACAATCTGCAAAATACGGTTATTCTCTGCATCCTCAACCTTTTTGAGAGCGATTTTCTCCTTTTCAAGAATATCTGCTTTCTTTTCCTGAATTGCACTAAGTTCCATATTAGCTCTTTCAAGCTGAGCTTCAGCTTTTTCAAGTGCTGTCATAATTTCCTCCGTTTCTAAAATAGATCTGGTTTATTTCCCTTTGTCGCTTTCATTGCAAGGTAAAGATCATATACGCCTGCCGCTTCAAGCTTTGGTTTTACGATACTTTCAAAATCCTTTGCCTCCAGGTAAACATCAAGGATATAGTAATCGTAACTCACAGTGACCACAGTTTCATTTCCTTCTTCATCAACCTCAGTATAGGTATTGGAACGCACTTCATGTGTAGAAATGACATTCAATTCATACATCTCATTATAAATCTCATTGATTTTATTTTGTGTATCAGCATTATAGGTGAAGTTAATCTTCATAGAGCTCAGAAATGAAATAAGCTGATATGGATCGTGACCTATATTATCAAGATGATAATTGTATTCGCTCCAGCCTACATAATAATCAGGAATATGATTGATATAGTCTGCAAGACCATTTTCAAGATTTGTCAGCTGATCATTCGCTGCATAAATATCTTCCTCCTTTGCTGTGTAACTTGTGGCAATGAACACCGTTCCGTTATCGACAAATGAAGAACTGCAGGAAGTGCAGAGAGTACCAAATATCGCAAATACCATCAGAAATATGACAACAATGATGATAACCCACTTATTTGAAGCTACCATCTCCACTATCTTTCTTCCTACATCCTCGGCAACCTCTTTGACCTTTTCCGCTGCTTTTTTTGTTTCCTTAGCAGATTTTTTCTGATTTTGTTTCTGCTGTGACTTTTTCATAGCCTCTTTTACAGTATTTTTGCTTTTGCCGGAACGCATTTCAGGTTTTTCCGAAAGTGCCTTATGATGGCTAAGAATGCAATTGGTATTTCTCTTGCCTGTGAAGAGTATGGAGCATCATTCTTCGGAAATGGTGCAAGTCCAAGCGGTGTGCTGGAGCATCCGGGAGTAATCAAGAATCCGGAACGTGTCCGTGAGGCGTGGCAAAAAGCTTATGGCGGTATCAATAATCATCGGACCGCAATCTTAGAAGAGGGCATGAAATACACTCCGATTTCTATTCCGAATAATGATGCACAGTTTCTTGAAACCCGTAAATTTCAGATTGAGGAAATTGCAAGGCTCTACAGAGTTCCACTTCATATGATAGGTGATCTGGAACACGCAACGTTCAGTAATATTGAAGAACAATCCCTTGAATTTGTAAAATATACACTCGACCCCTGGATTGTGAGATGGGAACAGTCATTACAGAAAGCCTTACTTTCAGAATCCGAGAAGAAAGACTATTTTATCAGATTCAATGTAGATGGACTGCTCCGTGGAGATTATGCTTCAAGGATGCAGGGATATGCGACTGCAAGGCAGAACGGCTGGATGTCAGCAAATGATATACGTGAGCTTGAAGATATGAACCTTATTGATGAAGCAGAGGGAGGAAATCTCTATCTTGTAAACGGTTCATTTACAAAATTAAATGATGCAGGTGCTGCTTACAGCACAGAATCCGTCAAAAAGGAGGATACAGATGAATAAATGCTGGAACTGGGTCAAAAACGAAGAAACTGCTGAAACAGAACTTGTTTTTAACGGCCCTATTTCTGAAGAATCATGGCTTGGTGATGAAATCACACCGGGAATATTCAGAGATGAACTTTCAAAGCATCCCGGAAACCTGACAGTATGGTTGACATCACCAGGAGGAGATGTGTTCGCCGCAAGTCAGATTTATGCGATGCTGAAAAACCATAATGGTAAGATTACGGTTAAGATTGATGGAATTGCAGCTTCTGCTGCGAGTGTGGTTGCAATGGCTGGTGATGAAACCTTGATTTCACCGACTGCAATGCTGATGGTACACGATCCGGCTACAATTGCAATGGGAAATAAGGCAGATATGGAAAAGGCAATCACGCTTCTCGATGAGGTCAAGGAGTCGATTATAAACGCTTATGAGACAAAATCGCACCTGTCAAGGAGCCGTATCGCAAAAATGATGTCGGATGAAACATGGATGAATGCGAAAAAAGCAATGCAGCTTGGATTTGTAGACGGTATCCTGTTTTCAGATAATCAGAAAAATGATAAAACTGATGATAATTCCGATGAAAAAAATCAGAAAACAGATACTTCGGATGAAGAAAAATACACTGCAATGCAGTATTATCCTTCAACGATTACCGCATCTCTGTTAAAAAAAATTTCAGCAGAAACACCTTTAGGGATACCAATAGACCAGCTTGAAAAACGACTGGCACTGCTTAAGAAATGAGGAGGATTTAAATATGACTATTAAAGAATTAAGAGAAAAAAGAGCCAAGGCATGGGATACCGCAAGAGAATTTCTTGACTCAAAGCGAAACGAAAATGGCATTCTTTCTGAAGAAGATGCGGCAAAATACGATGCTTACGAAGCTGAAGTAGTAAACCTCGGGAAAGAAATCGAGCGTCTTGAAAGACAGGCTCAGATTGATAAGGAAATGAATGCAGCCACTTCTGCCCCGGTTATTAATCAGCCGGGCACACATTCAGCACCTGAAAAAACAGGACTTGCTTCTGCAGAATATAGCAGATCCTTCTGGAACAACATCAGAAACCGTAATTGGATCGATATCAGAAACGATCTTCAGGTGGGTGAAGATACAGAGGGCGGTTATCTCGTCCCAGATGAATTTGAAAAGAAACTCATCGAAGCACTTGAGGAAGAAAACGTGTTCCGTCCTCTTGCAACCAAGATTCAGACTTCTTCCGGTGACAGAAAAATTCCTATCATCACTCAGAAAGGAGAAGCTGCGTGGATGGAGGAAGAAGAATCATATGCACTATCAGATGAAGCATTTGGTCAGCTTTCCCTTTCGGCTTACAAAGTTGGTACTGCAATCAAGATCTCTGAAGAGCTCCTTAACGATTCCGTTTTTGACCTTCCTTCATATATCACAAAAGAATTCGCAAGAAGGATCGGAGCAAAGGAAGAAGAAGCATTTATTGTTGGCGATGGTATCGGTAAACCTACAGGTATTTTTGCTGCAACAGGCGGTGCTGCAAATGGTGCAACTACTGCAGGTGCTGCAATCAGCTTTGATGATATGATGGAACTCTTCTATTCAGTAAAGTCTCCTTACAGAAAAAAAGCTGTATGGCTGCTTAACGAACAGACTATCAAGGCACTCCGCAAGGTAAAGGACAGCACAGGAAACTATATCTGGCAGCCTTCTGTTTCAGCAGGTATTCCTGATACAATTCTTAACCGTCCTTACGTTACCTCTGTATATGCACCGACACCTGAAGCCGGCAACAAAGCTATTGCTTTTGGTGACTTCAGTTATTACTGGATTGCTGACAGACAGGGACGCTCTATGAAGAGACTCAACGAACTCTTCGCTATGAACGGTCAGGTTGGATTCCTCGCTTCACAGCGTGTTGATGGCCGACTAATTCTTCCGGAAGCAATCAAGACACTTACACTCAAGGGGTGATAACCCATGATCACGCTTAAAGAAGCGAAAAACTATCTGCGTGTCGACTATGAGGAGGATGACAAGCTCATCCTCTCTCTTCTTGATACCGCAAAAAATCTGGTTAAAGATATCGGCAGAATGGATGAAGAAAAATTCACAAGAAATGAAGATACCGTAAGAACAGCAATGCTGTTTGCTCTTGGTTATTTATATGAAAATCGCAGTAGCCCTGATTATCAGGGACTGATGTTATCTCTCCGTGCTATTCTGTTTGCTCAGAGAGAAGGTGTGATCTGATGAAAATAGGTAAACTCAATCATAGGATTTCCGTTCTTGAACATAGGACAGTTACTGATGAAATCGGAAATCATATGACAAAATGGGAAGAAGCATTCTCGTTATGGGCTTGTGTGACAACAAAGAATGCAACTGAGGATTCTGATACCGGAGTAATAAAAGAAGTACAGACTCTTGAATTTCTGGTAAGACAGAGCCCTTCTGTTTTTCAGATATCTTCTACGAATTTCCGTATAGGTTTCGGTGGTAATATTTACGATATCGTCGGTATCACACCATTTTATGATCATAACAGCTATATGAAAATACAGGCTTCTGCAAGAAAGGCTGGTGTTCCCGATGACATCAATTGATGATATGGCATCAGAAATAATAAGAGGTCTTACAGAATACGCTGATCTTGCAGAAACAGAAATGAAAAATGCTGTGAGAAAAACAGCGACTGCTGTAAAGAAAGAGATTTCTGTGAATGCACCTAAGAAAACAGGAACCTATGCAAAAAGCTGGACTTCAAAGAAAATCAAAGAGAACAGCCACTCTCTGGAAATGTCAGTACACAGCAAGAACAGATATCGGTTGGCCCATCTTTTAGAGAACGGATATGCCAAAAGAAACGGTGGCAGGGTTGCCGGAAGACCACATATTGCTCCTGCAGAGCAAGCAGGAGTAGAAATGCTTGAAAAACTGATAGAGGAGGCACTTTCATGACATATGAGCAGATAAAAGAAATGATGGAGGAAACGGGACTTCCGTTTGCTTATCATCATTTTGCGGAGGGTGAAAGTCCTGTACCTCCGTTTCTGATTTTTCTTTCTCCCGGTGAAGATACCTTCTCGGCAGATAATAATATGTATTTCAGCTTTAAACAGCTGGATATCGAACTGTATACCGACCGCAAGGACCCTGAACCTGAAAAAGAACTCGAAAGTATTCTGCATCAGCATAATATTTTTTACAACAAAACTGAAAGCTGGATTGCATCGGAAAAGATGTATGAAGTGCTTTATGAAATGGAGGTCTGAATATGGAAAAAAATAAAGTAAAATTCGGTCTGAATAAAGTGCATTGGGCAAAAATCCTAGACTTTGATGAGGAAGGTATTCCTGCATACGATATACCTATCAGATTGCCTGGCGCTGTTTCACTCTCTATTGACGCAGAGGGCGAAGCAGAAAATTTCTTTGCTGACAACGGCGTGTATTATGTTATCAATAATAACTCCGGTTACAGCGGTGATCTTGAGGTTGCAATGGTTACGCTTGAATTTGCTACCGAAATACTCGGTGAGATTCTTGACAAGAACGGTATTCTTGTAGAAACCAATAAATCAGAACTTCAGCAGTTTGCTCTGATGTTTGAATTTGAAGGTGACCGAAGTCATATACGTCATGTTCTTTACTCCTGCACAGCATCAAGACCTGCTACTGAGGGTCAGACAACTGAAGCAAACAAGGAAGTGAAAACTGAAAAGCTGTCGCTTAAGGCATCAGCACTTGAAAACGGGCTGGTCAAGGCAAAAAGCTGTGAAGAAACTAATCAGTTCATATATGATGATTGGTACAAGTCAGTATATATGCCGGACATTGAATAAGGAGGTAAAGCATGGAAATCAAAAAAAATATTCTGGTTGACGGTATTGAAGTGCCCTTCAAAGCAAGTGCTGCCGTTCCGAGACTATACCGTCTTAAATTCGGAAGAGATATTTATAGGGATTTTTCTTCTCTTCAAACTTCTGTAAAGAATGAAAATGAGGAAAACTCCGGACTTGACATTGAAAGTCTTGAGGTATTCGAGAACATCGCTTTTATCATGGCCAAACACGCTGATTCGAATGGTGTACCCGACAATCCGGATGACTGGCTTGAAAAATTCAACACATTCAGTATTTACGAGATCCTTCCGAAGCTTATAGAACTATGGGGACTGAACATAGAAACGCAGGTTGAATCTAAAAAAAACATCGCCCGACTGACCGCCCGATGACAACGCCGCTGTTTCTCCTTAGATGTACACAAATAGGACTATCCCTATATGAACTTGAAATGCTCACTATAGGGATAGTCAATGATATGTTTACAGAACGAGAGAATGATGATTATAAAGGGTGGACGGAGATTGCGGAACAAGTCGATTTTGATGCATTCTAGTCTATTTACTTATTCAAGATTCTGTGTTATAATATGGACAAATCAGTATTTCGGAGGGATAACAAATGGATGATAGATTTGAAGTTAAAGAAAAAAACGGAATGATAGAAGGGACACGAATCATTGTTGATAAGGAAACGGGAGTGCAGTATCTTATGGCTCATTGCACAAATATTGGAGGGCTTACTGTATTGGTGGACCGCGACGGAAAACCATTATTAGATCCACGATATGCTAAATAGTACAAATCTCATTTTACCAAGTAATTTTTTATGAAATAAAGTATCAGAGTCGAGAAATCGGCTCTTTTCTTTTGCCTTTTTTAAGGAGGTGAACTCGTGGCAAACAGAATCAAAGGAATTACAGTTGAAATTGGCGGTGACACTACAAAACTGACTGATGCGCTGAAAGATGTCAATAAAAATATTAGCAGCACACAGTCGCAACTTCAGGACGTAGAGAAACTTTTAAAACTTGATCCTACAAATACAGAACTTCTTTCACAAAAGCAAGCTTTACTAACCGATGCTGTTTCTAAAACCAATGAAAAACTGGAAACCCTTAGATCTGCTGCAGAACAGGCACAGGAACAGTTGGCGGACGGCAGAATCTCACAACAACAATTTAATGCACTTCAACGTGAGATTATTGCAACAGAGCAAGCACTTCAGAATTATGAAACACAGCTGCATGACGTTTCAGATTCCTCTGATGAACTTGATAATTCCTTTAACGATGCCGCAGAGGAAGCAGATGATGCAGAAGATTCTTTGAAGAAACTGAACAACACTGCGGAAAAGTCTGATGGTTCATTCTCAATTGCCAAGGGAGCGGTTTCTACCTTTATTGGTAACGGACTTACAGCACTTGCCGGCGCAGCAATTGATGCCGTTAACACTGTATCCGAGTTGTCGGATTCCACAATGGAGTTTCGTGAAAATCTTGCAAAACTCCAGACCACTGCTGAATCAACTGGTTACTCTACAGAATATGCTGAAAATGCATTCAGTGATATGTACAGCATACTGGGTGATGAAACTGCCGCTAATACTACAGTTTCTAATTTTATGAAACTGGAAACAGGTACGGATAACCTTAATAATTTACTTAATTCAGCAACAGGTATCTGGGCCACCTATGGCGATTCTATACCATTAGATGGCCTTGCGGAATCTGTAAATGAAACTTCAAAGGTTGGACAGATTACTGGTACACTCGCAGACGCACTCAATTGGGCTGGTGTATCAGAGGATAGCTTCAACGAATCGCTTGCTTCCTGTTCTTCTGAACAAGAACGACAACAACTGATTGTAGATACGCTTAATGGACTTTATGGCGAAAGTGCAGATAAATACAGAGAAAATAATGCATCCATTATTGCAGCACGTGAAGCTAATTTATCCTATCAGAGCAGCATGGCACAGATAGGCGGTGCAATGGAGCCGTTAATTACACAGCTTACATCACTAAAAGCGTCACTGCTTAACACACTTATTCCAGGAATTACAGCATTGTCAACTGCGTTTCAGTCGTTATTTTCAGGTATAGATGGTGCGGACAAAGATATTGCCTCTGCCATCCAGATGATTATAGGTGATTTATTTGCACAATTACAGTCAGCTACCCCACAAGTTCTGACCATCATTTCAGGATTAATTGATGGTATTGTCAACGGAATCAGTAACGGAATCCCTATGCTACTGACTATTGTGTCATCTCTTATACAACAGATTCTGAATACTGTGCAAAAAATCATACCAACATTATTAAATACTGCTTTATTATTAATACAGCAGATTATAAATATGATATCATCTAATCTTCCCCGATTCATAACCGCAGCTATAACACTGATATCAGGATTGGCACAAGGAATCATTTCAGCATTACACGGTATTATCAATTCTGCTACAACATTAATAAATGGATTGGTTCTGGGCATTACTGAAGCAATTCCTCAGCTTATTTCAGCTGCTTTAGAACTGGTAAATAGCTTGTGCGAGGGACTTGTAAATAATATTCCAAAATTAGTACAGGTAGCAGTTGTGTTGATATTGGAGCTGGTAAACGGACTATTATCTCAGATTTCGAATATTCTGACAGCCTCTATGGAAATTCTGGATTCACTGTTATCTGGTTTCCTCTCCATGCTTCCAAGTATCGTACAATCAGCAGTTACATTGGTAAACGGACTAATTACAGGAATTACTCAGAATCTGCCTTTGATTATACAGGCTGGAATTCAGTTAATTATGAATTTATGCCGCAGTATTTATGAATCTCTTCCACAGATAATAACCTGTGCAATAGAATTGGTTGCAGGATTGGTTAGCGGCTTGATTTCAGCAATTCCAATGCTTATAGAAGCAATCCCTCAATTAGTAGGTGCGTTGATAACCGGTATCATTTCAACTGACTGGCTTTCCCTTGGTGCAGGCATTTTACAGGCAATCTGGGATGGTTTCCGAAATTGCTTTACACCTGTTATGGGAAAAATCATGAAACAAATCAGTAGCATATTCAGCACTGCAACAGGTAGTATAATGAGAAATGTAAAATCCTTTATAGATAGTTTCAAAGAGGACTGGAACAGAGCATGGAACAATATCAGATTCATTTTCTGCATGGTATGGAGTTCTATCTCAGATACATTTAACACTGTACTCAATGCAATCAAAACTGTTGTTATGACCGTATTTACAGCGGTCTATAATTTTATTTCCACAATTCTCACTTCGGTTTATAACTTCTTCTCAAACATTTTCAATGCTATATATTCGGTGGTTTCTACTGTTATAAATTCAGTTTCTTCATTTGTAACAACCGTTCTTACTGCTATTTCAGAATTCATCACAGGTATCTGGAACGCAGTAGTTGAAATCGTTACAACAGCCATGAATAATGTCTGGACAGTTATTTCTACGGTGTGGGATACAGTTTCAGGATATATTTCAGAAGTGCTGTCTGCTATTCATGCAGTGATTTCTTCTGTGTGGAATGCAATAAGTGAGTTTATATCAGGCATTCTGAATTCAATCTCCGGAACTGTGTCAAGTATATGGAACAGTATAAAATCAGCAGTATCAGGTGTGCTGGAATCCATCAAGAGTATTATTTCTACAGCATGGAATACAGTATCATCTACTACATCAGATGTTCTTAATAGCGTAAAAAATGCTGTCTCCAACATATGGGACAGCATTAAATCTGCTATTTCAGATAAAATCTCCGGTATCGTTGATACCATAAAAGGCGGTTTTGATACAGCTAAAAACTATGTAACAGGACTTGCTTCTGAAGCATGGAACTGGGGAGCTGATATCATCGACGGTATTGTTGATGGTATCAAATCAAAGGTTGATAGTGTTGCCGAAGCAGTTACAGATGTAGCAGATACAATCCGTAGTTTTCTTCATTTCTCCATTCCAGATGAAGGCCCTCTGACAGACTTTGAAAGCTGGATGCCGGACTTCATGCAGGGACTTGCTGATGGAATCAACAGGAGTAAGAAGTTAGTCTCCAACGCTGTAAATGGTGTAGCAGAAGCTATGAATCTTACCATGCAGCAGGATATGAATTACAGCTTTACACCATCCACTTCAACAGGAGGTGTTGTAAATAATTATTATACTGACGATCACAGCAAGACCGTGAACCAGACGAATAATTCACCGAAGGCTCTATCAAGACTGGAGATTTATCGGCAGACGAGGAATGTGATAAAAATGTAGCAATACAAATATGTAATTATTAATTAATTACAAAATTCTTTGATTTATCCCAAAAGCTGCATTTTATAGTTTTGTCATTTCCGAATCTTTCTATTATTTCATCTTGATTTACTTCACTTGACATAGCTAAATCTGAAGCACACCAATGCTCGCCTGTATAAGCACACCTTATGGATTTTTTATTTTCTAGTATTCCTAATAAATCATCAAGAAAACGATAATATTCCCCAATATGTGCGAAATAATGAGAGTGCCAGTCTCCCAAAAAAATAGAGAACTCAGTTGATATTTCTATCCATAATTCTTCGCTATAGTTGCTCATAATTTTTATTTCTATCATATCGTCATCATTTGTAATTATTTCTGGATTGAATTTTTTTAATTTTGATAACACATCATTTTTTTTAGAAAATGGTTCTATTTCAGTATAGTAATTCATTTTCTCATTCCTCTCTAAAATCTTTTTTTCTCTTTATTAATCAAATTAATATTGAAATTTATTGAATTAGTATGGCACGGAGCCTGGAAGTTGAACCCATGTACCTCCGTCAATAAGTGACGGTACGCCATCCGATGCGCTATCTCCGCATTTTTGATTCAGATAAGATAATTCTAAATAATACATTCATTATACCACTTATCTTCCAACCAAGTCAACCAGAAAGAAGGTGTCTTCATGAAATTTCAGCTTATTCTTGAAAATCAAAACGGTGATCAGATAAATATGACAACCACAGCAAATCAGTACATGATTTCAGAAATTGACGGTCTTTATCCGCCTGCTGGAACTATCTCAACTGCTACATATGCAGGTATGGATGGCAGTTATCTGAATAATGCTTTCATCGAAAAGCGGAACATAGTGATTTCCTTTAAAATGCGTGGTACAGGCCTTGAAACCAGACGGCACTTGCTTTACAAGGTTGTCAAACCTTCAAGATACATCAAAGTTTACTATAAAACCAGAAGTGTTGATGTGTATACTGAAGGTATCGTTGAAACTTGTGAAATTCAGAACTTTGGCGGTCTGGTCAGCGGTCAGATATCAATTCTTTGTCCTGATCCGTACTGGTACAGCACCTCTGCTGAAGTGGCTTACTACAGTAAAATTGTTGGTGGGTTTACCTTTCCGTTCTCTGTTGATTCAAGCGGAGTTCCACTTGGCACATACAGCACAACAGATAATGTTTCACTGATTAACAGCGGCGATGTTACCGGGTTCACGATTCAGATTGAAGCATTTGATAATGCAATGACACCTACAATCTATAACGCTGATACAGGTGCATATCTCAGAATTAACGGTGAAGTTTTGAAGGGAGATATAATAACGATCACAACTAAAACAGGCAATAAAACAATCACGCTGAATCGGAACGGTGTTGACAGTAACATCATCAACAGCCTTGTATCCGGCTCAACCTGGCTGCAGCTTTCTGAGGGAAAAAATACATTTCACATTGAAGCTGTCCGGAACTGTAAGAATCTAAAGGTTATCTTCTTTCATACAAATGCTTATCTGGGGGTGTGATATGCAGATAGAAATTTACAAAATGACTGCTGATGCAGATACAATTAACATTTAGCTTGAAGCGGTCTGTGACAGCTTTTCAAGTCTGCTCTGGGATGTAAGATTCTATGAATGCGGCAGCTTTGAAATATACATTGCAGCCAGTCCTCATAATATAGAGATATTTAAGAAAGACAGGATTGTCGGCAGAGATGATGATACAGAGCATTTTGGTATTATAGAAACGGTTAAACTGGAAACGAATGCAGAAGACGGTGATTATCTGACCGTCAGCGGACGTTTCCTTATTTCTTTGCTTTCAAGAAGAATTATCTATCCGACTCTTTCTTTTAAAACTGAAGCCGCTTATGCAGAAATTGTTCAGGCTGCTGTCCGTCAGAACAGTATGCTTAATGATAACCGCAGCATTCCAGGGCTTGAGTTTGGTACTGTTACCGGTGACTGCTGGCAGAAAACTGCACAGCTTCAGGTCAGTTATGAAAACCTGATGGAATGGGTTTTTAAGATCTGTGAACTTATCGGAGGTACTGCAAATATCAGACTTGCCGAAGTTGGTACTCATACTGGACTTTTTAAACTGTACCTTGATTTATTACAAGGAACTGATCGTTCTGTACTTCAGGACGATAACGCTCATATCATTTTCTCTGATGCATATAGCAATCTGCTTGATTTTCAGTATTTGCTTGATGGTTCTGAGTACAGGAACTTTGCATATATCCTCGGATGCGGAGAAGGGACAGAAAGAAAAATGACAACCTATTCTTCCGGTGATGATTCATCAGGTATGGAACGATATGAGGTGTACGTTGATGCAAAGGATATCTCCGATGAAGAACAGGACGGAAATAAAGATACTGTTCCTATTCCTGACGTTGACTATATCGAAATTCTCAAGAGCCGTGGTGCTGAAAGTCTTGTGCCTGTTACTCAGAAATCAGAATCAACAATTGCAGCAAATGACATTCAATACTCATACAACAAAGATTATTTCACCGGTGATTATGTTACAGTAAAACACCGCAGATTTGGCCTTTCTCAGAATAAAATCCAGCTTATCGGAATGATAGAAAGCTATGATCAGAACGGTCGTTCTCTGACACCAACATTTAAAGGGGCGTGATTAATATGGCATTTTACTATGGATTCTTTGATTCGAAGAACCTTGACAGAGTGTATACTGCAGAAGATTTCACCGGATATCTTTCAAGTATTATCTGCAATGGTGTGTTTGATAACTACGGATCAGCTTTTTCTGTTACAAAATCAACAGGCCTGAATGTAAAGATAGGTAAAGGCAAGGCATGGATAAACGGACATTATTTTATTAATGATGATGTTTACACGCTTGATTTATCAAAATATGTTGATGAATCGCTTACAAGATATGTGAGCATCGGCATCAGCTGTGATACTTCAGACCTTGTCCGTGCCTGTAAGCTTGAAGTCCTTTCCGGAACAGCCGCCACAAATCCTGTAGTTCCTGTTTTCAGTGATACAGATACAAAGAAATACCTTCTGATTGCTGCAGTAAAATTAGAAGCAGGTGCTGCAGATATCAAAACGATAACCGATTACCGTGATGATGAGTACAAATGTGGATATGTCAGATGCAGCCTTGGAAAGTGTCGGGTTTCCGATATGCTTATGCAGATGGATCTCATTAAAATTGTCATCAGAGATTATAAAGTAAAGGTTGAAGCTTTGCAGAATACTGTGGCGAACTTACAGATTAAGGTTGATGATCTTACCGGGGATATTGTTCAGATGGGTTCCTGCGGTGAGAATGTTTACTATGTTCTGTATTCAGACGGAAAGCTTTTACTTCGTGGCAATGGTGCAACCTATGATTATTCAACAGATAACAATTCTCCGTTCAGAGATAATAAGAATGTAAAATCACTTATTGTATCAGAAGGAATAACAGAGATAGGAACAGATCTTTTTAGAGATACATCAGAAATGAAACAAACTGTTTTACCTGATAGCTTAAGGACCATAAAAAGCAGTGCATTTATAGAAAGTAGATTCACAAGTATTAAAATTCCTAAGAATATAACTGCTCTTGGAAGTTCAGTGTTTTGGGGTTCATCTATCAGCTCACTTGAAATTCCCGAAAACATTAAAGAAATCGGAAAGTATCTTTGTTATAACTGCGTCAGCCTTTCTGAGGCATATGTATATGGTAGTGTAGTTGGTGAATTTATGTTTACAAGCTGTTCTGATCTGAGCAAGGTAGTGTTTACGTCAAATCTAAAAGAAATTGGAACTTGTGCATTTACATATTGTTCAAAACTAAATACAATCATATTTGATGGTACATTAGAACAATGGAACAAAGTTATTAAAAAAGATAACTGGGATGCAAATAGTGGTATGGAATTATCACAGTCGGGACTTTCTAAGATAAACTGTCGCGATGGTTATTTCTATTATGATAAAGCTTCCGCCACATGGATAGAGGTGAAAGAATAATGTTAAAGTATCTCATTAAAGGGCAGAACATTGAAACGCTGGAGCATGAAATTATTGCTGATCAGCAGATTGCTTTTGTTACAGTAAGATTTGCTTTTGATAACAACTGGAAGCCACTGCATAAGGTGGTACAGTTCACGCAGGAGTGTGATACATTCTACCGTGTTCTTGGTACAGACGGTACAAGCTGTCTTCTTCCGGCAGAACTTCATCCCGGTGCAGTGAAAATGTCGCTGTTCGGATATGATCAGAATGCAACCCAAACAGTAAGAGCAACAACTGTAGTACACACACTTCACATCAGACCATCCGGCTTTGATGGTGAATCCGGTGCTTCTGTTCCGCCTACACCTGACTTGTATCAGCAGCTTATTCAGCAGATTATTGCTTTGCAGGGTTCACACACGCATGATAATAAATCACTGCTCGACAGCATTACTGCTGAACGTATGGCTGTCTGGGATGCTGGCAGTGATGGTGAGTCAGATATTTATGCGACCACAAACTATGTGGACAACAAACTCATCCAGAAAGCAGATGATTATACAAATAAAATTCATCAGATAGATGAGGACATTCTGACTTTAAAGCTCTATCTGGAGTCAAGGGATCATACTCATAAAAACTTTGATATTCTTGAAAGCATTACAGCAGATTGTATTGCAAGATGGAATGCAGGCGGAAGTACAGAACTTCCCGACCTGTCACAGTTTGCTACCAATGCTGCTCTGACTTATGCCATAAATAGAATAAAACAGGAATTTGAAGCAATTGAAAAAATACAGGGTCAAAGGCTTGACGCTCTTGAATCTGAACTTTCAGGACTTGAAGATTTCTTAAAAACTATCGTGGAGGTGTAGTGAATGTCAATAAAAACATATCTTGAAGAACTTCAAAAACAGCGTAATGCACTTGCGGATAATCTGAATATTATGGGGATTCAGGCAAATAAAAATGAAACCCTGAACTCGCTTATTCCGAAAGTACTGCAGATTTCAAAAGGCAGTGGAGAGAAAACAATTTTATTTGAATATGGAAATGAAGTCGCTGATAAATTCGGCGACTCTATTTTTACTATTTATCAGGATGGCATCAGGGATATAAATTCATATATCCGAGACAACAGGCCGTTCTGCTCTCCGTCAGAAGATTTTGCTCTCTCGTATACACAGGAAGATTTCAGCTGGGACGGATGGGTTTATACTGCAAGCATTAAACCTGTATCCGTTTCAGCTGATACTTCTATTTCTATGATCTTTCAGTCTGGTGTTACAGAAGAAGGGTTTATGTGCCTGATTCATGTGGATGGAAAACAAGAGTCTGACACCATACAAAACTATATTTACACATCCATCAAAGACAAGAATTTCAGACAGCTGACATTCGACTGGGTTATGACTCTGCGTGACACGATAGTTTCTGTAAGCTGCAAAGAAATACCTGATGGCAGATATTATATGTGCTGCTATGGGCAGATCCGGTAAAACAAACAACGGCGGCATCAGTTCAAAGGTAAGCTGGCACGGACTTGCGAAAAAGGTATGTGTTCTCATGCTGATTATTGTAGCTGTCCGAGTGGACGTGCTTCTTGGCACAAGCTATGTCCGTGATGCAGTCTGCATCGCCTTCTGTACCAATGAACTGATTTCAATCGTAGAAAATGCAGGGACAATGGGAGTTCCGCTTCCTGCAATCTTAATCAATGCTCTGGAACTTCTTAAGAAGAAATCCGGAGAAGCTAACAAGGAGGAAAATAACAATGGCAATTCTGAAACCTGATAACACAACAAACCTCGGTGGTGTAACAGTCAATGAATATCTTCTCACAAAGCATAATCCGAACCACATCGATATGCCTTCTGCGTCAATGGAAGGAAAAATTCTTGGCGTAACGGTACATAATACTGACTGGATCACTACAGCAGCAGGAACTACACCTGCTGAGCAGTACACCCGTGCGACCGTCAATGGAAATATGAATGACGTCAGAGTACATTATTACTGCGATGATATCTGTGCATGGCAGAACCTGCCCCATGAACATTCAGGCTGGCATGCAGCTGATGATGATGGCAACGGAAACCGTAGAACGATTGCAATTAAGTGCATTATGAGTCCTGATTACAATGACCGTGACAGAAAATCTGAGGACAACTGTGCAAGACTTGCTGAAGAGGTTCTCAAGAAATACGGTCTTGGTATCGACTGCCTTTTCACTCATACACACTGGCTCAACATTCAGGCTGGAAAGGCTGGTGCTGTTGATGAGCTCAATACTGCGAAAGGTCCGTATAAGTACTGTCCAGCTTACATTCTTCCGCACTGGGCTGAGTTCAAAGCCAGGGTTGCAGGATATCTCGGTGCTGATAAGAAACCTCTGTTCCGTGTGAGAAAGGCCTGGGCGGACGTAAAGTCCCAGACAGGAGCGTATGCTGTTCTTGATAATGCAAAGAATGCCTGTGGTGCCGGATATACTGTTTTTGATGAGAACGGCAACGCTGTGTATACAAACAACACTGTAAAATCTTATGCCAAAGGTACAAAGATTGAACTTAAGGATGTAAATCTTTATGTATCAAGTACTGAACCATCCGGCATCAAGAAAACCGGAACGTTCTATCTGTATGACGGTATGGTGGTAAACAGCAGAATGCGTATCACTGTTAAACCTGAATACTGTGGAGATACTCCAATCGGCAAGTATGTCACAGGTTGGGTAAACAAGGATGATATCTGATAAAAAATGATGAACCCCTGTAATAACTCTATCGTTTTGATATGAGTAATTACAGGGGTTTAATTTTTGTGTAAGGGGTTACAAATTGAATGTTTTCAGTCTATTTCTTCTCCTAATCTTTCTAGTTCACTTTTAAGTAAATTCTCAAGAGATAACTCTTCAATGTTACTGCCCTCATAAGCTGCAAAAAAATTATAATTTCTATCAATACACAGAACAGAACCGTCTCCCATAAAATTGCCTATTTCCATGTAATCTTTAGAATAATCATATCCAAAAACGCCGCCTTTTTGAAATATCAATTTTTCTAAAGGACATATCCGAAATGATGAAAAATAAATACGCGAATTCATGCCATTGGTAAATAAATAAAACTCTTTAAGTTCAGGGCATATGTGCGCATTATGTTTCTTTTCCCACTCAGCTAACTGTTCAGGTGAAACCGGTGAACAAAAAGTGTCTTTACCATTATGAGTGTCACAAATTAATTTTATTTTTTCTAATAATCGTGTAATACCCATTTACTATTCTCCTTTACAAATTCTAGTTTTCCGACCTTTTCTCACGTCATCATTTAACTTATTATACCATCGCCCACACAAAAAAGTCAACAAAAGATTTTCGCATTATTAACCCCCTGTTATGATTTACTCAGATAAAAAAATCACCTTTAACCTCTGAATAAAATATATTTTTTGAAATAAAGGGTTTACATCCCCCTTCCCCGTGGCTTATATATAGAAAGCCTTTTTATCAGAACAGGAGGATGTTATGGAACATCAGAAAATTATTGATGAAATAAACTACGCTATGGCACAGACGATACTTAACGCTCTGTTAAAATCAGATATGATTTCAATTGCCCAGTATGACAAAATAACAAGGATAAACCGACGTATATTCTCACCTATGTACGCAGAGTTATTGCCTAATACCCTTGATATTCTGGCAAATCAGAGGTAATATGTTCATACCGGAAAGGAGGTTTATTCATGGAAATAAATAAAATTGTCGTCAATGACAAAGACCCTGATAAAAAAATTAATGTTGCTGCATACTGCAGAGTTTCTACAGATAACACCGACCAGCTTGAAAGTCTTGATGCACAAAGAAGCCATTATGAGTCTTTTATAAGACTACATTCTGACTGGAAATATGCCGGAACGTATTATGATTCAGGAGTTACCGGCACTAAAGCAGATATACGTGACGGGCTGCAGAATATGATTTCTGACTGTCATGCAGGGAAAATTGGCCTTATTCTTATTAAATCAGTAAGCCGACTTGCAAGAAACACCGTAGACTGCCTTAATATTATACGAGATCTGAAAAATATCGGTGTGTCAGTATATTTTGAAAAAGAAAATATAAATACATCCCGTATGGACGGTGAACTTATGCTGACACTTCTAAGTAGTATGGCCGAAGAGGAATCTGCATCTATTTCTCAGAATGTAAAATGGTCTGTAAAAAATAATTTTCGGAACAATTCTTTCAAACAGGTATATATGCCGTACGGCTACAAAAAGGATACTGACGGAAATATGATTGTTGATTCAGAAAAAGCAGAAATTGTGCGTCAGATTTTTTACGCCTGCATAAGTGGCCAGAGTACACATTCAATTGCAAATATGCTTAATCAAATAAATATTCCTACAAGCAGAAACGTTAAGTGGAGCAGTACTTCTGTCCGCGGTATTATCGGCAATGAGCGATACACTGGTGATGCAGTATTTCAGAAGACGTATACTGACAGCAGATTCAAAAGGCACAGGAATAAAGGCGAGGTCGATCAGTATTTCGCCCAAAACCATCATGAAGCCATTGTCAGTCATGATACATTTGAAAAGGCCAATGCAGTTATTGCTCAGCGTGCTTCTGAAAAAGGTATTTTAACCGGAAATGAAAAATATCATACAAGATATGCTTTTTCCGGAAAAATCATATGCGGAGAATGTGGTGATAAATTTAAAAGAAGAATCCATGACAAAGGTTCAGAAATAGCCTGGACATGCGCAACACATATCGAAGACAAAAATAAATGCTCAATAAAATACGTGCGTGACGATGAAATCAAGGCAGCCTTTGTCACAATGCTGAACAAGCTGATCTTCAGCAGAAAAGTTCTGCTTCTCCCCTATCTTCATGAATTAAAGGACAGCAATCCAAACAATAAAGTTATGGACGAACTTAAAAATAATCTTGCTCAAAACAATAGCAAATATGATATACTCCGAAACCTCAGAGCCAAGAATATCATTGACGATGTTGTCTACAGACAGGAGATGAATTTTCTTAATAAAAATTCTGCAGAAATCCGTGAGGAAATTTCACGTCTGGGTTATACAGAGATTTCTGAACGCATATCTCAAACTGAAAAGCTGCTAAAGCTTAATGAAATTCAGGATGAATTTAATGAACAGTATTTCAATGATTTTACTGACAGGATTATTATATTTAAAAGAAATGAATTTGGTTTTCAGCTCAGATGTGGACTGACACTCAAGGAGGTACAAAAATGAGTCATATTCCATTTGGCTATACAATAAAAGAAGGAAAAGCGGTAATTTCTGAACCGGAAGCAGAAAAAGTCAGAAAGATTTTTGAAAACTATATATCCGGTATGTCTCTTACAAAATCAGCTGAGCTTGCCGGTATTAAAATGGTACACAGTTCTGTCAGACGAATTCTTCAGAAAAACTGTTATACCGGTGATGAATTTTACCCTGAGATCATTGATAAAGCTATTTTTGATAAGGCAAATGAAATGATAAAAGAACGAACAGAACAAAACGTTAATTATGGAGTTACTCTTCGTAAATCTCCTATTATATTCAAAAATTTCAATATGTCTCAACCGAAAACGCACTTTGACAATCCATCAGAACAGGCTGAATACCTGTATTCATTAATTGAGGTGAAAGAAAATGCAGTTAAATGATAATGTTACACTGATACCGGCAAGACCGAAAAAAGGCAATAGTGCATCAACCCAGGAAGTAAAAAAACTTCGTGTGACCGCATACTGCCGTGTTTCAACAGATACAGAAGAACAAGCAACAAGCTATGATGCACAGATCACACACTATCGTGAATTTATAAGTAAAAACCCCGACTGGGAACTTGCCGGAATATATGCTGATGACGGTATTTCAGCTACGTCAACTAAAAACAGAGAAGAGTTCAATCACATGATCGATGACTGCATGGAAGGTAAAATAGATATGGTCGTAACAAAATCCATCAGTCGTTTTGCACGAAACACTGTTGACTGCCTGCGCTACATAAGGATGCTGAAGGAAAAGAACATCCCTGTTTATTTTGAAAAGGAATCAATAAACACAACTGACGCCAAAGGTGAAGTTCTTCTTACCATTATGGCAAGTCTGGCCCAGCAAGAATCCGAATCGCTAAGCCAAAACGTTAAGATCGGTGTTCAGTACAGATTTCAGCAAGGAAAAGTAATGGTGAACTGCACTTGCTTTCTTGGGTATGACAAAGATAAAAACGGCAAGCTTGTAATAAATCCAGCACAGGCAGAGGTTGTAAAAAGAATATTCCTTGAATATCTGGAATGAGCAAGCTGTCAGAAGATAGCCGCAGGTCTTGAACGTAACGGTATTTTAACAGCAAGAAATAATCCAAGATGGCATGACAGCACAGTCAGAAAAATACTCGAGAATGAAAAATACATGGGTGATGCACTGCTGCAGAAAACCTATACCGTTGATTTTCTCAGGAAAAAGCGAATAAAGAACACCGGTCAGATGCCACAGTATTATGTGTCCGACTGCCATGAACCGATCATTCCGAAAGAATTGTTTATGCAGGTACAGGAAGAAATAGCAAAACGAAGTTCAATAGCCGACTGCAACGGACGCAAACGAGGCTTCAGTGCAAACAGCTGTTTTACATAATTAGTCTACTGCGGAAACTGCGGTGAAGTCTACCGAAGGATCCACTGGAACAACCGAGGAAAACGTTCAGTTGTCTGGAGATGTGAAAACAGACTGATGAAGAAAAAGGAATGTAACGGGAGAACATTAAAAGAAGAAGACTTGAAGTCCGCATTTGTCGAGGCACTTCACAAGTTGCAGGATGGAAAAACAGACTATCTTGAAATTCTTCAGAAAAATATTGAGTCCGTCATTTCCGGTGAAAATGAGGACTCGCCTGAAGATATAGAATCCCGTCTTAAGGATCTGCAGCAGGATATCATTGATAAGGCTACCCGACATGAGGATTATTCTGTCTTGGCTGATGAGATTTTCAGGCTGAAAGAGAAAAAAGAAAAGCTTATGGTCGACGGAGCATCAAGAAATCAGAAAATGGAACACGTAAATGAGCTTAGAGATTTTATATCAAAGCATTCTCACGAGAAGCTGGTTTTTGATGAAACGCTTGTAAATCATCTGCTTGAAAAGGTTACTGTGTCTAAGGATTACATGGAGTTTGAGTTTAAGTCTGGGGTTATAGTTGTGATAGGTAAATAGAAGAATCCCCCGGTCATCAGTAAGTTTGTACTGATGGATGAGGGATCCATAAAAAATCATAGATTTTGCTTATCCTATAAAAACCACACAGGTATAAGTTGAATAAAAATAATTAAGAATATTGTTAGTAATTTTTGTTTCCAATTCCATTTCTGTAAACGCTTATAACCTATTTCTAAAGTTATTATTGATAAAGCTAAAAGGATTAAAACAGGAGCTACTGTTACAGCCTTTTCATTAGGTTCATCCGATTTATATACTGTTGCTTTACATACACCAGTAGCGTTAGAAGTTTGTTCAGTTGTGTATGCTTTACCATGAACTTCATCAGAAGAATACAAAAGTGAAGTTTAATTGTCATATATACATTACAGTAGTTAATCATTAAAAGTATTATCATCAGTAATATCAATTTCTGTTCCGCTGTCAGATAACTCTGAAAGTAATTTAATAACCTCAAATTTACTTATATTAAATTCACATGTATAAAACTCCAGTTTTTCCAGACATGTCATTTGAGCTATTGATTCAAGATACTCTTTATTTATTACAGAATTAGAGAATACTAAATTCTTTATGCTTGTGGACTTTTCAAAATCAACAAAATCAGTAAGTTCCTTATTGTAACGTATATGCAGATAATTTAATGAATCTGCTTTGACTATCTGAGCTATATCAGCATTTGGGCCAAGTATATAAAAACTTTCGAGTGAATCTAGCGTATCAAAACCTTGATAATTAACATAAGAGTCTGTTTGTATATCCAGCTCATGAAGATCCCTGAAATCCTCCAGTACTCCAGTATCGCTGAAATTTGACTTCATTATACCTAAAGCTGTGGTATATTTACAGGACGACATACTGCTCCAATCACTACATTTACCAACTATGTATAAATGCTCCACGTTGTACTGATTTTCAAGAAATGAGAGGTTATCAAGAGTCTCATCTTCAGGATAATGTATATCAATATCTTTAATCTTGTCACAGTATTTTAACTTTGACTTTGCCTCTTTCAAATTAGACTCTGTGATACTGATTTCCTCAACATTTTCTGGCCTTACGAAACCATTACGGTGTTCTTTTCTAGTCAAAACACTACTGACATATGAATGCATATAAATGAACTTTGGAGCACCGAAAACACCAGTGAAAGTCTTTAATAAAAATAAGAGAATTGCCACTGATAATATTGATATTGTCACAGTTAAAATAGTTTTTTTCATAGTAACCTCTTTTGCCTTCTTATTTTTCATATGCAAAACTATGCAGATCTGTTTTATCGTAACTTGTCCAATAATTATAGTATTCTGAATACTTGTTAATAAATTTATATTTCCATTCATAACAATTAAAGGTTTCAGTCAGTCCAGTGTTTTTATGTAATGATATGCTATTATCATCACCTGATATAGATTTTAACGTAGCAAATACAGTATCTCTAAATTCTTGACTGCTAACAGGATAAGAGGCAACATATGTAGTTACAGCTCCTGTAACAGTAGCAACATCTCCTACAACAGGTATTTTAAAAATCAAAGCTATTAATCCGGCATACGTTGATACTGTTGAGGCTGTTGATGAAACCGAGAAAATATGGTTTTCATCTCGGATTAAGCCTAAATAGTTTGCATCATTATCATAAAATGTGGCTACCAAATCATCTGTCACGTAACGTTTAAAATTATCTTTAGTTTTATTTATATCCCATTTATCAGCGTTCATTACTCCTTTTCCATCACAGTCACATATCATTTTTATAGCATTATCTGTCAGATAAATCGCTGAGTAATTATATCTTCCTGTTACAACACCACCATCAGGTGAATAGATCCAGTTATCTTGTTTTATAGAAAATGTAAACTTCTGCATTAACTCCGAGAAAGGCTTATCTATTTTTATACATATCTCATACGATTTTCCTTCCTTTAGAGAAAATTTATATTCTTTTTGTTTATCTGTTTGTATTTCTGTAGATGTTACTTTTTTTCCCTGTTTTCCCAACCCGATCTCATATACTCCTATGTCAAAGTTTTCTACTTCATCTGAATTTATTGTTATATCATAGTCACTGTTCTGATCAGTAAAAATTGTATATTCAAAATATGATTTTCTGTCATAATATCTCGTATATTCTACTTCTGGTTTATTAGTAACAAATTTATTTCCCTCATAAACAGGTGATCCTTTTAACTCACCACACGAAGGTAGTTTTTTATCAATAAAATTATAATCAATATTATAAATATCAATATTAGGGTCTAAACAATTTTTCGAAATAAGATCTTCTATTTCATTATCGTCCATAAAAATGAGGGTAACTTAGAACACACCAGTTAAAATTTTTTCACTATATTCGCATACGAGTTAAAACTGTGCACTTTTTGAAATCAAACATTAATTTATTATTTCTACACCTTTATCATATAATGATTTTAATTCAGTTTCATCATATTTTTCATTCCCGATTTTTACAACTTTTAATTTTTTAATTTTGGCGAAATTCTCTATTCCTTCAATATGAATGCCCATAACTGATATCTCTTCAAGTTCAGGCATTGTCGTAAAGTCCGAAACATCTATATCTTCTATATTACAATCATAAAGAGTAAGCTTTTTCAGTTTTTTTAATTCTTTAAAAAATTTTGTTGATTTAAATGAAGAATTACATAAACTCAAGCTTTTCAAATTATTCGAACTACTTATACAATCTATCATTTCTTCGTTTAGATCACACCCATCTATTTGAAAATACTCAAGCAAAGGTAATTCTTTTAAAAAAGAAATATCTTCATTTTTGTTTCCTGAAATACAAAGAGTTTTTAATTTTTTCAGTGTGCTCAATGGTGTGTAATCCATAGGTGGTTCATCTGGTTGATATGATATTTGTTGTCCTGATAAATTATCGGATGTTAAAATTCCAAATGAAAACTTTGTTCCCATAAATTCGAAGCGTTCAAGATCAGGCATATATTCTACAAAGTCAACAGAATCAATTTCATTTACACGAAGATTTAAATATTTTAAATTTGTAAAATATTTGAGCTTATATTCTTCTTTTCTGTTTAGTTGATTTTTTCGGAGGTCAAGTTCTGTAATGTTTGTTCGATATAACTTGCTATACCTTCCCATCATTATTAATTTATGAGTAGAAAAACTATATACTGTAAAAACACAAAACAGTATAAATAAACTGCTAAAAACACAAATTAAAATCTTATTCCTCATTAATTTCATATGAATTAGGCTCCTATTTTCCATTTTCCGTCTTCATCTTGTGTCAGAGTATAAAACTCTAACTTTTCTATAGAATTAGCACGAATATTATGGCAATTACTATATCTCGTTTGTGAGTGATATTTATTTATATAACCATTATTATAACTCCAAGGCAACCAATCAATCCGGCTCATATTAATTCTTTTAAACGAAGGATAATCTACTCTTTCCCATTCTGTTATTAACATTTGAATATTATATTTTCCTTCGTATAATGAATCCACTAATTGATTTTTATATGCATTTTGAACATGAGATAAGACAGTTAAATAACCGCCTGCTAAAGTAGCAACCACACCTACTGGCGATCCATCTTTCAATAGTGATATAACTCCAACTGATGTATTTATATCATTAACAGCTGATATAATATCAGCTTCTGGACATAAATTAAATCCTTCAATTATATCATCTGCATAATCATTACATGAATGTTCTGCTTGCTCCTTAGTCAGTTTCTCAAAATTCGGGACATGTAATTCAGCACCATTAAATTTCAACTCATAACTTTCTATTGTTTTTCTCACTTTATCGCTCGGAAGATATACAATAGTATTTCTATAATTCTCCTGCGTTGGTTTTGCCGGAGAATAATCCACCACTGCGCCATTTTTCATATAAGCCCAGTTATTTTGCTCAAAGCACACACTATAATTATTATCAACAAAATCTGTTGATTTTACCGTTACAACAACCTTATATTTTTTACCCTCTTCTAAGAAATAAGCTTTTCTATTACGCATAACGTTTTCAGTCTGTTCTTTCTCTTTCATTCCATCATCTAGTTCAATATTTGAAACAACATTATCTTTCTTAAAAAATAAAAAACCACTTTCATAAGATACTTTTATCTGACAGTCATCATTTTTTCCTGTATCAACCGTTATAAGATAATCGTTGTTGTCATCAGGTTCAATATAAAATTTTGAAGTTGCTTTTCCGTCATCACGTATGAATCTTGTATATTCAATAAAATTATTTTTTTTATCTCCGATATGTGATGAAGCAAAACCATTTCCATCAACAGTATTATCACTAATAGTTGTATAATCGTTTTCGAATACGCTGCTATCATTTATTATTGAATCATCAACACTAATAATATCTTCTTCAGAAGGTCTTATGTCAATACTATCTGGGATTCCATCCGAATCACTGTCCTCAAATGCTGGGTTTGAGATTAGCGGAAGAATACGCATACCGCTGATTTCAATTCCTTTTTTCTTCATAATACTAGCTAATTCGTCCAGGCCTTTTAATCCGAAACCGCCGTTTTCCAAGGCATCTTTTGCAAGCTGATCATATGTAGGTAAAATAATATTTCCATTCTCATCAAAGGTGATAAACTTCATGAAAATTTCAAGACAATCAGGGCTTCCGTCACCATCTGTATCAGGTAATCCTAATTTCTTTATTTCATCCAATAATTTCTCTCTATCATCACTGGAAAGATCCTTTGAATAAAACTTCTCGTAAATATCTTTCCATTCTGATGTAATTAACTTTTCATCATACGGAATCTTATTGAATAAGCCTGTATTTACATTATATGCTATTGTGAAATTCAAAACCTTATCAGTCACAATTTCAGAAAAATCAGAAATCCATCTGTAATGACTTCCATCTGAAGAAAGACTTTCGTAATTTGCAATATTATCATTGTATTCATTACATATAAAACTGAAATCAACACCGTAGCCCTTCATCTCATCAACTACAGCTACTTTGTCTGCACTTGAAGGCTGAAAATTAACATCTATTACAAAGCAATACTTCTTACTATTTTCATTAGCGCTGGATATCTCAAGAAAACTCTTTTTTAATGTTCGTGTCAGAGAATAATTAAAATTTTCAGTATCAAGTGAACCTGTCGCTGAACCAGATCTGCTCAGCATTTCTTCGATTTCCTCATCTGTTGAGACATTGCTCACATATGAGTTACCTGTTTCTTTTGATGTTACTATACTTCCCGTATAAGAGGCAAAATAAATTTTTACATCCTTACCAGTATTATTACAATAATCAATAATAGCCCTCGAAGCATTTGCGACAGAACTTCTTGCACCGTAAGCAAGTGTACTTTTTACATACATCAAAAAATAAACTTCAAGACTTTCAGTTGATTTTGTATCAGATGAATCACAAACTGCGTTGTATACCGAGGTAACATTTTCTGCCTTAGATAAAGAGGCCGTGTTTTCAGCCCACTTATTCAAATCAACAATACAATATGTTCCATCCTCTGTACCCTCAGTATAAACATTGTTTCCATCATACTGAGTTTCCACCGGAAGAAGCATATTTACATCTTCAAAGTATCTGAATATGTAAAAGTTTTCTGCATTTCCTGTCACATTAAAGTTTATTGTTATGTTTTCAACCTTATAGATGTCTGCATACTCAATATCAACGATATCTCCGTTAACAGCATCATTCTGCAGATAATTTGAATATGAACTGATATCAACACTTACAGACTCATCTATATATCCTGATGATTTTGTAATCAATGATAATTTGTACGGACTGTCTTCTGTATTTATTTCCTTAAAGATAATGTTATCTGAAGTCAACTGCTGATCAAAAATTCTTTCTGAATCTGATTGTATCCCATCTGACTTTTCAACTAAAGGATTAAGTCCAAGTATTACTTCTCCAAAATCTGAAATAAGATCATCATCTGTATATAATTTATTGGGATTAGTTTTATATTTCTTAACCTCATCAAAATCACTTAATTTGTCTTCATCAGTATCACTCAACGTAGGTGAGGTTCCAAGCTTAATTTCCTCACCATTTGTCAGTCCGTCTTCATCTGCATCCTTAAGTGAATCTTTTTTTCCCGTATTACCAGTATCCGGTTTTGTCGGTTCAGTTTCACACAGATATACTTCAGAATAATCATCAAGATCATCTCCGTCTGAGTCAGGAATATCATATTTTGTTCCGAGAATTTCTTTTTCAACGTAGTCGCTCAAACCATCTCCGTCTGTGTCAACATTCATTTCATATGAGAAACTGCCAATCTGATTCATAAGGTACATAGAAAGTTCAACAGCATCTTTGGCTGATACTTCACCATCGTCATCCACATCGGCCGCCTCGACGGAGAAACCTTTTGTGTTATTCTCTGTTAGGTATGATTTAAGTAATATCATATCTAACAGATTAATAGTACCATCACTGTTTACATCACCATAAGTAACCTTTGTTTCAGCAGCATTGATCTTTTGAATACCGACTTGTTTTACATTTGCAACAAATGAAAATATCATAATAGTTGCTAACGTTAAAGCAATTTTTCTTTTAAAAAAGTGCAAATTATTTTTAATCATATCATATATTTCACCTTTCTGATTTTTTATCACTTTAAATTATACTACTCCATAAAATGTATTGTCAATAATTTTCAATAAAATTTTCAATAAATTTAAT
>CALMUA010000204.1 GCA_937872775.1 uncultured Ruminococcus sp.
GGCTTGCCCTAAGTTATATTAATCAAAATATTTAGCATATCTGAAATTAATCTGCTCCGAAAAAGGATTGAATATAAAATCTGAAATACCTTTTTTATATACAACAAATTTATTTTTATAAAAAACAGGAATATAATCTCCGCTCATTAAAATTTCATTTTCAATTTCACTGTACGATTTTATTTTTTCACTGTCAGATGTATTGACAAGTGAACCTTCCAGAATATTGGTAAATTTGTTGTAGTTATCGCTGGTACTGTTGATACTATCTATCACATTTTTTAAAAAATAGTATATAGAATTATCATCTATAGTCATCTCTGTAAGAGCCATTCCATAATCGCCATCCTGAAGGCGCTGATAGTATTCAGCGTCATCCACATAATCAATTCCTATATATATATCAAGTGAATCATGCCAGTCATCTATTATCTGATTCATAAAACCATTATCTGATTTACTTCTTATCATTATTTTTGCATTATCAGAGAAAGTATTGTAAAAATCATCTTTCTGGCTCTTTGTCAAATCATATTTATCACTGTAAAATGGCATTTTGCTGTCATCGATACTGTCTCTGTAATTAGTGTCTCCAATGTAAATGCTGCCAGGTATTATACCATATGCCATACTGAAATTACTTGTAATTATACTTTTATATTTCTCCCTATCAATACTAAACGACAACGCTCTTTTTATATCACTGTCAATTTTATATTTATCGTTAAATATTATTCCTACAGATGTTGACTGGTATCTGTTAGTTTCTGATGTACCAAGAAGTGATTTTTTGTATTCATCGTCTGAAACAAAACAATCAGTATAACCTGAATCAAAATTTTCTGAAGCTACCTCTTTCTGTTTTTCTATAATAAACTTCAACATATACGGATAGACCTCGTCATATTTGGTATTATTGTAATTTCTCTTCATATATATCAGATTATCGTTTCCATAAGGATCATATGACCATTGTGTCATATAAAAAGCACCGTTTGAAATTACAGACTCATCATCAAGTCCGTATCTTGCTTTTGTTCCTTCAAAGAACTGTTTATTGCATGGCATTGCAGGCGCTGTTGTAAGCAGATACATAAATTCAGAATTTGGTCTGTCAAGTTCAAATACAAGTTCTGTCGCATTAATTGCATACACACCAAGCTGTGTATATTCAGTCTCACCATTCATAATTGACTCTGCATTTTTGATAAAACTAAACTTTTCAGTGTACGGAGAAATTGTTACAGGGTTATATATTCTCTTGAATGCATATACAAAGTCATGAGCTGTTACAACATCTTCCGCACCGTCTGCGCTATACCAGTAGCAGTCATCACGAAGATAAAAGTGATATTTCTTTCCGTCATCAGTAATTTCACAGCTTGTTGCAACACCATAGTCAAGTTTTCCTTCGATATTAAATGTCATTAATCCAAGAAACATATTTTGAATAATCATAAGGGATGACTTATCACATGCAAGCTGCGGATCAAGATTCTGAGGATTTTTATAAATTGTATAGGTAAATGAATGATCAGAGCCGTCTTTGTCTTCATCATTACAGCCTGACACAGCAAATACAGAAATAATCAATACAAAAACAGTTGTTAAAAATTTTATTTTCTGAATATTAATAAATCTGTGCACTTTATTCCTTTCTGCAAATTCAATTCTGCATTTTAAAAAAATTCAAATAAAAAGATCTTATGGTTATCAGCTTTGTAAGTCAGGTATTATGCCATTTTGAAATAACGGCTCAACTGTTTTTAACGTGGCAATGTACAGCACAACCTAAATACCGCATCTATCCAGGCACATACTCTATCACTTTGTTAAGCTCAAGGCTCTTTTGGCAATCGATCAGACGCTGGTTAGTACTTCCCTTAAAAAGAGCATCTATACTTCTTTGCTCTATTTCAAATCTGCCGTCAATCAGTATATCAGTATATTTTAAAAGATCCATATACCCGTTCTGATCATTCGCATTTTTTACAAGATACTCAAAAAGGTAACCGGTATATGTTACAATATTAAGTCCTTCTTGTTTTATCTGACGTCCCATTTGAGAAAGAACTCTTGCCTGACAAAATGGCTCACCGCCGCTGAATGTGACTCCGTCAAGCAGAGGATTGTCTTTTATCTCATCAATCAGTATACTACTGTCTATTACCTTTCCTCCGTTAAAGTCATGTGTCTGAGGATTATGGCATCCTTTACAGCCATGAGGACACCCCTGCGTAAATACAGTATATCGTATTCCCGGTCCATCAACTATTGAATCGTTAGCTGTCCCTGAAATTCGTATATTCATATCATTCTTCCTTAGTATTATGTGTTACTCTGTCAGCTACCTCTGCTTTTTTTGCATTATTGAATCTGTCCACTGTTCCGACAAGATAACCTGTTATACGTCTTATTCTTTCAAATCCCTGCATGTGTTCTTCTTCACTTCTTCCGCATTTAGGACATACATCACCTATAATACCGGTATATCCGCATACAGGATCTCTGTCAACCGGATGATTTATTGAACCATAACCGATACCTGACTCCTTCATACATCTGACAACCTTTTCAAATGCTGAAAGATTTTTAAGAGGATCTCCGTCAAGTTCAACGTAACTTATATGTCCGGCATTTGTAAGTGCATGATAAGGAGCTTCTATTTTTATCTTATCAAATGAACTAAGTTTATAGTAAACAGGAACATGGAATGAATTTGTATAGTATTCTCTGTCTGTTACACCCTTGATAATGCCGTATTTTTCAGCATCCATCTTTACAAATCTTCCTGAAAGTCCTTCTGCAGGAGTAGCCAGCAGAGAGAAATTAAGTCCTGTTCTTATACATTCCTCATCAAGTCTTTCTCTCATTCTTGCTACTATTTCAAGTCCAAGCTTTCTTGCTTCTTCATCTTCACCATGATGTTTTCCAATAAGTGCAACAAGTGTTTCAGCAAGTCCGATAAACCCTACAGAAAGTGTTCCATGTTTTAAAACCTCTCCTACAGTATCATTTTCACCAAGCTTGTCTGAATCTATCCATACTCCCTGTCCCATAAGAAACGGGTAATTTTTAACTGTTTTCTGTGACTGAATCCTGAATCTGGCTATCAACTGTTCTATTGCAAGATCCATATATTCGTCAAGTGAATCAAAAAATGCACCAACATTATGATCAGCTTCAACAGCAAGTCTTGGCAGATTTATTGATGTAAAGCTGAGATTTCCTCTGCCCGTTACAATTTCTCTGGATTTATCATATACATTGCCTATAACACGTGTACGGCATCCCATATATGCAATCTCCGTATTGTAATCACCCTTGCGATAATAAGGAAGATTAAACGGTGCATCAATAAATGAGAAATTAGGAAAAAGTCTTTTTGCTGAAACTCTGCATGCAAGCTTGAATAAATCATAGTTCACATCACCCGTATTATAGTTTATTCCATCCTTTATTTTAAATATATGTATCGGGAAAATAGGTGTTTCTCCGTTTCCAAGTCCTGCTTCATTTGCAAGAAGAATATTTTCAATGACCATTCTTCCTTCAGGGGATGTATCTGTTCCATAGTTTATTGAACTGAAAGGAGTCTGTGCACCTGCTCTGCTGTTCATGGTATTAAGATTATGAATAAGTGCCTCCATGGCCTGATAAGTTGCTCTGTTAGCTTCTTTAAATGATGTTTTTGCAGTAAAACTCTGTATTTTTTTTGCTGTTTCATTATCTGCATACTCGAGCAGTTTTGCAAACTCTGCTTTCTGATATCCGTTGTCATTTGCAAGTACAGGTTCAAGTCCTGTCTCAGCTTTTACTGAAGACACTATACTCTCGGCTGCCTTGGCAGGATCAGGAGCCTGAGTCAGAAGCTCAAGGCATCTTGCTATATTTTGTCTGTATCTGCTTATATAAGTTTTCTTTACTCCCCCCGACATTGCATAATCAAAATTAGGAACACTCTGTCCACCGTGCTGATCATTCTGATTTGACTGAATTGCAATGCATGCAAGTGCTGAATAGCTTGCTATGTCGTTAGGCTCTCTTAAAAAACCGTGTCCTGTTGAAAATCCGTTTTTAAATAATTTTATCAGTTCTATCTGGCAGCATGTTGTCGTAAGTGTAAGAAAATCAAGATCATGAATGTGAATATATCCCTCGGCATGTGCTTTTGCATGACGGCTGTCCAGTACATACATTTCATAAAATTCTTTAGCGCTGACTGAACCATATTTAAGCATGGTTCCCATTGCTGTGTCACCGTCAATATTAGCGTTTTCACGCTTAATATCACTGTCCTTTGCAGACTTGAATGTAAGATCCTTAAATACCCTCATCAGGTTTGTTTTCATTTCTCTCGAACGTGTTCTTTCATATCTGTATAGAATGTAAGCTTTTGCTGTCTGGGCATGTCCATCATCAATAAGTGTTTTTTCAACTACATCCTGTATCTGCTCTACTGTCGGAATTTTATCAGCATAGAGCTTTTCTGCTTCTTCACATGATTTAAATGCAATTTCCATAGATTCTTTGTAATCCTGACCGCCAATTGACTGTGCAGCCTTAAATATAGCATTTGCAATTTTTTCAGTATTAAACGGAACCACTCTGCCATCTCTCTTGATAATCTGTTTTATCACTTACATCCACTCCAATTTATTATTTACTTACAACAAAACTATACATCAGATATGCTTTCGGTATTTCGACAGCAGAGAATGCCGCCTGCAATAATATACTGTTACTTATTACATAACGGCATCGGCTGTCTGAGCTGTATTTCAAAAACAATACCAAACACAGTAATCTGCGTCTGGTATAAAATAATATTACTTTAAAACAGCTTTTCCAAAGCTTTCTGAGCTGTCTTTATATCACTGTTTACAACTAAATACACATAATTTCCTTTTGTTTCAACACTGCTTTTACATAGCTTGTCATATTCCTCAGGCGCATAGCTCTGAAGTGTATTCTTTCTGCTTTCTACTCTGGCTTCAAGTGCATCTGATACTTTTTTTACATTTTCAGAAGATGACGCTTTTACTACAACTATCTCTTCTGCATATGCCGGATTTCCTGAAATCTCAGCAGCAAAATCATCATACCAGCCTTCCTCAAGTTCATAATAGTATTTTATATCATCCTTCGTTACTGATTCCATCTCATCAAATGATGAATCACTTTCCTGAGCTGCCTTAAGCAGTTCCGAAGCGGTAACATCCGAATCTGATTTTCCTCCGCATGAACATAGAAGCATTCCTGCCATTATTACAGCCGATGCTGTTTTTAAAAATTTACTCATAAAAAATATTTACCTCCTGTTTAATCTGCTATATGTGTGAGAATATAATCTTTGAATGTATTGTATGTGCTTATCGGCATATGAACTCCATCCGTTGATCCGGAAAGGCATCCGTTTTCATCCTTGATTGCTGAATTAACGTCGAGATAATGCCATCCGTTATCAAGTGCCATTTTAAGAAGCTCTGCATTGTATCCGTCTATATCAGAATTAAGCATTTTTCCATTGTCATTTCTGGATTCTCTATCAGAGGAAACCGGTGGAATAGATAGTATGTATATATCTGCGTCCGGAATTGACTGCTTAAGCGTACTCACAAAATTTTTATAGTAGTCTATCATATCAGAAAATTTCATCCATGTGACTCCGTTTGTACCCATCATTATGTATATATGCTTTGGATTAATTGCCTTTATACTGTCAATGCTTATTTTTTCATTTATATGTGCCAGGCTAAGTCCGTTTTCAGCAAATACCCTGCTATTACTTACTATACCATATCCGCTCATACCTTTTATATGTGAATCACCTAAAAATGCACAGTCGTTAAAATATTCACTTCCTACCGCCGCTGACTGGGGAACAGCACCCTGTTGATTGCCAGACTGTGGTACGGGAGGAGCGGGTGGGGCAGGTGGTTCCGGTGGAGGTACAGCTACAGAAGATAATGTAACAGGTTCTGTTACCGGTGCAGTGGTTACATCAGTTGTAACAGAAGTTACAGATGATACTACAGTTGTCTGCGGCGGTGATGTTGATTCAGCAACAGATAAGCTTGTCTGCTTTAAATCTGCAGATGTATTATATGAAGATGATGTAACGCATACATGTTGGGTACTGTTCTGTGCTACCTCCTTCTTATCTTCTGACAGTTCATATGTCTTTGTATCAAGTTCTCTCTGTACGACACATGACATATAACTTCCTGCAAATACAACAGCTAAGGCTGCTGCCATAAACTGAATTTTAATATTTCCCGTAAAAATCCAATCCTTTCAAACTCAAACTATATGTGTAAGTATATACTCAACAAACTTTTCGTATGTATCCTTGTTAAAGTGCATTCCATCCTTTGTTACATCTGCAGGCAGCTTTCCGTCGTCACCCTTAAGTTCTGAATTTGCATCAACATAATAGATGCCTTTCTGGTTTGCAAGATCAATAAGGCGAAGGTTAAATCTGTCAATATCTGAATTGAGGATTTTTCCGTTTTCGGTAGTATCTTTGGTTTCTCTGATAGCACCTACCGGAGTTATGGAAATAATATATATATTTGAATCTGGTAGTTCAGTCTTTACACTGTCTATAAAGTTAGAATAGCACTCTATCATTTTATCGTTGTCATACCATGACACACCATTGCTTCCAAGAAGAATGTACACATTTTCCGGTTTTATTTTAAGGAGTGCATCAAGTGTAAGGATATCTCCGTACTTTGTGGTGGATACCTTTTCTGTTGTGATATTATCTATTCTTAAGCCTATTGAAGCAAGAACATTATCATTTGAAACAAATTTATAACCTGAAAGACCGGTTGTTATTGAATCGCCTATAAACACACATTTATCGAGATAAGACTTATCTTTTTCATCGGATTTCTTAACAGGATTTATTGAGTTTTCTGCAGAAGCACCGCTGCCTTTAATCTTATTTCCATCCTCATCTGTAACGTCACCTGCATTTTGACCTGTTACCGGATTTCCGTTTTTATCTGTTACTAAAATATCTGTTTCTGAAGGAGAAGATGTTCCGTCAGAATTTTTCTTAACAGCAGGTTTTGAACTCGCATCGAACGTAAAGGTATAGACAGTAAAGCTTATTGCTATACTAAAAACAAAAAATAATAATATTACTGATAATCTTAATGTGCTACGACGTTTTTTTCTTTTTTTTGTATTTCTGTTGGGCCTTGTATCTGACATTTTTTACGTTTCCTCCCTGTATTTTTCACTTTACCTTAATATATTCATGACTAATAATAATTATACAATAAAGAAATATAATTTGCAAGCAATTTAAACGGAGAAATAATAAATTCATAATTATTAACAGATTATGTATGCAAAATCGGAAAGTTCCGCAAAAACCTTACGTATTTTCATATATCTGCTTGTTTTAAATTTAATATGAACACAGTAATGGTTCATTTAAATACATCTTTATTTATGATGATTGCTTTTTGTATGAAAATTATTTATAATTATTACATTAAGGTCAAAATAACAAGATGAAAAATAACAATGAAATCATTACAGAACTAATTTACGTAAAATCAGCAATACATGCAATTACTGAAACATATTGATGCAGTGCAAATTCAACATAAACATGTATTTATTTATGTCATAGTCTACAAAAAAATATTTCAGTGCAACATTTCAAGCGTTTTTTATCACTATATCTATGAAACGTTTCAATCGAAGTAATTATAAAATTCTTGAAGATTTACATTATTAAGAAGACAACTATGAACCTGATATTTATACATCTTAGTCTGTGACATTGGTTTCTTTGAATGCGGTTGACCTTTGAGGATCATTTTTTGTATTGAAAGTATCTATAATTATTAAATTAATTTCATAGTAACAAGGAGGGAACTTACATTGACATCAGATTATAAAATTGATATCCAGCTTGCTGTCAAAGGTGACTGTGATGCATTTTCAAGATTGTACTCAGTTATATATAAGGACCTGTATCACATTGCACTGTGCAGTCTTAGAAATCCACATGACGCTGCAGACGCAGTAAGTGATGCAGTAACAGATGCTTTTTCACAGATTAAAAAACTTCGAAGCGAGGATGCATTCAAAGCATGGGTAATAAAAATTCTTACAACTAAGATAAAGAAAAAACAATCTGAGTATATAAATAAACCAACTCTTGACGAGAGTTATGCTGAAGATACGGGCAAAGACTTTAATTTTAAACGCACAGAACTTATATGTGAGCTTGACAAGCTTAATGAAGAAGAAAGACTTATACTTTCACTTTCTGTTCTCGGAGGCTATTCAAGCGAAGAAATTTCACATTTATGCGGTATAAAACCAGCTTCCGTACGTTCAAGACTTTCAAGAACAAAAGAAAAACTAAGAAAGGCTCTTGCAGATATTGAGCCGCAGTTAAACTGATAAATGGAGATGATATTTATGAGTGAAGATAAATTAAAAAAATACATAAGAGAAGCTGAAATACCACCAAGACTTCTTCCTGAAAATATTTGTATTGTTCTTAAATCACAGCAGCCTGAAACAAAAAAGGAAAAAATAAAATGCATTTCAAGAAGCGTAGCAGCCCTTGCAGCATGTGTACTTATTGTATGCGGAGCAATGAAAATGCTTCCTGACCAAAACAATGTCAAAAAGCTTGTAAATACAACTGAGCAGAATGAAAAAGCTTACTTTATGAATCATGCTGACAGTTATGATGAAATTTATAAGCAGCTCAAAAATAACTATAAAAAAGAACAGACAAAATCAACACTGCGTGATATATTCAGCGGAATTTTCGGTAGCAGCAAGCATTATGACTGTGTGGAAGAAAACGGAGCTATGAATGAAACAGCACAATCATCAGAATCATATGATGCAGTTGTTACTGCAACCGGAGCCGAAACAGGAGCCGGAAATGACTACTCAAAAACAATTACACAGTCTGAAAATGTTGACGAAGCTGATATGATAAAAACAGACGGCAAAAATGTCTACTATACGATTGATCAGAATCTGTACTGGTTTTCAGTTAATAACGGAAGCTTTGAAAAATCTGTTCATTATAATATTGCATCTGATGCAGGAGTCGGTGAGGATTATAATTCATACGATACTTATTCATATGATATGTATATAAATAATATTTCAGGAATGTATTTGTCTGACGGAAAACTTTCAGTAGTATTTTCTGACTGCATGTCCCCAAAAACATATGTCAATGTATATGATACATCAGACAGCGGACTTACACTTTCACAGACTTATTCACAGGATGGTAGTTTTGTTGATTCAAGAATGATTGAAAATAATATTTATATCATAACAAATGACACAAGTGAAAACATCAGTAATATAGATGATGAAAATGATATTGACGCGTATATTCCCGGTTACTCCTGCAACGGCAAATCAAAACTTCTTAAAGCTAATGACATATATGTTCCCGGTGAGTGGAATAACTCAGATTATATGACATATGCCGTTGTGGGGAGCATAGACGTTTCAGATAGAGTACAGAACGCTGATGTAAAAGCATTTGCCAACTGTGGAAGTAATGTATACTGCACAAGTGAAAATCTCTATATTACAGCAGACAGATATGACACCAGTCAGCAATATACTGAGATAACACGCATGTCACTTGACGATGGTACTGTAACTCCATCTGCATCATCAGAAGTAGAAGGATCCGTTCTTAATCAGTTTTCAATGGACGAATATAACGGATATTTCAGAATAGCTACAACATTAGATAAATACACAGCAGGCGGAGAATACTGGACTGATGAAGCCGGATCACAACAAAGCAATAATCTTTTCGTTCTTGATGAAAATCTTGAGATAGTTGGTTCTCTTACCGGATACGGAAAGACTGAATCTATAAAATCAGTAAACTTTCAGGGTGATACTGCATATGTAGTTACATACAAGCAGACGGATCCACTGTTTGCAATAGACCTCACAGATCCTGCAAGCCCTGCAATTACAGATGAATATAAAATAAACGGATTCAGTACATTCCTTCATAAATGGAGTGATGACCTTCTTCTCGGTTTTGGAATTGACGCAGATGATCAGGCTATTGAAACAGGCGTAAAAGTAACAATGTTCGGAACAGATGATGCTCTGACTGAGCATGATACCTACACTATATCTGATCCGTCACACAACAGTTATATTTATTCATTCGCTGTGCAGGATAGAAAAGCGCTTCTTATAGACAGTGATAAAAATATAATCGGATTTCCTGTTTCAGACTATAATTATAACTATGATGAAAATGATAACTACAGTAATAGTTATTCAGAATATTATGTATTTCTTAAATATGAAAACGGAAAATTTTCTGAGCTCGGACGCATTAAAGATTCAGAAAACAACATAGATAACATGTGTCAATTTACACGCGCATTATTCATAGGTGATTATTTATATGCATTTTCCCATGATAAGGCAATAAGCTGCAAAATAGATAATTTTGATTCACAGACAACTTTAGTGCTTGAGAAATAATATGAATAAATGTTACTATTAAACCTATGTGTGAAGGTGCAGGGCAGTCGGAAAGCCCTGTATACACGCACTATATATACGAATGATAATTTTTTAAATCTTCCATCTGAGCATTCAACAACACCCAATCAAAAACAGAGATGTCACATTGACACCTCTGTTTTTTTATTGTTATATATGTTTCCGAACGATTCATATATCATATTTCTAGCCCTTTCTTCTGATACAGGCCTGTCCCATACATATCCCTGTATATAATCACATCCGATATTTTTAAGTATAGACAATTGATTTTCATCCTCAACACCTTCTGCAATTATATCCATTTTTAATGTGTGTCCCATTGAAATAATAGCCTCGACGAAATCATCAGCACCCTTGCTCACAGCTATATTATCAATAAAAGTTTTATCTATTTTGACAATCTGCACCGGAAGCTTTGAAAGATAGCTCAGTGATGCATATCCAGTACCAAAATCATCTATTACAAGTGTTATTCCCATATCATGCAGCTGCCTTAATACATCAGCAGCATGTTCAATAGAAGTAAGACATACAGACTCTGTAACTTCAATTTCTAAACATTTGGAGGGGAATCCTGTTTCCTGTATTAATTTTTTTGTTTCAGAGACAAATTCCTTATCAAGAAGATGCGCTGCTGAAATATTTATTGAAATTGTTATATCAGTTTCATATTCATTCAACAGCTCTGAAAAACGAGTCATAATATTTCTCATAACCCATCTGTCAATATTATATATGAGACCATTGCTCTCAGCAACAGAAATAAAGCTGCCCGGATATATTGTCTTTCCTGAATCATTTATTCGGATCAAAGCTTCAAAACCTTTGAGTATATGGTTCTTTGCACTATACTGCGGCTGAAAAACCATAAAAAAACGCTCATTCCTGACTGCATCTTTTATAAGATGTTCTATCTCAACACTTACTCTGAGCTTATCAAGCATGTTGCTGTTATATATGGTAACCTTAGCTTTTCCATCATCTTTTGAATGATACATTGCCGTATCAGCACAGCTCAGGAGAGTAGTACAGTCTGTTCCGTCTTCAGGATAAAAAGCTATGCCAAAACTTGCAGTAACTCTGAACATTCCATATGATAATCCTAAACCAGTATTCATTATATCTGAAATATTATTTACATGCTCTATTACTGACATTTTTGTGTTTTTGACAGTAATGGCAATAGCAAATTCGTCTCCGCCTATTCTCACAATATAATCACCGTCATCAAGCCTTTTTGTCCATTCGTGAGAAACAAATTTCAGAACGCTGTCACCCATATTATGTCCGGCAACATCATTAATTATTTTAAAATTATCGATATCAATAAATACAATAGCAAACTTCTGATTGTTTTCCACAAGTTCTTTTATATGTTTTTGAAATGCACGCATATTAGGTAACCCTGTGAGACTATCGGTGTTTGCCTGAACAAGAAGCATTTGTTTTCCCTTATCAGTCTCACTTATATATTTATATACTGTCGCAAGTGTTACCCAGTTGACAAGCACAATCGCTATCCCAGGTACCGTTTTCGTATCCATACCACGTACTATCGGAATTAACATACTTATTATGTTTATTCCGCACAGCAGTGAGGATAAAAAAAATCCGGATCTTTTATATGTAATAATTATCCAAAGCAGCTGAATGCAGTTGACAGCAGTTATTAATCCGCATATCGTAACCGCCTTAAAATATACATGTAATACATTAATATAAATTTGTCTTTTACTTACAATAGCTGTTAAAACCAGAAGCATTAAATAAAATAGTATATCCATAATCAAAACTATCTTTTTGCTTCTTTTTTCAGATAAAATCATAAACGTCACCTCTTTTTGTTATTCTCTTATTATACAGCAAATATGCTGAAAATGCAACAAAAAAATAATCGTTTTTCGTAATTTGTTTCGAAAAACGATTGTTTTTTCAATTAAAGTCATTTATGTTATCAATTTTCGCTGCTTTTAACATTATAGCACATTCAAGACGCTTTTTCTGAAGCTGACATGAAAGCTTATGAGCATTATGAATGTCACCTGCATACTGATAATTGTTAGCATTGCATCCGCCGCTGCAATAGAATTTTGCCCAACATTTTTTACATTCCGGCTTTGTATATATATTTGCACCGGCAAATGTCTCTTTCATTTCAAGGTCAAATGTACCATCATCAAGATTACCCATTTTAAAGTCTGGATTCCCGACAAACTGGTGACATGGATAAATATCACCGTCAGGTGTAATAGCTACATATTCATTTCCTGAACCACAGCCTCTAAGTCTTTTGATTGCACATGGTCCCTGATCAAGGTCAAGCATGAAATGGAAGAAATTAAATTTCTTTCCTGTCTTCTCAAGGTCAAGAATTCTCTGTGAAAGCTTTTCATATTCCTTGAATATCTGTGGGAGCTCTCCCTCTGTAATAGCATAAGGTTCACACTGATCACATACAACCGGCTCAACTGAAATCTGATCAAATCCAGCTTCATAAAGACTGAATACATCTTCAGAAAAATCAAGATTATACTTTGTGAATGTTCCTCTTACATAATAGTCCTTATCACCCCTTGCATCAACAAGTGCTTTGAATTTAGGCATTATTGTGTCATAGCATCCGGTTCCGTCCACTCTTTTTCTTACTTTATCATTTACCTCGCGTCTTCCGTCAACTGAAAGAACTACGTTTGACATTTCTTTGTTGATAAATTCTGTGTTTGAATCGTTAAGAAGCATTCCGTTTGTAGTAATTGTAAAGCGGAATCTTTTTTTATATTCTGATTCCTTAGAACGTGCATACTCAACTATCTGCTTTACAACATCAAAATTCATCAGAGGTTCTCCGCCAAAGAAGTCAAGTTCAAGATTCTCTCTGTCAGCAGATTTTTCAAGAAGAAAATCAATAGCTTTTTTTCCCGTCTCAAATGACATAAGCTTTCTTCCACCGCCAAAATCCCCTGTTGATGCAAAACAGTACTTACATCTGAGATTGCAGTCATGTGCAATATGAAGACACATTGCCTTTACAGGTGATGATACTGAAAATTTTGCATATTTTTCATAATCATCATCACTGAAAAGTATTTTTTCAGTGTAAAGTTCAATAACCTCATCATAACAGCTTTCTATATCCTCTTTTTTATAAAACTTCAAAAGCTTTTCAATAACATTTTCAGGGCATTTATCGTTGAAAGGAGGCTCTATATTATCAAGTATATCATATGTTAAATCATCTACTACATGGACACCACCACTGTTTACATCCAGCACGATGTTATATCCTGCAAGCTTATATTTATGTATCATTACCGTTCCTCCAAATAATCTGAATTTTTTAAGCAATACAAAAAGGGACAATAACAGCATTGTCCCTTTTTCAGCTAACAAAAAATAAAACCTACTTTTCGCATTTCTGATTTGCTACTGTACATGATGTTTTACATGCTGACTGACATGAAGCCTGACATTTACCGCAGCCACCCTTTTTGGCAGTTTCTTTCAAGTTTGCTTTATTAATAGTTTTAATATGCTTCATAACTCTACACCCTCCAAAAAAATTGTATTTTTTAATAACTTGAGTACTATTATATCACAAGAACATATTTTTTTCAAGGCTTTTTACACAATAATCACAAATCAGACAAGCATAACGTCATTTCAACAATTTATAAAGTTATACGTTAATATATATAGTGCATTTTAGCAAAACACTGAACCTTAATGTTTCTTTTTTATGTATTTATATGGGCGGTTTGGATATTTTCTTATTTACCCCTTGTACTCCTCCAATCGCTCCTGAAAGCATTGAAATGAATATTTTAATAAATATGTTAGAAAAAGTTACACCCTCTGATATAATTATATATACAATTATCATTATAAGACATGTGCACATGCCGCACAATGCACCTATAACAATGCCATGCTTTCGTTTCCTTACAGCACCATATTTTCCTGATACAAACGAACCTGACGCAAGAATTGCTATTGATAAGAGTCTGCATATTTTATCAGGTATATCAACATAAACCATAATACCTGAAACTAACAATGATAATAAAATAATCGCAAGTATTCCTGCAATAGAAGAAACACCTGCGATCAATAATAAACTGCTTTGGATGCATGGATGATCGCACCTGTGCATAAAATCACCGTCCGTATATAATATATATATCTGTAAAAAGATATATAGATCGGAAGAGCACACGTCTGAACTCCAGTCACATTACTCGA
>CALMUA010000205.1 GCA_937872775.1 uncultured Ruminococcus sp.
ATTTATGGCTTTGTTCATAAATTCTTAACTAATGCAATTACCGTGAGAAATCGCTCCTTTCTTATTGAAATATTTATGTAGGTGTTGTATAATTAAAAAAAGAATATAGGTAATGCAGGCGGTGAGAAAATGAAAAAAATCGGATTAGTCGGCGGAATAGGTCCGGCTTCAACTGTTGACTATTATATCGGGCTTATAAACAAGTGCAGAATTGAATCGGGCGATACTGTTTATCCCGAAATTGTAATTGACAGTGTTAATATGGTTGAAGCTACTGATTATCTCCTTAATGGTGATAACAAAAAATCGACAGAGCTTATGCTGAGAAGTATAAACAATCTGAAAGCAGCGGGTGCAGAAATCGCTGCAATTACAGCCAATACAGAACATACAGTATGGGACGAAATGGAAGACTTTTTTGAAATACCAGTTATCAGTATTGTTGAAGTGGGTGTAAATGAAACGCTTCGACTCGGCTATAAAAGAGTGCTGATATTGGGAACGGTTTTTACATTGAATAGTGGTATTTATGAGAAATGCTTTGCGGCCAACGGCATTACACCTATTACTCCTTGTGATGACGATAAAGAAAGAATAGGTAAGTTAATTTATCCTAATCTTGAAAACGGTATTGTTGTTCCAAAGGATAAGGCAGAAATGCTTGAAATAATCAATAAATATGTTGAATACGATAATGCGGACGCAATCCTTCTTGGATGTACAGAGCTTCCGCTTATGATTAAAGAGGACGATGTTAAAATTCCTCTGCTTGATACAACACAGATACATATAGGAGCAATTTATAATGCTGCTAAAAAGTAGATTTGTATTTTGATTCTGTTTATATAACTAACTTCGCCTTTGTTACTTTGTGCGAAAGTAACGCAAAAAAGGCCTTGCCAATGGAGTCATCAGCAAGGCCGGATATACGCAATGCAAGCTGAACTGGCCTGCTACCGCAGATGACTGCGGCAAACGTGGGATAACCCTCAAGACAGTGACGATACAGAATGGTTTCCTGTAGCTTACTGTTATCAATTTGTTATCATAGAAAAAAGAAAATCCCGAAAATCCGCTTCATTGCGTGATTTTCGGGATTAGTTATTTTATTCCCACTCAATACAGGATTATTTTTATCATACATTTTATAACGAATTTCAGCCATTTTCAAACCTGAATTTATCTCATATATACCATTTTTCTGAAGCTTTCAGTTTTTTAGTATCACTGTAGTATCATTAACGGATAGATATTATTTTATTTTTTTTGAAATCAAGAGACATGAAATACTATTCTGTGATATTATTTCTGAAATCTGCGTAAATACGCATTTTCAAGGAGCAAAAAAACAAAATTGCGTGAAAGCTTAATTGGTATTGATATTTTCTGTTGAGTGTGGTACAATATAGTTAGTTCCAAACTTTGCGTAAATACGCATTTTTAAGGAGTTGTTATATGAAGATTGAACGATACAATTATCTGAAACAGATTATAGAACGAAAAAACAACGGTATGGTAAAGGTAGTTACAGGTATCAGACGCTGCGGAAAATCATTTTTGCTTTTCACCTTATTCAAAGAGCATCTGTTATCCGAGGGCGTAGCTTCAGAACACATTATAGAAATAGCACTTGACGGTATCGAAAACGAAGAACTGCGTGAGCCTAAATCCTGTTATCAATATATAAAGGACAAATTGCAGGACGGTGAAAAATACTATGTAATCATTGACGAAGTGCAGTTTATGCCGAGGTTTGCAGAAGTCCTCAACAGCCTTCTGCGAATAGAGAATGTTGATGTTTATGTTACGGGAAGCAACTCAAAATTTCTGTCAAGCGACATAGTGACCGAGTTCCGTGGCAGAGGTGATGAAATAAGGGTATATCCATTATCGTTTTCGGAGTACTATTCTGTTTGTGATTGTGATTATGATGACGCTTGGGAAGAATACATGATCTACGGCGGACTGCCTGTCATTCCGAGCCTGAAAAGTGAAAAGCAGAAATCAGATTATCTGAAAAACATTTTTACCAATGTATATATAAAGGACGTAGTTGATAGAAATAAACTGAAAAATGAATCAGGACTTGGAATACTGGTGGATATATTAGCTTCTTCCATCGGCTCGCCGACAAATCCTACGAAAATAGCAAATACCTTTTTAAGCGAGCAGCAGATGTCATACAGCAACAAAACAATTTCAAATCACATTGACTATCTTGAAGAAGCGTTTCTGATTTCAAAGGTCAGCAGATATGACATAAAGGGGAGAAAATATATCGGTACAAATCACAAATATTATTTCACTGATGTGGGACTTCGTAACGCCCGCCTTAATTTCAGACAGCAAGAGCCTACACATATTATGGAGAATATTGTATATAATGAGCTTTTAGCTCGTGGACTGAATGTCGATGTAGGAATTGTAGAAGTTAACTCCAGGAATAAGGACGGCAAGAGCCAGAGAAAGCAACTTGAAGTGGATTTTGTTGTAAATAAGGCAGATGTGAGATATTATATTCAGGTCGCCTATGATTTAAGCACCGAAGAAAAGAAAAATCAGGAGTTTAACTCCATCAGAAATATTCCCGATACATTCAAAAGAATCGTTATCGTAAACGGAACTGCAAAGCCAAGAAGGAACGATGAGGGTTTTGTTATCATGGGAATGAAGTATTTTCTTCTGAATGATGATAGTCTGGAAATATAACAGAAAAATCCCGTCAGAGATAATTTCTCTGACGGAAGGAGTATGAGGAGTGGATATATACTTATCCAAAGAGCAAGATAAAACGATTTGAGAAATAGAATACATTTGCAGAAGGTTTCAAGTGATACTGATCATGATTATAACGCTTTTGATTATTCTGTACTATCTGAAATGAGAAAAATACTATATGATATCTTATCATCAGATAAGATATGCAGAAATAAAAGTCGAAATGAATTTTTGAATAAAGAATAAATACATATATAAAAAGACCTAACTGACAATTCAATCGGTTAGGTCTTTATAAATAAAAAAATATATACTGTTGCCAAAACGTTTCCATTTTATCAGTCGAAGAACAATAAATGCCGCAAATACGCAGCTTTAGATATGCGGAATGTTATTCCCACTCAACCGTTCCCGAAGGCTTTGAAGTAATATCGTAAACAACTCTGTTTACATGCTCAACTTCATTTGTAAGTCTGTTAGAAACACGTGCGAGAATATCGTAAGGGATCCTTGCCTAGTCTGCTGTCATGAAGTGATCTGTAGTAATTGCACGGATAGCAATGAGGTGGTCGTATGTACGATGGTCACTGAGTTGTTATTATGCTTTGCGTAATTGTCAATGGAACACATATAGTTGTTGAATTTACGACAGTACGCGGAAATGAATTGAGAATAGGATGAAAATGTATTAATGGGTGCATTTTCTATTTTGATTTTTCAGTATTATATTACAGATTGGAGCAACGCTCGACGGATTTCAGTATAAATAAACTTGACAATATCGCCATTATGTTATAAAATATAAGAGGGGAAATATTTTAATACATTCAGGCATATATTTCTCCAAATAATTTTTTGAGAGGGGTTTTTAAATGTCAAAAACATTCAGGAAAGTCTTATCTGCAGTAACTGCAATAATAATGATGAGTTCTTCCGTAACATTTCCTTCTGTAATATCAGCTGAAAGTACAGGAGTTATCTTTGAAAGCGAAGTTGAAAAAATATCAGGTGTAGAATCCTGGACATCAATTTACGAAACACAGCTTCCTGGATATTCAGGGGATGGATTTGCCTATCTTACAAATAGCAATATTGAATTTGAAGTTGAAGCACCCGAAGAAGGCTTATATGAATTTGATGTAAGATATGCACAGATACTCAGCGCTGAAGGCAGACTACAGACTATTGTAATCAACGGTTCAGAATATAGCAAAGTATTTGCTTTTTCTGATAAGTGGCAGGATACAGAGTTCGGCAAATTCAGACTTAAAAAAGGAATAAATAAGATTGCGTTAATATCAAAATACGGATATGCTGCATTTGACACAATTACAGTAAAAAAAGCTGAAATGCCTGATTTAAAGGCAACTGCTACAGCTGTTCCATGTGATAAGAAAGCTACAAAAGAAGTTAAAGGTCTTATGAAATATCTTTATGATATTTATGGAACAGGTATTCTTTCAGGTCAACAGACAATTTATGGAGGTGGTCATAAAATTAATACGACAATTCGTTATGATGCTTCAGCTGATATCTGTATTGATGGTTCAGGAAAGAAATACAGCTTTAACGAAGCAGATAAGGATGTTGCTGATGACGGTTCAAAATTCGTCTGGAAATGCACTGACGAAAACGGTCAGGTTTATAGCTATGATTCACAGAACCGTAATTATAACTACTGTGAATATGACAGAGAATTAAAGTATCTAAAAGAAACAGTTGGTGATATGCCTGCAATTCAGGGTTTTGATTTTGGTGCAAACTGTCCTTGCTATCAGTGGGATGATGGAATTGTTGAACGCATGATTGACTGGACAAACAATAAAAATGGTATTTGTACAGCATCATGGCATATAAATGTTCCAGTAACCCTGGCTGATTATACCCTTGGTGAGCCACTTGATTTCTCAAAAACAACATATTCTGAAAAATGTGATTTCAGTCCGTCAAAGGCGATGGAAAAAGGAACGCCTGAAAACGATTACTGGCAGCTCTGTATAAAAAATCTAGCTGAACAGCTTTTAAAATTGCAGGATGCCGGAGTTCCGGTAATATTCCGTCCGCTTCACGAAGCAGATGGTAACTATTCAAATGGTGGTGTTTCATGGTTCTGGTGGGGCAAGGAAGGCCCTGAAGTATATAACAGGCTTTGGAGATATCTTCAGACAGAACTTCAGGAAACATACGGAATTCACAACTTAATCTGGGAACAGAACCTTTATGCCTGGTCAGATGCTTCTGCCGAGTGGTATTCAGGAGAAGATTGTGTTGATATTGTAGGATATGACAAATACAATACACAGTATAACCGTCATGATGGTAACACAAGTGGTCCTAATCTTGATGCTGAATCGGGGATATTCTGGAAACTATATGATACAGTAGATGGTAAAAAGATGGTTTCAATGCCTGAGAATGACACAATTCCATCACTTGATAATATAACGATTGAAAAAGCTGGCTGGTTGTATTTCTGCCCATGGTATGATGAAGAAAGCACACCGAAATTCCTTTCAGGTAAAGAATATCAGGATATTGATGAATTAATGAAACTTTATAAGAGTGATTACTGCATTACACTTTCAGAACTTCCAAATGACTGGAAATACTATGAGCTTTCAGATTCATCTGAAAAATATGATTACATTCCCGGCGATATAAATGGTGATAAAGTTATAAACATACTTGACTTAGTTTTGCTTAAAAATCATTTTATTACAACTGATTCTGAAACAACAGATGCTTATGATGCAAATGGTGATGGAACAATTAATGTTCTGGATTTAGTTATATTGAGAAAATATCTTATTGGTATTGATGTAATACTTTCATATCCAGAGAAGTGATAATTTTAGGGTATCTTTTTTAAGTCGCTTTTGAACCTGATAGTTAGGTTTTCTCTTAATCCAATATTCATTTAATTCACTTCCAACGCACGCATGTGTTATTTTAAATTTATTATAACGCACGCGTGTGATAGATGACTTAACAGCAGTGTAAGAGTGGTGTTGTAATAGTCTGATTTAGTGGTATAATTATAATAAAATAAATGAAAAAGGCATTACCAACTGTAATAGTAAGTAATGCCTTTTCTATATATAATAAAATCTGCTCGCAAACTTTATTTATTCCCACTCAACCGTTCCCGGAGGCTTTGAAGTAATATCGTAAACAACTCTGTTTACATGCTCAACTTCATTTGTAAGTCTGTTAGAAACACGTGCGAGAATATCATAAGGAATTCTTGCCCAGTCTGCTGTCATGAAGTCGTCTGTAGTGATCGCACGGATAGCTATGAGATGATCGTAAGTACGATGGTCACCCATAACTCCTACGGTTTTAACATCAGGAAGAACAGCAAAGAACTGTTTGAGTTCACTCTCTATGCCGCTTTTCTGGATCTCATCACGGAATACTGCGTCTGCTTCCTGAAGAACTTTGATCTTTTCTTCTGTGATCTCACCGATTATACGTACGCCTAGACCAGGACCAGGGAATGGCTGTCTCCATACGAGTTCGTGAGGAATTCCGAGCTTTTCACCGACTCTACGTACTTCGTCCTTGAACAGATCTCCAAGAGGTTCGATAGTTCCGTCAAAGTTTATATCAGATGGCTTTTCAACCATGTTATGATGTGTCTTTATGGTTGCAGTACTGCCTTGTCCGGCAGAATTGCCTTTTCCTGATTCTATACGGTCAGGATAGATTGTGCCCTGTGCAAAGAAACCGCCGTCGGCTTCCTCACGAATTTTATCCCAGAATACTTTATAGAATTCTGTACCGATTATTTTACGCTTCTGTTCAGGATCAGAAACACCCTTTAATTTTTCAAGAAACTGCTTCTGACAGTTAACTCGTACAAAATTCATATCAAAAAGCTTTGTAAATGTTTCTTCAACAAAGTCTCCTTCATCCTTACGCATCAGTCCCTGATCAACGAAAACACAGGTGAGCTGTTTGCCTACTGCACGGCTAAGAAGACCTGCTGCTACTGATGAGTCAACACCGCCTGACAGACCTAGTACAACTTTTTTGTCACCTATCTGTTCACGGAGTCTGGAAACTGTTTTTTCAATAAAGTCATCCATTATCCAGTCACCAGTACATCCACAAACATTATATAGGAAGTTATGTAGAACCTGTTTTCCGAATTCGCTGTGAGTTACTTCAGGGTGGAACTGTACAGCATATAGCTTTTTGTCCGGATTTTCAAATGCTGCACTAGGGCAGTCAGCAGATGAAGCGGTAACACAGAAGTTTTCAGGAGCTTTGCTGACAAAATCAGTATGGCTCATCCATACAATACTTTTTTCGGGGATATCTTTGAAAATAAGACTGTCGCCTTTATGTGATACTTCAATTTTTCCGTATTCGCTTTTCTGACAGCTTTCAACGGAACCACCGAGGGTATAGGCCATAAGCTGACATCCGTAGCATATGCCGAGAACAGGTACCCCTATTTCAAATATTTCTTTTGCAATATGTGGGGAAGCGTTGTCATAAACACTGTTAGGTCCACCTGTAAATATCAATGCTACAGGATTGAGAGCTTTGATCTCATCAATTGGTGTGTCAAACCTTTTTATTTCACAGTATACACCACATTCACGTACTCTCCTTGCGATAAGCTGATTATATTGTCCGCCGAAATCAAGAACGATACAAAGCTGATTTGCCATAAATTCCTCCTTTAATTTCCGCTTTACGGCAGCGGGCGCCGAGATAATGCTATTATTCTATTGTGCCATTTTATTGCATAAAAATCAAGCGATATTTTGTAAACAAATAATATGCAACAATTATTTGTTATTATTCAATTTCAATGGATAAGTTTATGAAAAATCCTGAGTTTTTGAAAGGCTTTGCGGTCGCCCTGCACCTTAGGATACGTATCCGTTTTTGTGTAAATCTGTTTTAAGATAAAACGGCAATGTATCAGGCAAACATTCTGTAAATCTTTTCGTTATGCTGTCGTGTACTCAGGACAAGTCCTATAATAATATACATACTTACAAGTGCTGTTCCTCCGGCACTTACAAATGGAAGTGGAATACCGATTACAGGCATTACTTTTAAAACCATTCCTATATTCATTGTATAATGCGTAAAAAGCATGGCAAATGCACCCATACAGATATTCCTGCCAAGTTCTTCACGTGTATTCCTGCTGTTGGCAATAATTTTAATGCATATATAGAGCATAGTTGCTATGAGTGCAAGACAGCCTACAAATCCGAGAGTATGACCCACATAAGCAAATATAAAGTCATTATGAATTTCAGGAACATTGTTTTTTTGAGCCGACATAAGCTCGTTTCCGAATAATTTTCCTGATGCAAGTGATGAAAGACCTATATCCTGCTGCCATTCCAATCCTTCAGGATCACTTCCCGGATTAAATAAAATCATTATTCGTTCCTTTTGTACGGATCCCAGCAGGAATTTCCATGCGACAAATGCCGCAGGGGGAACAGCTATTATTGCAAGCAGGATATAACCTATCGAAATACCTGCTGAATACACCATTACAAGAAACATCATAATGAAGACAAGCGCTGTTCCATGGTCTCCCTGTTTCATTACAAGAACTATAGGGACTGCACCGTGGAGACATATGAGAAGAATATTAAAAAGACTGTTCATGTCATCCTTTACTTTATAAAGATGAAATGAAAATGAAAGAAGAAAGGCGATCTTAAGTACCTCAGAAGGCTGAAATGATACAGGCCCGAGTCTTAGCCATGCAACGTCATCCGCACCGTCTACACCTATACCAAGAGACGTAAACGTCAGTGCGACCAGACCAAGTGCGACTGTTGCATAGAGAAACCATAGCTTTGCAAGTTTTTGATAATCAAGACCTGCTATGATAAGACATGCACAGAGGCCTATGACCATCGAGATGAGCTGTGTTTTGTAGTAGCTGGCGTCTATTGTCTTATTTTTGTAAAGAGAGAAAAGAAGGACAATTCCCAGTACAGTACACAGACACACTGCAAGCAGCAGTAATTTGTCAAGCTTTTTAAAATATGTGGTTACGGTGTTCAGAATATTTTTCATTCTAATGTATCCCTTTCTTCAGATTATATTACTGGATGCTTTGCAAGATATGCTGAAATAGCTTTTGTTACACCGTATTCGCTGTTGCTTTCAGCTGTGAAATTTCCGTACTGTTTCATATCATCGTTGGCATTAGCCATAACATAGCTGTATTTTGCTTCATTAAGGAGATCAATATCATTATAAAAATCTCCGAATGCCATTGTCTGATCTGTTGTACTTCCGAATCTTCTTTTTATATCAGCGAGTGCAGAGCCTTTATTTATTCCTTGATTCATAATATCCATCCACACATTGCCGGAGATCTGAATTGTAAGTCTTTGACCGAATATTTTATCTAATTCAGGAAATGAGTTTTTCTGAGGATTCATTCTGTCATATACAGCAATTTTGAATATATCGTCTTTTACGCTGTACATATCATCACAAAGTATCGGAGAAATATAGTATGAGTCAAATTCTTTTCTGAATTCATCATCATATTCTGACGGTATGTATATTCCGTTTTTGCCGCACAGAACAGGGAATACACCATTAAGATTATTCAGGACTTTTATAATTTCAGTTAATGTCTTATGAGGAATAACACTTATGCTTGCAATTTTATTTTCAATTACAATAAATGCACCATTGTCACATATATAAATTATGTCGCTGTCTATATTTTTGAAAAGAAATTCAAGAGCACTGTATGAGCGTCCGCTTGCTACCACAAATTTTATGTTTCGCTTTTTAAGGTTGTTAAGTACGTCGACAAAATCAGGAGGGAATTTTTTTGCCGGATCCAACAATGTTCCATCCATATCGCTTGCGATTAGTTTTACCATTTCTGCAATTCACATTCCTTTAATATTGTTTTCAGCCGCCTTGATTCCAGTATTTTCTGTCAAGAGAACGGTACTGGACGGCCTGTGATATGTGCTGTTTGCTTATTACTTCTTTGCCGTCAAGGTCGGCAATAGTCCTTGAAACTTTTAATATTCTGTCATAGGCACGTGCTGAAAGTCCCATTTTGTCAAATACTTTCCCCAGCAGGGCTACAGCATCGTTATCAAGCGGACAGAATTTATGAAGAGTGGATGATGTTATACGTGCATTGCATGTTATTCCTGTGCCTTCAAATCTCTGAAGCTGTATTTCACGTGCAGCCTGCACACGCTTGCGTATTTCTGCAGAGCTTTCCTCCTTTTGTGTTGAGGAAAGGTGTTCAAATTCCACGGGTGCTACTTCAATGTGGAGATCAAGTCTGTCAAGAAGCGGTCCCGAAATTTTTGAAAGGTAATTCGCCACCTGCTTCTGTGAACAAACGCATTTCTTTTTTGGATGTCCGAAAAATCCGCATGGACAAGGATTCATAGCAGCAATCAGCATTATTGAAGAAGGATAAGTAATTGTTCCGGCAGAGCGGGAAATAGTTACTTTCTGATCTTCAAGGGGCTGCCTTAATATCTCAAGTGTCCTTCTGTCAAATTCAGCGAGTTCATCCAGAAAAAGAAGCCCGTTATGTGCCAGGGAAATCTCACCGGGATGGGGAATAGTTCCGCCTCCGGCAAGGCCTGCAGATGAGATTGTATGATGAGGGGAACGGAACGGACGCTGTGTAACAAGAGGCGTATCTTTTTGAAGAAGGCCGGAAATAGAATGAATATTTGTAGTTTCAATTGATTCTTCAAATGTCATAAGCGGGAGTATTGAAGAAATACGTTTTGAAAGCATACTTTTTCCGCTTCCGGGGCTGCCGATAAGAAGGGCATTGTGTCCACCTGCAGCGGCTATTTCAAGTGCAAGTTTTGCTGAGTCTTGTCCTTTGACATCGCTGAAATCAAGCATGTCTGAGTATCCCGCAGGAGGTGCAGTATATTTTTTCTGTGGTATAAGTTTCTGATCTGTTGTAAAATGCTTAATAACATCTATAATAGATTTTACACCATAAACATGTATTCCGTCAACTACTGAAGCCTCAAAAGCATTTTCTGACGGAACAAATGCATGACGGATATTGTTTTTCTGAGCTACAAGAATCATCGGCAGTACACCATTAACAGGACGGATATCTCCGTTTAGTGAGACTTCGCCTATAAAGCAGCACTCATCAAGATCGGCAGTTATATAATTCATCGCCTTTAAAACCGCCGTAAAAATTGCAAGGTCATGAACAGAACCGCTTTTTTTTGTATCAGCCGGGGCAAGATTTACCATGACTCTGGCATTGGGAAATTTGATTCCTCCTGCTCTCATAGCCGATTTTATTCTTTCACGGCTTTCTTTTACTACCAGATCCGGCAGTCCTACTATTTCAAATGCAGGGGCACCGATACTGATATCAATTTCGACATCGACAGCAAATGCATTCAGTCCGAATAATCCGAGTGTATTAATTTTTGCAAACATTTTATTTGTCCTTTCTTATTTTAAATCTTGTTTTATGCAATCATTATATCATAATATGGAAAAACAAGCAATAGATTACATATTAAAAATTCAATAAAAGAACAAATCCAGCCATAATTATTCAGAGTTAAAAAAATTCAACTGTTATTTGAAATAAATTATTTCTTTGCAATAAAAAATATTTTATGATAAGTAAACAAAAACATCCGTATATTCAGAATGAAAATACGGATGAAATCACAATTTTTATTTTTTGCATTGACATATTAATATAAGTATAGTATAATTATATAATGTATCAAAATGGCTATTTATATAACCGGTTTTATAGATAGTATATCACAGAAGTATTAAAATATCAATAGTTTTTTTAGATTTATTACCTGACGGTTTAATGAAGGCTATTTCAGACAATATTAATCATTAAAATAAGCAGGCTATTAACAAAAAGGAGGACCAAACACCTATGGTGAATGTCAAGCCTAAGCAGCTCGGAAAAAATGTCAGAATGAGCTTCGGTAAAATTAGCGAAGCTTTAGAAATGCCGAATCTTATTGAGGTGCAGAAGAATTCTTACAAATGGTTTAAGGAGGATGGACTCAAAGAGGTTTTTCACGATGTAGCAGCAATAACTGACTACAACGGAAATTTAGTTTTGAATTTTACCGGATATAAAATTGATGACACTCCAAAGTACTCAATTGCTGAATGTAAAGAGCGTGACGTAACTTACGCAGCACCATTAAGAGTTATTGCTACTCTTTGGAATAAAGAAACCGGTGACGTTAAAGAAAGTGAAATATTCATGGGCGATTTTCCGCTTATGACAGACAGTGGTACCTTTGTAATCAACGGTGCAGAACGTGTTATTGTTTCACAGCTTGTTAGATCACCTGGTGTTTATTATTCTTTTGAAAAGGATAAGACAGGTAAGAACCTTTATAAATCAACAGTAATCCCGAACCGTGGTGCATGGCTTGAATACGAAATGGACTCCAATGATGTTGTCTATGTCAGAATTGATAAGAACAGAAAAATTCCATTGACAACATTCATAAGAGCACTCGGAATAGGAACTGATGAAGAAATTGAAGAGATGTTCGGATTTGATGAGAGACTCAATCAGACAATTCTTCAGAAGGACGGAACCAAAAATAACTCAGATGCTCTTATAGATGTCTATAAAAAGCTTCGTCCTGGTGAACCTCCGACAGTTGAGAGTGCACTTTCACATATAAACAATCTGTTCTTTGACGCAAAGAGATACGACCTTTGCAGATTCGGACGATACAAATACAATAAAAAACTAGGTATTGCTTCAAGACTTGCAGGCCATGTGCTTTCAAAACCTATTGTTAATTCACTTACAGGTGAATTTATGGCTGATGAGGGTGAGTCAATAAATTATGAAAAGGCTCTTGAAATAGAACAGGCAGGTGTTTCAGAGGCTTTTGTAATTTTAGAGGTAAAGGAAGATTACACAACACCTACAGGAGAAAAGAAAACAAAGCTTGTTGAAAAAGAAGTAAAGATCATAAGCAATGGTATGGTTGATATAACCAAGTATGTAAACTTTGATGTTTCAAAGTATGGAATAAATGAAAAGGTAAGCTTCAAGGTTCTCAAGGATATTCTTGAAACATCAGCTAATGATGAAGAAATTGAAGAAAATGTAAAGAAGAGAACAGAGGAACTTGTTCCTAAGCATATTATTCTTGATGATATTTATGCAACTATAAGTTATTTCCTTAATCTTTGCTCCGGAATAGGAAATGTCGATGATATTGACCATCTCGGAAACAGAAGAATCCGTTCAGTAGGTGAACTCCTTCAGAATCAGTTCAGAATCGGTTTTGCCAGAATGGAAAGAGTTATCCGTGAAAGAATGAACCTTCAGGCACAGGATATGGATATTATTACCCCTCAGTCACTTGTAAATATCCGTCCTATTACAGCTGCAATAAAAGAATTTTTTGGTTCTTCACCACTTTCACAGTTCATGGATCAGACAAACCCTCTTGCAGAGCTTACACATAAAAGACGTCTTTCAGCCCTCGGTCCTGGTGGTTTGTCACGAGACAGAGCCGGATTTGAAGTTCGAGACGTACATTACAGCCATTATGGCAGAATGTGCCCTATTGAAACACCTGAAGGTCCTAATATCGGACTTATCTCTTATCTTGCTACATTTGCAAGAATAAATCAATACGGCTTTATTGAAGCACCATACCGTAAGGTTGATAAGAAAACAGGCATGGTAACAAATGAAGTTGAATATATGACTGCTGATGTCGAAGATAACTATGTTGTTGCTCAGGCCAATGAACCTCTTACTGAAGAAGGTAAATTTGCAAGAGCTAAGGTAAATGCACGTTACAGAGACAAGATTCTTGAATGTGACAACGAAGTTGTTGATTACATGGATGTTTCACCTAAAATGGTTGTATCTGTGGCTACAGCAATGATTCCATTCCTTGAAAATGATGATGCAAACCGTGCACTTATGGGTTCAAACATGCAGAGACAGGCTGTTCCGCTTCTGAAAACAGAAAGTCCTATAGTAGGAACAGGTATGGAATACAAAGCAGCTGTTGATTCAGGCGTATGTGCTGTTTCAGAGTACAGCGGTGAAGTTTCATCTGTTTGTGCTGATGAAGTTGTCGTTAAGGATGAAGATTCGGTTGAGCATAAGTATAAATTAATAAAATTCAAGCGTTCAAACCAAGGTACATGTATAAATCAGAGACCTATAGTAAGTGTTGGTGAAAAGGTCACAAAGGGTCAGGTACTTGCAGACGGACCTGCTACATGTGACGGTGAAATTTCACTTGGTAAAAATGCACTTATAGGATTTATGACATGGGAAGGTTATAACTACGAGGATGCTGTACTCCTTAACGAAAGAGTAGTACGTGAAGATGTATACACATCCATTCATATAGAAGAATACGAAATAGAAGCCAGAGATACAAAGCTCGGACCTGAGGAAATAACAAGAGATATTCCTAATGTCGGAGACGATGCACTCAAGGATCTTGATGAAAACGGAATAATCCGTATAGGTGCCGAGGTTCATGCAGGCGATATACTTGTTGGTAAGGTAACACCAAAGGGTGAAACTGAACTTACAGCAGAAGAACGTCTGTTAAGAGCAATATTTGGTGAAAAAGCACGTGAAGTAAGAGATAACTCACTTAAAGTTCCTCATGGTGAAGCCGGCGTAATTGTTGATGTAAAAATATTTACAAGAGACAACTGCGATGAGCTGAGCCCTGGAGTAAATATGCTTGTCCGTTGCTATATTGCACAGAAGAGAAAAATTTCAGTCGGGGATAAAATGGCCGGACGTCACGGAAACAAGGGTGTTGTTTCACGTATTCTGCCGCAGGAAGATATGCCGTTCCTTTCAGACGGAACCCCTCTTGATATAGTTCTTAACCCACTCGGTGTTCCTTCACGTATGAATATAGGTCAGGTTCTTGAAGTACATCTCGGAATAGCTTCAAAAGCCCTTGGATGGAAGATTATGACCCCTGTATTTGACGGCGCACATGAAGAGGATATCAGAGCATGCTTCAGAGAAGCAGATAAGCACCTTAAGCAGGTAGACGATCCGAATATGCTCTTTAACGGAGTTGATTTCAATGAGGACGGAAAGTTCACACTGTATGACGGACGTACCGGTGAGCCGTTTGATAACAAGGTAACGGTCGGATATATGTATTATCTTAAGCTCCATCACCTTGTTGATGATAAGATCCATGCACGTTCAGTAGGTCCTTACTCACTTGTTACTCAGCAGCCTCTGGGTGGTAAAGCTCAGTTCGGTGGACAGAGATTCGGTGAAATGGAAGTATGGGCACTTGAGGCTTATGGTGCTGCATATACTCTTCAGGAAATACTTACAGTTAAATCAGATGATACAGTCGGAAGAGTAAACACTTATGAGGCAATAGTAAAGGGACAGAATGTTCCTAAGCCAAGCTTCCCGGAAGCATTCAAGGTTCTTATCAAGGAACTCCAGTCACTGGGACTTGATGTTAAGGTTCTTGACGTAGATCAGAAGGAAATCGATCTGAAGCAGACATTTGATGATGATGATATTATACCGCCTCCTGTACCAGCACCTGATGATGCTGCTATGCCAAAAGAGAAGGACTATTATGATGATGAAGTCGAGGAATCTGGTATGATGGTTGAAGATACAGATGACGACGCTGATGATGATAATAATATTGAAAATGTTGAAAATGTTGAAAATGTTGAAAATGTTGAAGATGTTGAGGATGACAGCTTTAACTATGACAGTATGTCATCTGATGATGATTTAATATAACAATATTTTATTAGAGTTTAAGAGTTAGGAGTAAAAACGGATTGATCCGTTTTTACATCTTGCCTCTGTTATGGGAGGATAATGCTTTGGAATTTAACGAATTCAAATCCATTAAGATAGGTCTTGCTTCACCGGAACAAATCCGTGCATGGTCATATGGCACAGTAGAGAGACCGGAAACAATAAATTACAGAACACAGAAGCCTGAACGTGATGGTTTGTTCTGTGAAAAGATTTTTGGACCTACTAAGGACTGGGAATGTCATTGCGGTAAATTTAAGAAAATCAGATTTAAAGGCAAGGTATGCGACAGATGCGGAGTTGAAGTAACACGTGCTAAGGTAAGACGTGAGAGAATGGGACATATTGAGCTGGCTGCTCCTGTGTCACACATATGGTATTTTAAGGGCACACCTTCACGTATAGGACAGGTGCTTGAAGTTTCTCAGAAACGTCTTGAAGAAATACTGTACTTTACAAAATATATTATTGTTGATCCGGGTAATGCAACAGAATTACTCAAAAAACAGCTTCTTTCAGAAAAAGAATATCTTGATGCACTTGAGAAATACGGTTATGATTTCTATGCTGAAATGGGTGCAGAGGCAATAAAAGAGCTTCTCGAGGAATACGATCCGAAGAGGTATGATGAATATATTACTCAGCATATTGAAGAATTTGCAAAGGTAACAGGAATTTCTGAAAGAGAGATTATTGATTATCTCGCAAAGAGAATATATGTAATAACAGATAACGGCCAGAATCCTGAATATGAAGTTGGTCAGGTTGTTAAAAGATCAGTATTTTTGCAGAAAATCATGCGTTTTAACAGAGAACAGGATGAATACAAGAAAAAAGAACGCATAGCTGTCAAGACAGGTTCTCAGTATATTGAAGAACTTTTTAATAAAAATATTGCTCAAGCAAATGTAAATGGTGAATACGATGATATAGCCAACAAGGATAACTGGGTAAACAGTCTTGTATGGCTTGCAGATGAATTAAAAGAGGAACTTAAGGATCTGCCTTCAGGACAGAAGAAGATAAAGCTTCTTAAACGTCTTGAGATAATAGAAGCATTCAGACTTTCAGGAAACAAGCCAGAGTGGATGGTAATGGATGTAGTTCCTGTTATACCGCCTGAGTTAAGACCAATGGTAATGCTCGACGGAGGAAGATATGCAACTTCAGATCTTAATGACCTTTACAGGAGAGTTATAAACAGAAACAACAGACTTAAAAGAATGCTTACACTTGAAGCTCCTGATATTATTATCAGAAATGAAAAGCGTATGCTGCAGGAAGCTGTTGATGCACTTATAGATAACGGCAGACACGGAAGACCTGTTACCGGACCTAACAACAGAGCACTCAAGTCACTTTCTGATATGCTCAAGGGTAAACAGGGACGATTCAGACAGAATCTTCTTGGTAAACGTGTTGACTATTCAGGACGTTCGGTTATCGTAGTAGGACCTGAACTTAAAATGTATCAGTGCGGACTACCTAAGGAGATGGCACTTGAGCTTTTCAAGCCTTTTGTACTTAAAAGACTTGTTGATACAAAAGTAATAGCAAATATAAAGAGTGCAAGAAAACTTGTAGACAGAGCTAAAACAGAAGTATGGGATGCCCTTGAAAATGTTATCAAGGATCACCCGGTTCTTCTTAACCGTGCTCCTACACTTCACAGACTCGGAATTCAGGCATTTGAACCTATCCTTGTTGAAGGCCGAGCATTAAAGCTTCATCCTCTTGTTTGTACAGCATACAATGCTGACTTCGATGGAGACCAGATGGCTGTCCATCTTCCGCTTTCAGCAGAAGCACAGGCAGAAGCAAGATTCCTTATGCTTGCAGCTAATAACCTTCTTAAGCCTTCAGACGGAAAACCTGTTGCCGTACCTACACAGGATATGGTACTTGGTTCATATTATCTTACAATGCTCAAGCAGGGCGAAGTAGGAGAAGGAAAGGTATTCAGAGATGTAAATGAAGCACTTATGGCTTATAACGAGCATGATGTTTCACTTCATGCAGCTGTAAGAGTGAAGGTAACAAAGGATATCGGGGGAAGAAAAGTTTCAAAGATTATTGAATGTACAGTCGGAAGGCTTATATTTAATGAAAATATTCCTCAGAATCTTGGTTATATTGACAGAACCGATTCAGACAAACAGTTTGATCTTGAAATTTCATTCCTTGTAGGAAGAAAACAGCTTTCAGATATTATTGAACGCTGCATAAGAATTCATGGAACAACTACAACATCAGAAGTTCTCGATAAGATCAAATCACTTGGATTTAAGTATTCAACAAAGGCTGCAATAACAGTTGCTGTATGTGATGCGGTAATTCCACCACAGAAACAGGATATTCTTAATGCAGCACAGGATAAGATAGATGTAATTACAGAGCAGTTTGAGTACGGATATATTTCAACAATTGAAAAATCTAAAAAGGTTATTGAAATATGGAACAAGGCAACAGATGATGTAACTACTGCACTGAAAAGTAACCTTGACAGATATAACCCGATATTCATGATGGCTGATTCAGGTGCCCGTGGTAGTATAAATCAGATAAGACAGCTTGCAGGAATGCGTGGACTTATTGCCAATACATCAGGTACAACAATCGAAATTCCTATCAGAGCTAACTATCGTGAAGGCCTTAACATTCTCGAATACTTCATTTCATCAAGAGGTGCGCGTAAAGGACTTGCTGATACAGCCCTCAGAACAGCTGACTCTGGTTACCTTACAAGACGTCTTGTTGATGTATCACAGGATGTTATCATACGCGAAAACGACTGTGTAACTAATGACGGTATAGAGATATACGAAATCAAAAACGGCAATGAAATGATAGAGCCATTGTTAGAGCGTCTTACAGGACGTTATCTGGTTGAAAATCTCTGCGATCCTGAAACAGGAGAAGTTATTGTTCCGAAAACAAAGCTTATGACTGATGCAGATGCAAAGAAGATCGTAGCTATAGGAATAGACAGAATCAAGATTCGTTCTGTTCTTCATTGTAAATCAAAACAGGGAGTATGTGCTAAATGTTATGGTGCAAACCTTGCTAACGGCAATCTTGTTGCTGTTGGTGAAGCAGTAGGTATTATAGCTGCCCAGTCTATCGGCGAACCTGGTACACAGCTTACAATGAGAACATTCCATACAGGTGGTATTGCTTCAGCAGAAGATATTACACAGGGTCTTCCTCGAGTTGAAGAGCTTTTCGAAAGCCGTCGTCCTAAAAATGCAGCTATTATATCAAGAATTGATGGACACGTAAAGATTGAAGAAGTCAAGACTACGAAAAACGTAATAATCATAAACGAAGAGACGGGAGAAGAAGAATCATATATGATTCCTTGGAACCTGAAGCTCAGAGTACGTGAAGGTGTTTATATAGAAAAAGGTACAAAGATTACAGAGGGTAACTGTTATCCTGCTGATATACTTGCTGTACAGGGAACTGAACAGGTACAGAACTACATCATTAGTGAAGTACAGAAAGTTTATCGTTTGCAGGGTGTTGATATCAACGATAAGCATATCGAAGTTATTGTAAGACAGATGCTCAGAAAAATCAAAGTTGAGGAAAGCGGAAGCAGTTATTTACTGCCTGGTTCTCTTGTTGACAAGAAGGAAATTGATTCAATTAACGGAGAACTTCAGGAAAGAATTGATAATGGTGAGCTTGGACTTACATTTGTTACTACAGTTCCTGTACTTCAGGGTATAACCAAAGCATCATCAAGTTCAGACAGCTTCCTGTCAGCCGCATCATTCCAGGAAACTACAAAAGCACTTACTGATGCAGCAATCAGAGGAAAGAGTGATTATCTGCTCGGACTTAAGGAAAATGTTATTATTGGTAAACTTGTGCCGGCTGGAACAGGTATGGAAATGTATAATAAGGTGAAGATCGTCAAGACTGAAAAAAGTGAAGGATTCATACCAATGGACCATCAGAATGTATCCTCATCAGTTAATTAATAATTAAATACTATTCTTTTTATAAAAAGTGCAGACTTAAATATATTTAAGTCTGCACTTTTTTGTGCTAATTAGAAAAAATGAGATAACATACCAAATTA
>CALMUA010000206.1 GCA_937872775.1 uncultured Ruminococcus sp.
GACGATACAGGAAAAGAAATAAGCATAAAAACCGAGGCTGTATCCGGAAAAGTAAAGGTAGAGATAAAAGGAGACCAGAAGCCGCCGTTTGTTGAAAATGATCTTAACGGAGATGGAGTATTAAGCGTGGCTGATTTACTAACATTTAAAAAATATATTCTTGGCTATGAAAAACTTACAGACGAAGCTTTGAGCAAGGCAGATTTAAATAAAAATGGAAAAATAGATGTTTTTGACTTTGTTCGTATGAAGCAATTATTCCTTGTATAATAGCTTTAAAATTGCCGTCATTCAGAATCAGATGAATGACGGCAATTTTGGGTAAGCGTAAAATAACTGTGTTTTTAAATAGATTCCTAACTATAATATCATAAGATAACCGAGAAAATTAAATAGTAGTAAAAGTTGTGCGAATTATACGAATGGTGGTGGAAATCACACAAGTTTTGCATTAATTCGGGAATCTATAAATAGAAATTGTAAATACATTATAAAATATTTGTATTTTATAATGTAATAATGTATAATTTAATTTGTGTCATTCAGGATATATTGAGTTTTAAGATATCCTGACAGAAAAACAATAAAAAAGATTCAGGAGGCAAGCTATGAAAAAATTAACGAAAAGAACACTGGCAGCAGTAATGGCACTTACAGTTACATCCACAACATTGGCATATACAGGATTGAATCCTAAGGATACTATATCAGAGGTTACGGTATCTGCAGAAACGCTTACAAGCGGAGATCTATTATATGAAGTAAATGATAAAGAAATTACAATTACCGGTTGCAGTAAAAAAGCAGATACAGTTGTTATTCCCGATGAAATCGACGGAGTGCCTGTAACAAAAATCGGAACCAGTGCATTTGAAGAATGTCAAAGGTTACAGAGTGTTACAATTGGAGAAAATATAAAGACAGTAGGTATTTCTGCATTTAAAAAATGTTTATCACTTACTGAAGTGGTAATACCTGACTCGGTAAAAGTATTGTCAATTGAGTCATTTTATGATTGCAGAAATTTAAAGAAAGTAAGTCTTGGAGAAGGTTTAACGACAATAAAAGACTCCGCATTCAGAGGCTGCGGGTTGATTGAGGATCTGAAGCTTGGAAGCAATATTAATGAAATCGGTCAGAAAGCATTCCTAAACTGTACAAGTCTGACGGATATAGTAATACCTGATACAGTAACAGCGTTAGGCGAGAGTGCATTTAGTGGATGCAGCGGACTTGAATCTGCAGTAATAGGAAACGGAGTAACGGAAATTGGAATCAGTGCGTTTGAAGATTGTAAAGAATTAAAAAGTCTAACAATAGGAAAAAATGTAACGAAAGTGGATAAGTATGCGTTTAGTAGCTGTGAAGCCCTTACTGAAGTGGCAATACCTGACTCAGTAACAGTATTGTCATGGTATTCATTCACAGGATGCAGTGAACTAAGAAAAGTAAGTCTCGGAGAAGGTTTAAAGACAATAGGATGTAACGCATTTGATGACTGCAAGCAGCTTGAAGATCTGAAGTTTGGAAGCAATATTAAAGAAATTTATGAGAAAGCATTCGGGAATTGTGTAAGTCTGACGGATATAGTAATACCTGACTCAGTAACAGTTTTAGCTTGGGATTCATTTTATGGATGCAGCGGACTTACATCTGTGGTGATAGGAAATGGAGTAACAGAAATCGGAACCGGTGCATTTGAAGAATGTACAGGCTTAAAAAGTGTAACAATAGGAAAAAATGTAACGAGAGTGTGTGAGACGTCGTTCAAAAACTGTAAATCCCTTACTGAATTGGAAATACCGGACTCAGTAACGGAATTGGCAGATGAGTCATTTTACGGATGCAGTGGATTAAAGAAAGTAAGTCTTGGAGAAGGTTTAAAGTCAATAGGACGCGGAGCATTCAAAGGTTGTAAGCAGCTTAATGATCTGAAGTTTGGAAGCAATATTTACGGAATCTATAGTAATGCATTCTTAGAGTGTGTAAGTTTGACTGATATAGTAATACCTGACACAGTAACAGCTTTGGCTGATAATGCATTTTATGGATGCAGTGGACTTAAATCTGCAGTAATAGGAAAAGGAGTAAAAGAAATCGGAATCAGTGCATTTGAAGAATGTACAGGCTTAAAAAGTGTAACAATAGGAGAAAATGTAACGAAAGTGGGTGATTGTGCATTTCAAAACTGTACAGCCCTTACTGAAGTGGCAATACCTGACTCAGTATGGTCCATAGGTTATGGGGTGTTTCGTGAATGCAGTGCTTTAACAAAGGCAATGTTTGCTAAGAATGTTTCTTCTATTGGTGATAGTGCATTCGGTGGATGTAATTTACTTACTTTGTATGGTTATAACAACACAGTACCGCAGAAATATGCTGTTGAAAATTCTATAAAGTTTGTTGATCTTGATAATAAACCGGAAGTAACAACCCCGACAGTAACAACACCAAAAGTAACGACCACAACGGTAAAAACGACAGCAAGTGTAACAACACCAAAAGTAACGACCCCAACATTAACAACGACAGCAAGTCAGACAAATGTTTCTTCTGAAAAAATTGGTGATATAAACGGAGACGGAAAGATTACAACTTCGGATGCAAGAAAGGTATTACAGCATGCTGTAGGAATGGTAGATTTAGACGCTCAGCAGATGAAGCTTGCTGATATAAATAAGGATGGAAAAATAACTACATCTGATGCAGTCAAGCTTCTGAGATTTATTTTAGGTGCTGTAGACGAATTATAATAATTAGACAGAAATGATTAAGAAACAAATAGCAAGACGTATTACTTCCGCCGTCTGTTGAAAATGATCTTAACGGAGATGGAGTATTAAGCGTAGCTGATCTGCTGACACTTAAAAAAATATTCTTGGATATGAAAATCTTACAGAAGAAGTTCTTAGCAAGGCAGATTTAAATAAAAACGGAAAAGTAAATGTTTTTGACTTTGGGCGTATGAAGCAATTATTGCTTGTATAATTTCAATAAAATTGTCGTCATTCAAAATAAGATGAATGACGACAATTTTGGTTCAGATAAACTAACGGTGTAAATGGGTTTAATCATTAAAAAAAGCCAATATATTCCGAATTGAATAGGTTATTATTTTTGCTGAACATCTTCAATTGCGGGATTGTCACCTGATTCGTCAGGAGGATATATTGCTACAATGTTTGAATCCAGATTAACAATAAGAGCTTCGGAATCAATGTCAAATCTGTCGTAATCATTTTTGTATGCGCAAACTATATCCTCACATATAATATGTGTTTCGTTTATTTCGACAGTCACTAAGTATTCGGGTGAATTCTTTTTTTGTCTTATCCTTTTTGAAATAACCATGCCTCTTGTAACATGGAGTGAAGATTTGTATGAGTTGGATAACGGAATAGCTAGTAAAAGTGTAAATGCTGTTAAAAAAGAAAATACCATAAATGATCTGGTGATCAGAACCAATATTACGTCAAGGGCGAAAGAAAATGCCATCATTCGTATTATTTTGTTCTGATTTTTTTGTGATAAAATTTTTGCAGCTTTTAACTCTGAGGGTGTTGCATTACGTAAGGGTAGTTCCGACGAATCAACTGTAATATATTTTCCCTTGATATTGTCAAGCTCATTGTTCTCCATTTATATATTCTCCTTCTCTTTTTGTTAATATAAACAGGTAAAAATTTATTTTATTGTGCTTGGATCTGAATGAATAACAATAATATTTTTTGTTATTTGGAATCTGTCCGGATATATCAAAGTATTATTATCATAAGCTGTGGTGTTTTCCAGGTTGCTGAGTTGTTGAAATCTGCATGTGACAGTTCCGCTTCTTGCTGGCTTTGTTTTAACACGCTCTGTTATTCGTTCTGTAACCGAAAATTCAGATTCTGTTGCAGGATAATTGATATCATTAGCAGTATTTTTACGGCGTGGGAGCCGAACCTTTATAGACTTAAATATTCTTAGCTTAATAATAAATATAATTGTTGCTATAAAAAATATCATCAGTGATATAAGTGAAATAAATAATATGATTTTATGCGATGGTAAACTTAAAAAAACCAACGCAGAAATAAGCGAGAGTACAGCAAATAAACATGTTATTTTCGGATATGTATGTTTTGATAGCCTGTTCAGATCGTTATAAATCTCTTTACATGATTTATAAAGTGGTCCTTCTCTTAGCAATTATTATCACCGACCTTATGATTGAAGTTTTATCAGCAACGCTGTAATATTATCTGTTTCGTTACGGTTTAAGTTAAGTTCCGTAAGGCTTTTAAGATTATCACATGCTATAATGTCATTACTGATTACAGACGGTTTAAGTCTGTCTGAGATTTCATCCTTTGTTATTTTTTTTATGAATCCGTCAGTGCAGAGCATGTAAACGCAGTTTATTTCATATGGCGAGATAATGTAATCATATGATACGTTTTTAAGTCCCGCACCCATGCATTTTGTCAGCTGGTTCTGACGGCTTTCATTTACAGCAGCCTCTTCAGTTAGTTTACCTTTTCGTATTTCTTCATATATTACAGAGTGGTCAGTTGTTATAATTTCTGTATTGTCATCTTTTATCTTATAAAGTCTTGAGTCACCGACATGTGCAGTAATCATTTTTCCGATAGATGAGATAATGAGTACGGCAGTCATTGTTGTACCCATAGTTTTTCCAGAGATAATTGAATATGAATTCAGTTTATCATTAAGACTGTGCAGGTGCTTGTCCATATTTTGCCGGATATCAAGTATTCCAGCCTTGTTTCTGAGCATATCGGGGAGAGTGTTTTCAAACCATTTTGAAATTTCGGATATTATATACGCACTGGCGGTTTCTCCGTCAGAAAGTCCACCCATTCCATCACATACGGCAGCCAGAATAACGCTATCCCCGTTTAACACTGCTGCCTTTATGCAAAGGCTGTCCTGATTTACATTTTTTACAAGTCCCTCATCCGTATAGTATGCAGAAATAAGATTCATATATCCTCCGTATTAATTCTTTATGTAGAATGTAAAACTTTTGCTGCCGATTGAAAATGTACAGCCAGAAAAGATGGTAAAGCTGGAGCCGGATTGTATACTCTCTCCCTCAACGGATAATAAATCCTGTGAAACATTAAGTATATCATATGAATCAACGGCATTGGCAGTATAATTTATTTTTATGCCTGGTATTTGTTCATGTTCAAAGGGAAGTGCATTAATATATATTGTTTCCCCGGATGATGTATCTTTAATATATGCAATATAATCTGAAGCCCCGGCCTGAGGATTTACAAAGCGTGTTTTAGAAATTCCGGAAGTATCACTTATAAGTGCCTTTGTAAATTCATCCTCTGAATAGAATGTAAATGGTGTATGATAGATATAGAATACTGTTTTATTTTCAAGGCGTGATGAATGTATTCTGTTTGATGAACAAAATATATTTTTGTCGGCTTTGTTTTTGCTTATAAATGTTCCGTTTCTTGATTTGTCCTCGATAAAATATGCTCCGTCTTTTAATACGATGCTTGCATGGAATCCTGAAACTTCAGGAATATTGGAAAGAGATACATCAATGTTTTCAGATTTGCCTTTTCGTCCTATATTAAATGGTGTATGATCAATATAATATTTTTTACCCTTGCTGTCAGTAATATATGCGGTTGCCATAAGTGCTGAATCTGACGTAGATTCATTATAGCAGGAAGCCGCTACAGTTCCCGTATGATGATGCCCGGAGTCAGAATCGGAGGATGATGTGACCATACTTCCGTAATTTTCTGTTGTATATAACTGAGATATGTCGGCCTTGATATTATCAGTTTTATTATCCGGTCTGCGTATATCGGATACTTTATCATGAATATCCGGATTTTGTCGTGATGAAGATATATCGTGAAGAAAGTTATACAAATCGTTGTGAGAAAATACTGTGTTATTATTTTTGCTTTTTTTCTGTATAAGAAGGAGTCGTTCAAGATATTCCTGATATTTGTTCATTGTATTTCCGTTTGAAATTATAATATTTGCTTTGTGGTGCATTTCATAAAGGAATTTTACAATGTTAGTCCTGTAGCTGTTATCTGTAACAGGTAGATATGCAAAGTATACCTGCTGCGTTGATGGACTATAGTATGAGTATTTCAGATTGCAAAGAAGATTGTATGTCGGCATTGTGGAATTACTGCAGAATTCCATAATTTTTTGAAACTGCGAAATAAAATCAAAATATTTTTCCTGTGTCATTTCCGCCTTTATATATTCAGAAAGACATACAAGATTGCTTATATCAAATACAAGCCTGTTTCCATTTCCGGCTTTTGTCCATGTGGCAATTAAAATACCATGATCAAGTTTGTTCTGAAGAAATTGCAGTTGGTTTTCATTTATGTGCTCTTTTTTCTTAAGCGAAAATATGAGATATGTATTATCAGCCTTAAATGTTGTTTTTAACTGCAGGTTAGTAAAGTAGTTCATATATGTGTTGCTCTGCTTTCTATAATGATAAATATTTATACAATAATAATTATATAATATTGATGATGATTTTTCAATACAAAATTAAAATAATATGGAAAAATAGTTTTTTATATAGTCTAGTCGACTAGACAACCATTAGCCTCAATATAACAAAAAGAATCCGGTATTTCGCATACCGGATTCTTTAATATTATTCAGATAACTTTCTCTTTCTTCTTATAAATATAAATGCACTTGCTCCGGCTATAACTACTGCAGCAGCAGAAACAATTTTGAACCATGTTTTGTGAAGCATTATTCTTGCAATATTTGTAGAAACAAGAACATTTTCAACCTTTGAATTTTCGGAGTCAGCCTTATTTCCGGCAAGGTCAACAGGAATTACCTCAATTGACTGTGATGAGTTAGAGCTTGGAAGATTAAATCTGCACTCGGAAGTCTCGGCATCAAATGAAAAGTCAGCTATATCAAGCAGTGAACCATTGATATAGACTTCAACGCTGTCTACTCCCATATTATCCTCAACAAGTGTGATTATTTCCTTGCTGTCAGTTTTGTATGTACCGTTATTTTCAATATTTACAAAGTTTACGGAAGGCTGTGTTTTATCAATTCCGAATTTAATAACAGATGCGCCGTTATTTTTATTTTCAGCCTCATCTTCACTGTATATTGATATCTCATAAACAGCATCATCAGTAAAGTTTTCTGATTTTATGACATATTTGTACAATATCCAGCCTGTTGATGAGTCTGTAACAGGTTCAAGTGAATAATCTTTTCCTTGTTTTAATGTAATACCGCTGCCATCCTTTGAAAGCGTTACTATAGGGACAAAATCATCTGGGTGAGGATCAACGTTTATTTCATTTATTATTATGTCCTGCGGTTCATAGATATATTTGTTCTGGAGTAGTGCTGTCTTTTCTTCAGGCTCAAATGTTGAACCAAATCTATTTACTGAGAATTTAATGGATGAGGTTCTTACATTGCCTGCAAAATCTGTAGCTTCGGCGGTTATTGTGTATATATCATCATATTCTTCAGAATCCGGGAAATTATCAAATGCAAATGTGTATTTCCCTGTACCTTTTTCAGAATTGCCCGCAATGTCTTTAATGAGACCTCGTTTTGAACCTTGCATAGTAAGCTTTATTGTATCGAAATCAAGGTTTTCATCGGTAATTTCAACTACAGGAAGTACATCACCGTTATAGGCTTCACTGTCTGTTATACCGCTGAATTTAACAGATGGACTGCTTTTGTCGATGAAAAAGCTGTTGCTGTATGATTTTGCAGGATTGCCTGCTTTATCTGTGCCCGAAACCTTTAATTCATAATATCCGTCTTCATTTAAATGAACTGATGTCACCCAAGTGTTTTTCCCTGTGTTGTTCCATACCAGATCTTTTTGATTGTATTTTCCGTTTTTAACAGGGAAATTATCTGCGCTTCCGTCTTTTGTTCCGGTAATATTTATTCGTGAAGGGTCAAAGTTAAGTTCAGATACCTCAATTGTTGCTGTTACAGCATTTTTATAATAATTACCATTCTTAGCGTCATTTCTGTCGTATGTAACCTTTAACTCAGGAGAAGTAAGGTCTATTGTAAACTCAGGTGATTTGTACTGTGAAGCTGCATTTTCGCACATATCTTTGCAGTCAACTGTAAATGAATATGTTCCGTCGGAGGCAAATGATATTACAGTCTGGTAAACTGCGCTGTCAGTGCCTTCTTCACCTGAAACAAGCTTCCAGTCTCCATGAGAATATGAAGGTGATATGCTTACCTTTGAAGGATCAAAGTTTCTTTCTTTTATCTTTACAGTTGCATTTCTAGGGGTATTGTACATCTCCTTGTATGTACTGTCAGAAGAATTGTTGTCAAAGCTTACTGATATTTCAGGATTAGTTTTGTCTATACTGAATTCCTTTGAGGCGGTTGTAAACTTATTGCCCGAGTTATCCTCAGCGTCAATTGTTATTTTGTTTCCATTGAGATTTGAGGACATGCGGACTATTCTTGAAAGTCTATTGATTATATTAATGTCAGCAGCCTCTGTCTGCCATCCGGAAATATCCGGAACGCTTTCACTGTTCTGAATAAGCACATTATCATTGAAGTCAGGTGATTGTACATTTATGGTGTGAAGTCCTGAGAAGCTGTCCTCAGCTGTAAGAGAAGCGTCTATGTCTGTATTGTAGAGCGGAAGACCGTTTCTGTCAGTAAATGATGTTTCCGGAAGTTTTATAGAAAGTGAAGATGTCTGGCTGTGTCTCTGACCTTCTTCACTTACATATGCCCTTGGTGATTTCCATTCATCAGGACTGTTGTTTACATTATCTGTTGCCTTTGCACTGATTACTCCCTTGAAGCCCTCAGGTATTTCAAATGTACATCTGAAATCTCCGTTTTCATCTCTCTCTGCTTCCTTCGTCATAATATCCGGAGCATTTATTCCTTCAAATTTTAAAGAGATATTCTTTATTCCGGAGCTTGCACCATTGTCCTTTGCATGAACTGTTACAGATGATGCCTGTCCGAAGAAATAAAAATACGGTACAGGAATACGGCTGAAAACAGAATGTTCATCGGATGAATCAAAGCTGAAACCTGTTATTTCAGGAGCAGTAATATCCTTGTATACGGTCAGGGTATTTTCAGGGGCATTATTTGAAGCGTTGTCACTTGCAGAAAAATCAAATGTGAAATATCCGTCACTTCCATCAGGTGTACTTACACTGTAGGAATGGCTGGTGACTGCTTCACTTTCGCCTGTGTAGTCATCGTTTATGAGCTGGTCATTGTTATTCCTTGTTATCAATACCTTGCTTAATCCTGAATCTACATCGGAAACACTGTATGATATGTTTACATCACTGCTGTACCAGTCTTCATTAATTCCATTGTTGTTTTTAATATAATGATTTTCACCTTCAACCAATGGTAAACCAATCTCCGGAGAATTTTTTTCTATTGTTATGTAAGGTAAGGATTTTATACCTGGATTTGAAGCTACTGAGCCTGATATAAGCTGTATTTTCTTTGATATATGGCCGACATTGTCATATACGGTTACAGATGGGGATTTTGAAATGACAGGTATCTGATCAATGTTAAATACAGCAGTCATTTCAGGTGAATAAGGATTGTAACGGTTTTCCCATACGTATTCTTTTCCGTCCAGTTCAAGAACAGCCTTTGATATTCCTGATGAATGTACAGAATTATCTTTGATATCAACCTTAATCTCAAATGGATTATTATAGAAAACGCCAAAGCTTCTTATCTGTACATTTGAATCTTCGGCACGGAAAGCGTCCGGTTCGAGAGGATTCTTGTCATCTACGGAAAATAATACGGAAGATGTGTTACCGTTGTTTCCGGCTGCATCAACGGAATATGCTGAAATTTCTATTTTTCCGTCTTTTCTGTAGCCTGCGGATTTTTCGTCTGTAAGTATTGAAATGTAGCTTTCAGGTGAAAGTGTATAGATTTCATTATCCTTTGTACTTGTAAACTCAGCAGGAATAATTACCCCGTTTACGGTTATATACATATTGCTTATTCCTGAGCTTATATTTTTATCCTTAATGCGGAATTTGATTTCAGGGTATGAAGCAAACCATTTGTTATTAAGTTCATTTGAATTTGTTATTTCTGTATCAGGTGCGGTATTATCAAAAATAACAGTGTCAGCCGTTGTAATGTCGGCAGTGTCAGAGAGAGCCCCGTCTTTGTAAAAATATTCAGTGCTGTTTCCTGCATTATCAGTAACAGTTACCTTGATTTTACCTTTGCTGTTCTTGAATCTGTTCCATTCAAAGACGTCTGCATCATTTTTCTTTATTGATCCATGGGTATTTTCAGATATGTATTCTGCAATTACTGATTTAATTCCAGAGCCCTCATTTTCACCGATAACAGCATCAGATGCTTCATATCTGAATTCCACATCACGCCCTGTGCTGACGATATTTTTCAGATTTTCGTCAAAGCCGTCAATTATTGTTTTGCCTGTTTTAAGATATGGGGAGGTTTTATCTATCCAGATATTTAAAAATGAACCGGACTTATTTCCGCATGAATCCGTTACAGTAATATTAACATTGTCTTTTTTAATATATTGCTTGTCAGTTGTTATTTTAAATGTGACGGTTTCTGTTCCGTCCTGGTTTTTAGTATATTCAGCTTCAATGTTACAGTCTGAAAGATTGTTGTTATATTCAGCATCTGCTGTTTCTGATACAATAGTATCGTCTGAAAGTCCGGAATCAGTTGTTGATTTTTTTGACTTTGTTATTACTCCGTCATTAATTTTAAAGATATAATTTCCTATTGTTATTTCAGCAGTTTTTGATGCAACATTATTGAAGTTGTTATATAATTCATCAGTGTAGTTGTTTTTGTCAAGCTTGTTTCTGTCATCAATATTAAGGCTGAATGTTATGTCATTTTTTGACCATGGCAGCTTATCGGAAATTTCAGTTCCGTCCGTAAATGCTTTTTTAATCTGTGGAGCTAGTCTGTCTACATAGAGATATAACGGGGAACTTAAATAGTTTGCAAATTTGTCATATTCATCTGAATCAATGTAATCGCATATACTTCGGATAATAACAAACTGAGTTTCTTCTCCTTTTGGCGTAGAACCTAAAAATTCCAGGTGATTTTCTTCAGGATAGTCCTCATTATATTTTTTTCTCAAAGAATTGATGGCAATATTTGTATCTCTCATATCTTTCGTACCATATATCTCATATGCTGTTGAAAGACCAGAAAGAATATTAAGAGAAGGAATCATACCGCTTTTCTCGTTTACACTTACACAATATATGTTGTTTTTGTCTGATTTTGTTCCGATTATTTTAAATGGCTTAACGTCAACGTTTTTTGTATCAAGAGAAAGATAATAAAAAGTATGCTTGTTATGGCTATAAGATACTGAATTATCAACAGAGCCTGGATTGCTGAGAATTGTTACGAGATCGGCAAGAGTAGGAGTTATTTCAGGGCTTATATCACATCCCATAAGAATATGGGTCATCTGGTTGTTTTCATCCTTTAGTATTCTGGGAGCGGTTATACTGCCGTTATTACTTGTTTTGGACTGAACATCTTCTGTTATCCACTGATTGTCCTTAAATGAATATTTTTTTATTTGTGTTGTTACTATTTCAGGAATAATTTCAACAGAAACTGTAAATTTACAATTATCAGATGGCTGGATATCGTCCGGAATCATAATACTTAACTGGGCGTTGTGGTTGTATTCTGAATTTTTTATCAGATCAGTATTATTTACATCAGTGTATTTATCATCATTAGAACGGCATACTATCAGCGGTGTGTTGTCACTGCTTGTTACAGTAACTGATTGTATATAACCATTTTTTGTGGCGTTAATATTAAAAGGAATTTTATAACCGAAGCCTTCAACGTCGCTTATTTTTCTGTCTTTCCATAAATACATACCGTTTGATTGATAATCATCTGAGCGATAATCTTTGTAATTATCTTCGAAATTTACGCTGAAGCTTGAGTATATTACTTTATAATCAGTACCGTTGATGCTGAACTCATAGTAATTCAGACCGTTCTGCTGTCTGGTGTTTATTTTGAGGGAATAGGAAGCCGTAAAAGAAACATCTTTTACTGTTTCAAAATAATCGGGCTGAAACATCTTAACAATCTTTTTTTGTAAAATCCAATCCTGATTCGCGGTAATTGTTACAGTTGAATCTTTTTTCAGATATGTATTGTTATTATAAGCAACACTTTCTGTAAACAATACAGGAGCGTTCTGTTCCATGTCAACTTTAAAATATTCGTCAAGCTTTATTATATAATTGCTTATTTCGCTGAATTTATAATTATGTCCGTTGTGATCTATAATGTTATCCTTATTGATCAGATCTTTCAGTTCTTCCGGAGCTATTTCTGTTTTTATTTTACCGTTATTATCAGGATGCATGTCTGCTGTAAATAAGCGTCCGTAAAATATGTAAGCCTCATTTTTGTTGTTGATATCCATACCGCCTATATTTACAGTATATGTATATTCGGCCTTTGTTGTGTTTGTCGTTGTTTCAGCGGTTGCCATTGTTGTAACTGCAGTTGTTGAAGCTGAAGTTGTTGTTACAGATGTCTGTTTTGTTTCCGACGTAGCAGTAGTGGTATCGGCTGCTGATGCGCAAAACGGAACAGAATAATAGCATGAAATCACAGAAACAGCTGTGATAAACGAAATTGTTCTTTTTAGTATTTGTTTTTTATCTTGCATTTGTTATGACTTCCTTCCTTTGATTTTTAAAATTATTACTGCTGTGGCAGCGGCCAGTACAATGGCAGATGCGATAAAGGGAGCAGGGCTGAATTTGTTTTTTTTATTATTGTCTTTGTTATTGGAAACCGATGTTGTTTCAGAATCAGCTTCTTTATCTGATACCTTAGTTGTATCAGAGGCTTTTTCTGAGGAAGAAACTGTTTGTGACTTCTGCGATGTTTTCTTTTCAGAAAGTGACGGAGATACAGGTGAAGCAGATGTATCTGATGAGGCAGATGTTATGTCAGAACTTGTTTCAGATGCAACAGTAGCATTTGTCGGAGCTTGTGTATTTTCAGGCTGTTGCCTCACAGGATCCGGATTTGAAGGGGGAGCAGGTGTCTGGGGTTCCTGAACCTGTGCTGGGACCGTAGGAACGGGCGCTGCGGGAACAGTTTCTGCAGGCGGCTGAGGGGCAGAATTTATCTGAATTCCTCCGTTTTTAAGATTAAAGCTGTCAGCAAGCAGGTAATCTCTTTTTCCGGATCCATTTATATAATAAAGATATAAATCTTCATTATAGGTAAAATTAACAGGGTAGAAGTTTCCTGCTGATACGTTTTCCGGAAGACGTAAATCAATATATGCAAGAGTGCTGTTTCCGTAATATTCCTTCGATGAAGACCAGAAAGTTAAAGTGGTTGTGTCATTATCACCCGGCCGCATACCGCTTGAACAGTTATCCGAAAAAACCGGATCTATACTGCTTACGGGAACAAAACCTACAAAGCTCAGTGAAGAATCCTTTGTTATTGGCAAAGCAAGCTGATTTGTCGGCGGATTATTATAAATTGATATGGCAAGACTGACTTTCCTGTCTGCCGGTATATCATCAATGCATATTTCTTTTTTTTCAATTGACAGATCAATTGAATATGCACTTACGCTCCGGATGGCTACAATATTAAAAACAGCACATATAGCTATGCATCCTAAAAAAATTTTCCTTGACATGTTTTACTCCATTTCTTTATTGCGTTTTTTGTGTTATATGTAAATATTCATTAGAAGTAAGCGATATTTTTTCTGATAATGACGGCCGGATTTTTGTTATGTATTTATGCTCTGAGCGGCTGTAATGTTAAAAACAGCGCATATAGCTGCAATTACTAAAAAATTTTTTTTTGACATTTTTTACTCCATTTTCTTTATTATGATTTGTCTATGCTAAGTAAATCTTTATCAGAAGCATTTGATATTACTATACTTTCGGTTATGGTGAATATGTCATCACTATGTTTTTCTGTAATAACAGGTGACGGCTTTTTGATTATTATAGTATCCTTATGTACACCTGATGATGTAACAGGCTTTTGAGCGGCATCGGTTTTTATCTTTTCCGGTTCTTTGTTCTGGAAAACAGGAACGGTTCCGGAATTATGCGGAGTTCTTACGCTTACAGTGGCTGTAAGCTTTTTTTCTGATATCTGCGGTACTGTATCGGGTGATGTTATAGGTTTGGCTGTTGAAGTAATGATATCCGGAGGAGGGATGTTATTTGTCTGGGTTTTGTTATCTGATTTCTTCTGCTTTATTTCAAATATCAGTGCAGAAACAATATTGAATTTTATTATTACAATCACTGTTCCTATAAAGAAAGCAGCAGAAAAAATAAATGAGAGCCTCATAATGTTTTCCCATACTGACAAATTCATTTTTTCACCCCGCTTTTTTTCTCGGCACCTGTGTTCTTAAGGTCTTTTCCGTATGATATGTTTATCTGGGTTTCAGTGTCGTCATATATTTCAGTTATCTTTTGTTTTAAATCATATGCGTTTCTGTATTTTGCATCTGATGTCGAAATATCTATAATGGCACTGTCAACTCTGCTTTTTATATTGTTGAAAAGTGACATCTGATCTTCGTAAGTTATTCCTGTGCTTTTAGCAGCAAATTTTCCCGAGTAACTTCTTAATGCATTCATTGCCGTGTTATATGTTTCCATAAGAATAAGGTCATTGTCTGCATTGCTTTCATCAATAAACTCAAGCATACTGTTTATGCTGTTCCAGAAGTTCTTATATATTTCGTCATTGTCCTTTCCTTCACGGACAAGTGATGAAATACTTTGGTAAAAATCACCTATGCTGAAATATGTCTGAGCCATCTGATAATTTTCATCGGTAAGCGTGGTTCCAGAACGTGCCTTATCAAAATATGCCGAGGCAGTTTTCATTCTTGTTATATCGTTGCTTGTGTTGTTTTCAAGCCCGTATTCGAGATAATACCAGCACAAAATGCCCGTTTCAAATTCAACTGTTTCATATATTCCGTTTTCTATCATCACGGCCTTGTGCTGAGATATGGCTTTGTCAAGGTAATCCTTTTCCTCTTGGGAAAAATATTCATCATTTGTTTTATCGCTGTCATTATCATCATATTTGCACGCTTTTATATATCCGAGATAAGCTGTCTGATCACCAGGCTCAAGTCCTATGGCTTTTTTATAATTATTTATTTTTTCGTCAAGTGCTGTGGCATTGCGGGCAGCATCAATATAATTTTCATATTCATTTGAACTGAGTTTTTTACACCGGAAAGAAGCAAAAATCCCAAGAGAAAGAAAAATCAGTGAACCGGCTGCAAGGAGCGCTGCAAGCTTTATCTGCTTGTGACTTGTAAGTCGTATAAGATCCTTGTAAAGATCTCCGCATGACTGGTATCTGAACCTGGCATCATCATTTACGCAGCGTGAAATAATTTTTTTAAGGTTTTTATTTATACCTTTATCCTTATCCGTAAACAAAAAACGTTCATATGAATTTCTGAGATTGTGTTCTGATGTACCGTCGGAAGAAAAAACAGAAAGCGGAAGCCTTCCGGTAGCCATATGATATAATGTTGCACCAATATTAAAAATATCCGTCCTTTTATCAGGAAATATGCTGCGGTTAAACTGGCCTGTAAATTGTTCCGGTGCTGCATATTCCGGTGTAAATGCGATAGTTGACTCACCGTTTTTTATTGTAGCACCGAAATCAACAAATTTAAGGCTGCTGTATTTCTGGGCTTTATCCAGCACGTTGATATTTTCATTATTGTTAATAATCATAATATTGTCGGGCTTCATATCACTGTATATTTTTTCGTTGTCATGCATGAATGATATGAAAAGACATATATCCTTTGCGTATTCGACAAGCTTTTTATACGGAAGAGGACCGTTGTGCAGAAGTTCTGACATATCAGTACCGTCAATATAATCCATAACAATAAAAAGCGTGTCGTTTGTTCTGAATCTGTGAATAATATTAGGAATAAAATTTGAGTGTGTGTTGTTCTTATAAAGCTCAGCCATAAGAATCGACTCAAGCTCTTTTTCCTGTATATTGTCACCATGTATTTCTTTGACTGCTCTTACCGCATGTCCCGCATTAAGGTCAAATGCCTTGAATACTTCTGAGGTTCCGCCTTTTCCTATACTGCAGTCAATAAGATATCTGTTTTCAAGTATGTAGCCGTTGCTAAGCAATTGATGCTTCACTGCCTTTCTATATTATTCTGAGGAGAAGTGATGTTATATTATCGGTTTCATCACGCTGAATGTTAAGCTCTGTAAGCCTTCTGAGAGTATTCTCTGCTTTAATTTTATCTGTAATTTCTGATGGCTTTAAGCTTTCTGAAAATTCAGATGATGAGATTTTTTTTCTGAATCCGTCCGAACACAGCATATAGACGCAGCTTTCCATATCGTTAATAGTATAATCATATGAAATATCATAAAAATCAGCACCTATGCATTTTGTGAGCTGATTCTGACGTTCGTCCGAATTTGCAAGCTCTTCTGTAAGAAAACCGTTCCGGACTTCTTCTCCTACAACAGAATGATCGTTTGTAATAAGCGTTATTTCATTATCTGATATTTTATATGCACGTGAATCACCGACATGTGCAGTAAGTATTTTATTTATATCGGTAAGTACAATTATGGCAGTCATGGTCGTACCGAGCATTTTATTGTTTTTGGCTGAATATTTGTTTATTTTGTCATTTACCATGTGTATGTATTCATCGAGATTTTTCCGTATATCAAGTATTCTTTTTTTTCTGTGCAGAAGTGAAGCAAGGTTGTTTTCAAACCACTGCGAAAGTTTTTTTATTACATATGCACTTGCATTTTCACCGTCTGACAACCCACCCATTCCGTCGCATACAGCGGCAAGAAGAAATGTATTTCCTTTATATTCAGCAGATTTAAAGCACAGTGAGTCCTGATTAACATCCCTGCATGGCCCTTTATCTGTACAATATGAAAAAAGATAATCCATAGTGTCGTTCCTTTCGTATTTAGCTGGATCCCATTAATAGATCAGTAAAATATCACCCGCCTCTGAGACAACAGGTTTCATATTTACACTCACAAATTTTTTCTAAGATATATAGAAAACATATTTTTCTGTGCCGATACAGAACGAGCATCCGGAGTAAAGTGAAAATTCACTGCCTTCATTGATTGTTTCTGTTTCGATTTTAAGTGAATGACAGGAAATGTTTCTTATCATCACCTGATTCTCGTGCTTAGCTATTTCAATTCCGGGAAGATCCCTGTGGGTACATGGATAAGAAATAATATAAAATTTTTCGGTTGATGATACGTTTTGTATATATGCTTCATATCCATCATGAAATTCATGTGATTTTGCTTCACAGGTCTGTGCCGGTAAAATTCCGGTATCGGCAGACAACAGATCATGATCCTTGTGAAATGTAAACGGAATATCATATATTTTAAAGACGTTATTGTCATTTAGCTTTTCGCATTTTATCTTTTTTCCGTTGATAAATACTCCGTTAGTTGAGTTTTTATCTTTAAGAAAATAGCTTCCGTTTTCCAATATTATTGACGCATGGTATGATGAAATATTAAGGTTATTCAGAATAAGGTCAGAGCTGCTATGCCTGCCTATTGAAAACGGTACATGGTCAATACAATATACAGCACCGTCAGAACTCTGGATGTACGGTACAGAAGTGTTTTCAGGTTTCTGCAGCGGCTTTGGTGTCCTGTCCGGCTGGGAGACTTTTATTGTTCCTGTAGATTTTTTCTCAGATTTCTGTGCTGGCATGAAATAATTATCATGAGAAATAACAGTCGGTTCTGCCAGAGAAATATTTGCAGCAGAAGCTACCGGTTCTTTTTTTATTTCATAGTCGTGCAGAAAATTATAAAGGTCATTATAAGAAAACGCCAGGTTTTTATCTTTATTTTTTTTCTGACGGAACAGGTGAGTTTCAAGAAATTCGTTGTATTTATTCATTATATTGCTGTCTGAGACAATTACAGAAGCTTTACGGTTGAGTGAGTAGAGAAATTTTACAATATTTGAAGTGTATTTTCCGTTGATTACAGGCGCATACGCCATATATAATTTTTTCTTCATTGGATGGTAGTATGTATATTTTAAATCACATATAAGATTGTTGGCCGGCATTGATGATTTACAGCATTTTTCGTATATTTTCTGTATCTGAGATATGATATCAAAATATTTTTCCTGAGGCATTTCGGCTTTTATGTATTCAGAAAGGCTTACAAGGTTGCTTATTTCATATGTAAGTTTATTGAATCCGCCTGATTTTGTCCACATGGCATTAAGAAATTCCGAATAATTTTTTTGTTTTATGGATTGAAGAAGACTTTCATTTATACGTTCTTTTTTTCTCAGATAAAGTATCATGTATGTCTTTTCATCCTGAAAGACTGTATTAAGTCTGAATTTATGCTGTCCAAGCAATCTGTTCACCTCTTTTGAAGAAATTGAGAATTATAAAAGTATACATTCTTAATTATATAATAAACGATTATACATTTCAAGCTTTTTTTGTTAAACCGCATTATTAAAGGTTATTATTTGTTGGTATTGAGCTATAAAAAAACAAAGCTCTCAGCCATGAAATTTGTTTTATAATAGCTCATATTCCTGAAAAGTATGAATTAATTACAGGTGTATATCGGAGACTGTTAAATCATATATTTATAAGTACATTGGAGGTTTTATTAATAAATTTTCAAATTTCACGGATATTTATTTCAAATAAACTAAAGGGTGATATAACTCCTTACTGGTTATACCACCCTTTAATATTTCTATTGCAAATAAAATAAATTATCTGAGAGGATCAGGATCTTTTATACACTAAGGAACCAGAATCCAGTATACAATCTGCTGACTGATTATTGTATTTTTCATTTGGTACTTCAACTTTAATTACCCATGAATATAATGAGCAAAGCGAGATATTACTTATATTTTTTCCGGATATATATACGTTCATGTTTTCCTCTGTAATATCAATTTTGTCTACATTAAGTGAGAAATCATCAGGCATAGATGCAGTAAAAATAATCAGCGTATTTTTTTCAAAAAAATCTTTGTCATATCCATCGAATGCTCTGTCTATTTCTTCTTTATCCGCCTGACCGTAATATTTATCTTCACCCAGATTATCAAGATATTCCGACAATTCGTCATCAGAACGGATAGGTATTACAACTGTTGTCATTCTGTATGCGTTAGCCCCGACTACTGTAATATTATTCTTTTTAATAAATTCATCATCAGGTACACCGTTCATCATTAATGCAGAATGAACAAAAGAATTCTCATCTTTTTTGCCTAGTATTACATTGTCTTTTAAAATAAATTGTTTGAGAAGTGCAAGGTCTGCAAGATTAACTTTTTCGTCACCATTACAGTCAGCCAATAAAATCTGTTCAGAATCCAGTTCTATGTCTTTGAGAAGATAAATACTGAGCATTGTAAGGTCTGTCACCTCTACGTTTCCATTGCCGTCTATATCGCCGTACATTGGAATATTCTCTGCATTAACCTTTAATCCACATCCCAGAAAGAGGAGCGATGTACAAAAAGCTATTGTTTTAATATAAAATCTGTTCATAAATTTTCCT